>JAZNME010000006.1:0-23975 GCA_045579445.1 Acutalibacteraceae bacterium | reverse complement strand
TTGTTTACGAGGCTATCAACAATGCAGGTCGTATGGGTGATGCAAGGCTTATAATCGTTCTTAACGATAACGGTATGTCCATTTCAAAGAATGTGGGACACCTTGCCAAAAGACTTGCCGTTATGCGCTCAAGGTCAGGCTATTTCAGACTTAAGGATTTTACTGAGCGGGCAATTTCAAGAATCCCTCTTATAGGTAATGCGCTCGCCAATAAGCTTTTTAAAATCAAAACAGAAGTTAAAAATATGATGTACCAGAGTAACTTCTTTGAAGATATGGGTGTTACATATATGGGTCCTATTGATGGACACAATATTTCTCAATTATGTAATGCTCTTGAAGGTGCCAAAATAATTGGCGGACCGGTTCTCATTCATGTTAACACCATTAAAGGTAAGGGATATGAACCTGCAGAGAATAATCCCTCTGATTTTCATGGTGTACCTGCATTTGATTATGTTGAAGGCTCATTACCTGAACCAAAAGAGAACTTCTCAGAGCATTTCGGTGAGTTTCTCTTTAATCAGGCAGCAAAGGATAAACGTATCTGTGCCATAACTGCAGCAATGTCTTTGGGTACGGGACTTAAAAAGTTTTCAGAAGAATATCCTGACAGATTCTTTGATGTAGGTATTGCAGAGGAGCATGCAGTTCCGTTTGCGTTAGGTGTAAGTAAAAGTGATATGGTACCAGTGTTTGTTGTTTACTCAACATTCCTTCAAAGGTGCTATGACCAGCTTCTTCATGATTGCGCTCTTCAGCAAAGTAAAATGATAATTGCTGTGGACAGAGCAGGTGTTGTCGGTGATGACGGAGAAACTCATAATGGTATATATGATACGGCATTCTTTAACGGAATTCCTAATATAACAGTATATTCACCGACATATTATGCAGAGCTTAACAATGCTTTCGTTAATGCGCTTTATCATGTTGATGGTCCTTGTGTTATAAGATATCCGAGAGGCGCAGAACCTGAAATGCCCGAGGATTATGTTTGTAGTGGTAATTCTTTTGATGTTTTTGGTGATGAAAACGCAGAAATTGCCATAGTAACCTACGGAAGAATTTTTGGCGAAAGCTATAAAGCATATAAAAAACTTAAATCAGAACGCATAAATGTTAAAATAATAAAGCTTAATGTGGTTGTGCCCATTCCCGAAGAATCCATAAATGCTATTCGTAATGTGAAAAAGGTGTTTATGTTTGAGGAAGGCGTCAAAAGCGGTGGCGTAGGCGAAAGCTTTGCAAGCGTTATGCTTGAAAATAAACTTGATCCTGAATTTTATTTAACTGCATTCCCTGATTGCTTTGTTAAGCAGGGTAAAACAGAATCAATATTCAAGCAATATAAGCTTGATTGCGATGGTATGGTTTCTACCGTTAAGGAGAATTTATGAGTGATAAAAAACGACTTGACATAGCTCTTTTTGAGCAAGGCTTTGCAGAAAGTCGAGAAAAAGCAAAAGCCTTGATTATGTCAGGTATTGTATATGTAAATGATCAAAAAGAAATAAAGGCAGGCAGAGATATTAAGTCTGACGATATTATTGAGGTCAGGGGAGCAACCCTTAAGTATGTAAGCCGCGGTGGTCTTAAGCTTGAAAAGGCTATGCAAAGCTTCCCTATACAATTAACAGATTGTGTTTGTATGGATATCGGCGCTTCAACAGGCGGTTTTACCGATTGTATGCTTCAGAACGCCGCCAAAAAAGTATATTCAATAGATGTTGGATATGGTCAGCTTGCTTGGAAATTGCGTAGCGATGATAGGGTAGTTAACTTGGAAAGAACAAATTTCAGGTATGTAACTCGTGAACAGGTGCCCGATGAGGTGGATTTTGCTTCTGTTGATGTTTCTTTTATTTCATTGAAGCTTATTCTTCCTGTTATGTACGAGCTTTTAAAAGCAGATGGCGAGGCTGTTTGTCTTATAAAGCCACAATTCGAAGCAGGAAGAGAAAATGTAGGTAAAAAAGGTGTTGTAAGAGACCCTGCGGTTCATGAAAGTGTTATAAAAACAATAGCTGAATTTGCGGTTTCTCAAAAGTTCCGGGTTTTAGGATTGGAGCATTCTCCTGTAAAAGGTCCTGAAGGTAATATAGAGTACCTTATGTATATAAAAAAATGTCAGGAAGAACAAGATTCTTCTGAGATTATAGCAACTGCAGGTGAGCTGGTTGCCCGATCTCATCAGGTGCTTGATAAATGAGGTGTTTTTTTGAAGTTTTATATAATTCCTAATATGACAAGAGAAAACGCCTTTAGTGTAACTGTAAGGCTTCTCCAAGAGATTAAAAAACTTAATTGTACTGTCTTTATGGCGGAAGGTCTTGAAGAAGCGTTTGGTAAAAACGATATTATCTCTTATTGTGAAGACCAGAATGCTATAAATCAGGTAGACGCTGTAATATCTGTTGGCGGCGATGGCTCGTTTATAAATGCAGCCAAGTTTGCTACAGAATACGGAAAACCCATTATCTGTATAAATGCAGGAAAACTTGCTTATCTCGCTTGCCTTGAAGCAGACGAAATAAGTCATCTTGAAAAAGTTGTTGATGGCAACTATATAACAGAAAAACGAATGATGCTTGACGTTTCGATTGTTGACAAAACAGGGGAAATATTATATCATTCAAGTTGCATTAATGATGCCGTTCTCTCCCGTAGTGGCAATATAAGAATAATGAAACTTTCTGCTTTGTGTAACGGCACTCCTCTTATTGACTATATGGCTGATGGTGCAATCGTTTCAACGCCTACAGGTTCAACAGCCTATTCACTTTCTGCGGGCGGACCTATTGTTGAGCCAAGCGTTGAAAGTATTTTATTGACCCCGGTCTGCTCTCATAGTGTGTTCTCACGTTCAATTGTTCTTGGTGGTAATTCTCTTCTCGAATTAGCCCATGACAATAGTGGTGAGGCTATTCTCTCTTGCGATGGTCAGGCGGCAGTGCTTGTTCCTGATAGCGCAAAGGTAGTAGTTAAAAAATCACATAAATCTGCAGAATTTATAAAAATAAAGCAAGATACCTTTATAGATATACTTAATAAAAAAATCTCCGGTTAGGTGGCACTGAAATGAAAAAGAAAAGACATAAGTTAATACTTGAACTTATTGAAAAATATGATATCGGCACTCAGGAAGAACTTCTTGTTATGCTCCGTGATAAAGGTTGCGATGTTACTCAGGCAACTGTTTCCCGAGATGTAAAAGAATTAAGGCTTCTTAAAACTCTTGGTGCCAGCGGTGTTTATAAATATACTGCTGAGAAAGCTACAGATAACAGCTACCCGGGAATGTTTGACGCTCTTTTCCAAAGTGCAATGACAAAGGTTGACTATGCCGGAAATATCTGTGTAATAAAGTGTTCACCTGGTCTTGCAGGCGCTGCTTGCGCTACTATAGATGCTATGAATGTTCACGAGGTTGTGGGTACTATAGCAGGTGATGATACTATTTTTATGCTTTGCAGAACTGCAGACGAGGCACGTGGTGTTGCAGAAGCACTTAACAGAATGATTGGGAGATAATTTTTATGCTTTCCGTTTTAAAGATTAAGAACATTGCTATTATTGAAAGCGCCGAGATTGAATTTTCAAGGGGCTTTAATGTTCTTAGCGGTGAAACGGGTGCAGGTAAATCTATAATACTTGATTCTATCAACGCGGTGCTTGGTTTCCGTACCTCTCGTGAGCTTATCAGAACGGGAGAGACGGAGGCTCAGGTTACGGCGTTGTTTTCTTGTGTGGGTAAAAATGTTATTGATAAACTACAAAATTTAGAGCTACCAGTTAATGAGGATGGTAGTTTACTTATATCCAGAACAATAAGCGCGGATAAAAATATCTGCCGTGTAAATAATTCTTTGGTAACAGTTGCTGTTCTTAAAGAATTAGGCGCAGAGCTTATGAGTATCCACGGGCAACAGGATAACAGAGAGCTATTAAACAACGAAACTCATATAGGTTATATAGATGCTCTTTCTGATAATGAGGCTCTGCTTTCTGATTACAGAGAGAAATTTAATTTGCTCCTTGATTTACAGTCAAAAATCAAAAAGCTTTCAGGTGATAAGGAAGAAAAAGCCCGTAGAATAGATGTTTTAAATTATCAGATAGATGAAATTGAAAAAGCTGAAATAAATCCGGGTGAATGGCAAGCACTTAAGGATAGAAGAAGTGAGCTTCAGAATTTTGAGAAGATTCAGGGCGGATTATATGCAGCTTATGAGGCTCTGTCAGGCGGCGAATCCTTCCATGGTGTCGTTGAGCTTTTGTCTGGCGCATCAAGAGAATTAAACGGTATTTCCCAGTTTTCTTCCGATTTGCAATCGTTATCGCAAAAGCTTTCCGATCTGTACTACGAATTGGAGGATGTTGCTAATACTGTAAGGTCAAACGTAAATGAAGACGGTTTTTCACAGGCGGAATTAGAAAGCATTGAAAACAGAATTAATCTTATATATAACCTTAGTAAGAAATACGGCTCAACTGAAGAAGAAATATTGGAGTATCTTGAAAACGCCAAAAAGGAGCTTAATGATATTTCATTTTCTGATGAAAAGCTTCAGGAATTAAAAGACCAATTCAGGTCAGTTAAGGCAGAAGCGGTTGTACTTGCCCAGGAGCTTTCTCGCGTGAGAAAAGAGACTGCAAAATCATTCTCTGAAAAAGTTTGTAATGAGCTTCGTTTTCTTGATATGCCTCATATAGAATTTCTGGTTGATTTTTCAGAGGTTTCTCTTTGCGAAAATGGTATGGATAGCGCAGAATTTCTTATTTCTGCTAACGTTGGTGAAGCGCCAAAACCAATTACAAAAATCGCCTCAGGCGGTGAGCTTTCACGAATTATGCTTGCCCTTAAAACAATAATGGCAAATAAAGATAAGGTTGAAACTATGATTTTTGACGAAATAGATTCAGGTGTAAGTGGCAGAGCTGCCCTTAAAGTTGCGTCAAAATTAAAAGAAGTTTCTCAGGGTAAGCAGGTGCTTTGTGTAACCCATCTCAGTCAGCTTATGGCGTATTCCGATAACCATTATCTTATAGAAAAAGCAGCCATGAACGGCAAAACATATACTAGCGTTACACCGCTTGATTTTGAGGGAAGAAAACAAGAGATAGCAAGAATTACAAGTGGTGGAGATATAACAGAAACTCAATTGAAAAATGCTGAAGAAATGTTGAAATCCATCCAATGAAGGTGATAATATGAAATTTGGTGTGTGCAGAGGCCTTGATGATCTTGTTGCAATAGAATGTGCCGCCAATGCAGGTGTAGATTATTTTGAAACAGGCTTCGGCTGTCTTGTAACTTTTGATGATGAGAAATTTTCGGAAGGGAAAAAAGCTCTCGATAGCGTGGGGTTGAAATGTATTGCCGCTAATGGCTTTATTCCGGGGGATATGAACATTGTTGGCGATAATGTTGACTACGCGAGAATTTCAGAATACCTTGATAAAGGCTTCGAAAGAGCAAAAGTATTAGGCGTTGAGAAAATCGTGCTTGGTTCAGGTAAGGCAAGAAGCTTCTCCGAATGGTATTCTAAAGAAAAAGCTGAGGAACAGCTTGTATATTTTCTCAGTGAGTATGCTGCTCCAAGGGCGAAAAAAATCAACGCTTGCATAGTACTTGAACCTTTGAGGTTTTGTGAATCCTCAATGATTTATACTGTTGAGGATGGCGTTAATGTGGCTGAACTCTGCGGTACAGATAATGTTTTTGGTCTTGCGGATTTATATCATGTGTACGGTAACAATGATTCTGTTTCAGGTATGAGAAATTTTAACGGCAAGGTTATTCATTCTCATATAGCAGAGCCCGTAAACAGAACATATCCAAAGGCAACCGACAGAGAAGAGGTTATTTATATCTATCGTGAGTTTATAAAAACTCTTCAGGATATTGGTTGCGATACTTGTTCTATAGAAGCACGAACAGATGATTTCAACGGGGATATAAAAGAAGCAATATCACTTTTAAAGAGTTTATAATATATTATGAGTTGACAATGTTTTGTTGTGGTTTTATAATAAAAATATAGTTACATAAACCGAAAGGGAGTTTTAATATGGGTAAAATTTTAATAATGGACCATCCGCTTATTCAGCATAAGCTTTCCATTCTCAGAGATATCAACACAGGCTCAAAAGAGTTTCGCGCTCTTATTTCTGAAATTGCAAACCTTATCTGCTACGAAGCAACAAGAGATTTGCCTCTTGAAGAGGTTGAGGTAGAAACACCTATCTGCGTTGCTAAAACAAAGGTTCTTTCAGGTAAAAAACTTGCTATAGTTCCTATTCTCAGAGCAGGTTTAGGTATGGTTGAGGGTATGCTTGCTCTCGTTCCGTCTGCAAAGGTTGGTCATATCGGTCTTTATAGAGACCCTGAAACAGTTCAGCCTGTTGAATATTACTGCAAACTTCCTGCAGATATTGACCAGAGAGATGTTTTCGTTGTTGACCCAATGCTTGCAACAGGCGGTTCTGCAATAGATGCAATTACTCAAATTAAAAAACGCGGCGCAAAGCATATTAAATTCCTTGGAATTATTGCGGCTCCCGAAGGCCTTAAGGCTCTCTCAGAAGCACATCCTGATGTTGATATTTTCCTTGCTGCTCTTGATGAAAAGCTTAATGACCATTGCTATATCGTTCCCGGTCTCGGAGATGCAGGCGACAGAATATTCGGAACAAAATAATTAAATTAAAATGAGCCGATTTCTTTTTGAAATCGGCTTATGTAATAGTGGATATGGGTAAAAAGATAATAAGTTTATTAATGGCGTTGTGTCTGTTGTTTTCTTTTTCTGCCTGCGATTCTTCTGAAACAGGTGTATCTGTAAATGAACCTGTTAAAGTTGCGGTAGGGTTAGATGATGGATGTGCCGTTATTGCTGCCGGGGAATATGCAGTTAATAATGGCTATGAGCTTTTAAAGTTTGAAACTCAGCAAGCAGCAATAATTGCAGTTGAAAACGGTAAAGCTGATTTCGTTATACTTAATAGTGATAAAACCACCGCAGAGCTTATAAATAATACAGAGCTTTTGTGGGTGGGAAATACAGAGTTTAAAATTCAGTATTGCGCAGTTATGAAGCAGGGGAACGATGTGCTTGCTTCAAAGGTGAATAATGCTATAAATTCCTTGAAATCAAAGGATATACCAAAGAAAATCAACAAGGCATTTTTCGATGGCGTGCCTTATGAAAGCACTGATTCTCCAATAGGAACAAACAGTATTAAGGTTCTTTGTTCACCTGTGTTTGATGCTTTGCTTTATACAGATAAATCAGGTGCTCTTGCAGGCAAGGAGCTTGAATTTATAAATGAAATCTGTAACGAACTTTCTTCAGAAGCGCAGATTACAGTTATAACGGAGTACGATAATATGTTTACAACCCTTGAAGATGGGGTGGGGGATATTATAATATCCGCTATTGAGTATACACCTGAACTTGAAAATGAGTATATTCTAAGCGACTTTTACAACGAAACAAACTTTGGTGTTTATAAAAGAAAATAAAAAATAAACCTCGGTTCAATTGAACCGAGGTTTAATACTTTTTAAAGCTAAATTATGCAAGCTCTGCGAAGTACTTAATTGTTCTAACCATCTGGCTTGTGTAGCTGTTCTCGTTATCATACCAAGAAACAACCTGAACCTCATAGAGACCGTCAGCAACCTTTGATACCATTGTCTGTGTAGCATCAAAGAGTGAGCCGTACTTCATACCGATAACGTCTGAAGAAACGATTGGGTCTACATTGTAGCCGAAGCTCTCAGAAGCAGCAGCCTTCATAGCAGCGTTGATGCCGTCAACTGTTACGTCGTCGCCCTTAACAACTGCTGTAAGAATTGTTGTAGAACCTGTAGCAACAGGAACTCTCTGTGCAGAACCGATAAGCTTACCGTTAAGCTCTGGGATAACAAGGCCGATAGCCTTTGCAGCACCTGTTGAGTTAGGAACGATGTTAGCAGCACCTGCACGAGCTCTTCTCATATCGCCCTTTCTGTGAGGACCGTCGAGGATCATCTGGTCGCCTGTGTAAGCGTGGATTGTGCTCATGATACCGCTCTGGATAGGAGCATAATCGTTAAGAGCCTTAGCCATAGGAGCAAGGCAGTTTGTTGTGCAAGATGCAGCAGAGATGATCTGATCATCAGCTGTAAGAGTATCTTCGTTTACTGAGAAAACAATTGTCTTGAGGTCGTTGCCTGCTGGAGCAGAGATAACAACCTTCTTTGCACCTGCGTTGATGTGAGCCATGCTCTTTTCTTTTGAGCAGTAGAAGCCTGTGCACTCAAGAACTACGTCAACACCGATTTCACCCCAAGGAAGCTCTGCAGCGTTAGCCATAGCATAGATTTTAAGAGTCTTGCCGTCAACTGTGATTGTACCTGCTTCGTCGTCAGCCTCTACTGTGTGGAGACCTTCGCCGATTCTACCGCAGTAGCCGCCCTGTGCTGTATCATACTTAAGAAGATTAGCAAGCATTGATGGCTTTGTAAGGTCGTTGATAGCTACTACATCGTAACCTTCAGCGCCGAACATCTGACGGAATGCGAGACGGCCAATACGACCGAAACCGTTAATTGCAACTTTAACTGACATTTGAATTACCTCCAAATATTTTTTTGTTTAGTTTTTTAACCTTAAATATTTTACCACAAAACAGAATAAATGCAACAACTTTGACATAATTTTAACTTAGATTTTTAACTTTTGTCATAATGCAAAAAAAATCAAACTTTTATACAGATAAAAATGTGCCTTTTTGTGCATATTTTATGAAAAAATTAAGGGTTAACAACATTTACGGGAGCGTCTGAAAGGTAGCCTTTGATATTTTCCTCCAGGATACCCATAAGTCGAAGGCGTGTATCATAAGCCGCCCAGGCAATGTGGGGAGTAATAAGGCAGTTGGGAGCACTTAAAAGGGGATTGTCAGGTGCAGGCGGTTCTGTGGATAATACATCTGTGCCGTAGCCTGCAATATCACCGTTTATGAGAGCGTCTTTTATATCCTGCTCATTGGCAACAGGGCCTCTTGATGTATTGATGATGTAAGCACTCTTTTTCATTTTGTTTATAAAATCGCTGTTGATAAGTCCTGCAGTTTCATCTGTAAGCGGGCAGTGAACGGAAATATAGTCCGAGTTTTCAAGCACAGTATCTAAATCTGTGAATTCGATGTGTGGGTAACCTTCCTTTTTACCTGAGGGAGTGTAAGCCATTATTTTCATACCGAAGGCTTTGCCGATTTCAGCAACTCTTGAGCCGATTTTACCAAATCCCACAATACCTAAAATCTTGCCGTCAAGCTCATAAAGCGGCTTGTTCCAGTAGCAGAAGTCAGCACATTTTGACCATGTTCCGCTTTTTACATCCGCTGTGTATGAGGCGGTCTGATTTGTTAATTCTAATATATATGCAAAAACCATCTGTGCTACCGCGTTTGTGGAGTATGCAGGTATATTTGAAAGGGGAATATTCCTTTCTCTGAGGGCAACTCCGTCAATTTGATTAAAGCCTGTAGCAAGTGTGGAAACAAACTTTAATTTGGGCAATTGCTCAATTATTTCTCTTGTAAGGTGTACCTTGTTGATTATAAGAATATCTGCATCCTTTGCGCGTTCAATAACCTTTTCGGGCTCTGTGCGAGGGTAAACAGTTAAATCAACAAGCTTTTCAATACACTCCCATGATAAGTCACCGGGGTTTTCTGTGTAGCCGTCAAGAATTACGGCTTTTAATTTTTCTGTCATAAAATCACCAATTATTATTATACACTATGTAAAAGAAACTTTCAACTAATCTTTATACTTGACCTTAACTCAATAATAGTATAAAATAAATTTAATTATGTGAAACGGAGTGAGGATTTGAAGTCCGTTAAGTTAACTAAGGAACAAAAGCACCGCCGCGCTATGCGGTGGGGGGCGTATGCCTGCTTTGGCGTGGCTTTAGCGCTTGGTATCATTACTTATGGTCTTATGATACCTCAGGTGCAAAAGAGTCTCGCGCATATAGATGCATGGTTTATAAGCCTTGAGAATTTTATAGCACAATACGAAAGCTTTGCAGCTTTCTTCTTGTTGATATTCCTTTTTTTATTCAAAAGCTTTGTGCCTGTAATCCCATTTTCAGTTTTATTTATTGCAAGCGGTATGGTGTTCAGTGAGCTTACTGCTTTCGTAATAAATGTAACAGGCGTTATAGTCCTTTTTACTGCAAAATTCCTTTGGGGTAAAAAGAGAGGTGGTGGTGGCGCTCATAAGCTTGTGAATCGCTCAGAAACAGTTTATAAATTCATGAAGTTCGGTGGTAAGGGTAATAAATGGATGTTGGCGCTTATGCGCTTTGTGCCGTTTTTCCCAACTAACACTGTAAGCCGTGCATATGGCGGAACAGAAATGAAAATTGAGCCATATTTATTTTATTCAATGCTTGGCTTTCTGCCACGTCTTGTACTGTGGAGCGTAATCAGCTTTAATATTTTTGACCCATTTACAGTGCAGTTTATGGCGCCAATAATTATTTTGTTAATAATCAGCGGTATTTCACTACTGCTTTTAAATCTTTTGTTGGAACGAAAGGATGTTGAAAATGAAAAAGTGTGAAATTAAAACAAATGAGTTTTTGAATCGTCTTTCTGTAGTTTACGGCGACGATGCAGCTGCTCAGCAGGAAAGATATTTTGCTCTTGCAGAGCGCTTTGAAAACGAATTTAACGAAATAGAAAATATCCGCTTCTTCTCTGCTCCGGGCAGAACAGAGGTTGGCGGTAATCATACAGACCACAATAATGGTAAGGTTCTTGCTGCTGCAGTTAATCTTGATGCTGTTGCTGCTGTAGAAGCGCGTGATGATGGTATTATCTGCGTTAATTCTCAGGGCTATGCACCGCTTACTGTTGACACAGCAGACCTTTCTGTTATTGATAGCGAAAAAGGTACTTCCCTTGCACTTATCAGGGGCGTTTGTGCTCGTTTTAATGAGCTTGGATATAAGTATGGTGGCTTTAACGCTTGCGTAACATCAGACGTTCTTTCAGGCTCAGGTCTTTCATCATCTGCTGCCTACGAAGTTCTTATTGGAACAATTCTCAACTACATATACAACGACGGAAAAATCAGTGCTGTTGAAATTGCTCAGATATCTCAGTACGCAGAGAACGTTTATTTTGATAAGCCTTGCGGACTTATGGACCAGACTGCTTGCTCTGTTGGTGGATTCGTTAAGATTGATTTTGAAGATACAAAGAATCCTGTAATTGATAAGGTTGATTTTGATATTGCAAAACACGGGTACAATCTTTGTATCGTTGATACAGGCGGAAACCATGCAGACTTAACAGGCGATTATGCTGCAATCAGACTTGAAATGAACAGTGTTGCAGAATATTTCGATAAGCCTGTTCTCCGTCAGGTTCCTGAAGCAGATGTTATGGCAAATATTGGCGATATCCGTAAGAAAACAGGGGATAGAGCTATAGAAAGAGCAATTCATTTCTATAATGAGAATAAGCGTGTTGAACGCCTTTCTGATGCTCTTTCAAAAGATGATTTCGAGGCTTTCAAGGCAACGATTATTGAAAGCGGCAAATCATCATATATGTATAACCAGAACTGCTTTACTCTTACAAACCCTGCAGAACAGCCTGTAGCACTCGCTCTTTGCGTTGCAGAGGAGCTTCTTAAGGGTAAGGGTGCATACCGCGTTCATGGCGGTGGCTTCGCAGGTACAATCCAGGCCTTTGTTCCTGTTAGCGAAACAGAAAATTTTGTTTCTGCTATGAGCAAAATCCTCGGCGAAAATTCTTGCTATATCCTTAAGGTAAGAAGCCACGGCGGCTGCGAAATATGATTAAAAAGATAACTGAATTTACAGACATAAACGGCGGATTTCCGCCGTTTATGTCTGTAATTCAAACAGATTTTAAGTTCGCTTCCAACAATTTCGACGGTGCTTATTATCAGGAGATAGAAAGCGAAAAAACGCTTTTGCTTTCTATTCGTGGAGTAACCGCAACCATATGCAGATTAAGCGAAAATGTAGATGTTGAAGAGCTATCTTTCTTTTTGGATTTCAATGGAGTGCAAAACGTTTTATCTGATTTCTTTTTTGATGGCTACAATCTTGAAAAACGTGCAGTTTTAAAAATTGAACCTTACGAAGAATTTATAGAAAAAATAGTTGTTCTCACACCTGCTTCAAAATTAGCAGATTATGAAAATGTTTTTAAACTCCTTTCCAAAAATGGTTCTTTTGATGTGTGGTATCCTGTTATTTCAAGAAAAATTAATAATTCTTGTGCATGTGGTGTGTATTTAGAAGAAAATTCCATTCCTGTCAGTTGCGCAATTGCACCATTTGTGTATGGCAAAACAGGTGTTGTTGCAGGGGTTTTCACAGACGAAAACTATAGAAATAAAGGTTATGCAACTAAATGTGTTAAAGCTCTTTTGAGTGAACTAAAAAAGGAAAATGTTAACATCGCATACCTTTGGTGTGAAGATAAAAACATAAAATTATATGAGAACATAGGTTTTTCTGTGTGCGGAGAAATTTATGTGAAAAGGGAAGAATAAAAATGTCTTTTTTTGAATTTAGTGAAGAAATTATAAGTCTTTCAAAAAAAGCACTTTTAAAGTGCAAAGAAAGATTTGAAGAAATTGACAAATTAACAGAATTTAATCAGCAAAGAGTGCTTAAAGCCTTTATAAATAACGGTGTTTGTGAAAGTCATTTTGTAGCTTCTACAGGTTATGGCTACGGAGACAGAGGTCGAGAGGTTCTAGATGAACTTACTGCCGAAATTTTCGGTGCAGAGGATGCTATAATCCGTCATAGCTTTGCAAGCGGTACACATACTCTTGCTGTAATGCTTTTTGGTGTTCTTCGCCCCGGTGATAATGTTCTTTGCGTTACAGGTACACCATACGATACAATTCACTCTGTTATTGGCTTAACAGGTGAAGGTATGGGTTCTCTTAAGGATTTTGGTGTAAACTTTGATATTGTGGAACTGCTTCCTAATGGCAAACCTGACTACGAAGGTATCGAAAAAGCAATAAAAGAAAAAAAATACAAGGCTGCATACATTCAGCGTTCAAGAGGCTATAGCCTCAGACCATCTCTCTTACATAGCGAAATCGAAAAACTCGTTAAGGCTGTAAAGAGCAATAGTAGTGCATTTGTAATGATGGATAACTGCTATGGTGAGTTTACTGAATATAATACACCTTCAGAGGCAGGTGTAGACCTTTTTGCAGGCTCACTTATTAAAAATCCGGGTGGCGGAATTGCAAAGTGCGGTGGCTATATAGCAGGTAGAAAAGACCTTGTTGAGCTTTGTACCTATAGAATGACAACTCCTGGTGTAGGCCGTGAGGTTGGTGCAACTCTTGGTAACTCAAGAGACATATTTATGGGCCTTTTCCATGCTCCGCATGTTACAGGCGAAGCTCTCAAAGTTGCAATTTTCACAGCTGCTCTTTTTGAAGAAATGGGCTACGAGGTTTCTCCGCGCTCTGATGAAGACAGAGCAGACATTATACAGAGCATAAAGCTTATTACACCTGAAAGGCTTATTGCCTTCTGTCAGGGTCTTCAAAGTGGCTCTGTTATAGATAGCTTTGTTGTACCTGAACCTTGGGCAATGCCGGGTTACGACAGCGATGTTATTATGGCAGCAGGCGCTTTTACAAACGGCTCATCAATAGAACTTTCTGCAGACGCACCTCTCAGAGAGCCTTACGCAGTATGGCTTCAGGGCGGACTTAACTTCCATAGTGGTAAAATTGGTGTAATGCTTGGCGCTCAGAGAGTTTTAGAAATCAAATAAAATATTTTCAGCGATTTCCTTGAAAACAGGTCCGCAATCACTACCACCTGAGGAGCCTTGCTCCTTGAGTATGCAGATAGTGTATTGCGGATTTTCTTTTGGGAAAAATCCTGCAAACCAACAAAATTTAACTTCATTTCCGTGTTTATCATATTGACCGCTTTGAGCGGTGGCGGTTTTACTGCAACAGGTATAAAAATCGCTTTTTGCCATACTACCTGTTCCATCGGTTACTGTATATTCTAAAGCATTTTTTATTGTGTTGCAGGTCGAATTCTTTAATATTTTTTCTTTTTTGGTGTTTTTGTTTTCAGTAAGGGTGCCGTTTTTATCTGCAAATCCTTTTATAAGCGTAGGCTTAACATAATAACCACCATTTCCAATGCAGGAAAATATTGCTGAAATCTGAATTGGTGTTGCAGTAAAACGTCCTTGACCGAAAGCGAAATTCCCTGTATCAGCCTGGCTTTTAAATTCATTAACAGAGGGTAAAACACCTGCATCTGTCATATAGGAGTTGCCGAAATCGATGCTTTCCCCTAAATGAAAACACCTTGACATATCAATAATTTTGTCTGCCCCTGTTTTAACTCCCAATTCAATAAAATAAGGGTTACAGGATTTTGCCAAAGCTAAATTGAAATCAATTTTTCCATGTCCTTCTTTTTTGCTGCAATGGAATGTGTTTCCACTGAAAGTTATTTCACCGTTGCATTCATATTCTTTTGGAAGAATATTGTTTTCAAGTGATGCTGCCGCAGTAACGACCTTAAAAACAGAGCCAACAGGAAAGGCTGAAAATGCTCTGTTTATAAATGGCAAATCTTCATTGTTTAAATCGGCGCCAATATTATTTATGTCATAATCAGGCATTGACGCGCAAGCAAGAATTTCGTTCGTTTGAGTGTCTAAAATAACACCGGCACCTTTTTGTATGTTACCATTTATTAAGGCTTTTTCCAGAATCTCCTGAAGTTTAATATCAATTGTCAAAACAATACCGTCTTTGCTGTAGTAATTGTTATCACGTATCTCGGCAAATTCGTTTGTAAGCATTCTTCCGTTTGCATCGGCAGAGTATGCAATCTCAAGAGTACCACCTGATTTTTTAAAGAAGTCATTATAATACTTTTCAATTCCGCAAACACCATTACCGCTTGTGTCGGTGTAGCCAATAATATGAGTAAGAAGGGGACTTGAACGATTATCAATCAATGGAAGTGGTTTTATATCTTCGCAATTCTCGTAGTTGCTGGGATTATCTATTTTCTTGATTACAAGCCATCCTTTGGTGAGTTGCTCCAACGTTTTCTTCTCTTCTATTATGTTGCTCAGTTGCTTTAAAGCAAGTGTTGTTGGTTTGATGCATACTGCATATTTTTGTGTGCTTGTAGATATCGGTACAAGATTTCTGTCGTAAACATAGCCTCTTTTAACGGCTATTTCTTTGACTCTTGTTCCTTGTTGTGATGATGCTTCTTTTGGCATAACAGATAATGAGAACAATCTGCCGCATAAGCAAAGAAATAAAATATTAATGGTAAGTCCAAAGCATAAAACTCTTTTTTTCATAAAAAACCAACTTTTTTGCCAAAATTACGCATTTATTATTTGACATTCTTTTGTATAATATTATAATTAAAATATAATTAGATTTAGCAGGTGTAAAATGGACGAGAGATTTTCACGTACAATAGGTGTAATCGGTGAGGATAATTTTAAAAAACTTAATAATTCGTCTGTTATTGTTTTCGGATTAGGCGGAGTAGGCGGAGCAGTGTGCGAAGCACTTGTCAGGTCAGGTGTCGGTACAATTGCTCTTGTTGATAAAGACACAGTTGATATAACAAACATCAACCGCCAGCTTATTGCAACAACTGAAACTGTTGGTATGCGAAAAACAGATGCTGCTGAAAAAAGACTTTTGTCAATCAATCCTGATTTGAAGGTTGTGAAATATGATTTGTTTTATCTTCCTGAAACTGCAGATGAAATAGATCTTTCAGAATATGATTTTGCAGTTGATTGTATTGATAATGTTACGGCAAAACTGGAGCTTGCGGTGAGGTGTAGTCAAGCAGGTGTTGAGCTTATATCATCAATGGGTACAGGAAACAAGCTTCATCCTGAAATGCTTGAAATTGCAGATATATCTAAAACAAGCGTTTGTCCTTTAGCAAGAGTAATGCGCAGGGAGTTAAAGAAAAGAGGAATCACTCATATTCCTGTTGTTTATTCAAAGGAAGAGCCTGTTAAAACAGAACTTTCGGTTCCCGGTTCAATGTCCTTTACTCCACCTGTTGCAGGTTATCTTTTGTGCTCGTATGTAATAAGAAATATATTGGGAATAAATTAGTCAGAGGTGTGCTATGAATTTTACACAGTGTGAAAAACCGGGTGTTGTAGAAGGCTTCGGTTTAGTTAAATCTTGTGATAAAAAAAGTGCCAAAAACGGTACGTTTTATCTTGATATTGTTCTTGCTGATAAAGATGGTGAAACATTTGCAAAAATGTGGGATTACAGAGAAGATGTAATTCCTCTTCCTGCAGTAAACACTATAGTTAAAGTGCGCGGTACACTTCAGCAGTATAACGGTAACGACCAGTTCATAATTCAGCGCATCCGCGAGACTAATATGAACGATAATGTTAATATTTCAGACTTTATAAAATCTGCAGATTGCGATGGCGAAATAATGCTTGATGCAATTGTGCGTTTGGTAGCAAATTTTCAGGATGAAGAACTGAAAAACGTTGTTCTTTCTATGCTTGCCGACAATAAAGACGAGCTTCTCACTTTCCCTGCAGCAGAAAAGCTTCATCACGCAATGCGTGGCGGCCTTCTTTATCATACGCTTTCAATTGTACGCCTTGCAGAAAGTGTATGTGCAATTTATCCTTGTATAGACAGAGAGCTTCTTCTTTCAGGTGCAATTCTTCACGATATTGCAAAACTACGTGAATATAGCGTAGGTTCAACAGGTATGGTAGATGGCCATACCGTTGAGGGTATGCTCCTTGGCCATCTTGTTATGGGATCAGAGGATGTAGGCAGAAAATGTGATGAGTTGGGAATAGATAGTGAAAAGAAATATCTTCTTCAGCATATGCTTATTTCTCATCATGGTAAGTTGGAGTTCGGTGCAGCAGTAAGACCAAGTTTTATTGAAGCAGAGATTCTTAGTCAGCTTGACCTTTTTGATGCTAATGTTTATGAAATGGCAGATGCTGTAAAGGATGTTGCAAAAGGTGAGTTTACAAATCGTTTGTGGATGCTTGATAACAGGCGTTTTTATAATCACGGCAGACTCAATGTTGAACCGTCAGCCAACATTATTGATGACGATAATTAATTCAGGGAGGGTGCAGAATGAGAAATCATGAAGTAACAAAAGTGCAGAAGCTTTTAAAGGAAGATGGCTCTTTAAGAGAACCGGGTTGGTCAAAACAACTTGTTCAGGAATATAGCCGAGCTGATATTAAAGCGCCAAAATTCAGAATAAAAGAATGGGACTATTACCTTGTAGTTTCTGAGGAGCACGATATTGCAGTTGCATTTACAATTTCTGATGATGGATATATAGGTCTTCAATCAGCATCTTTTCTCGATTTAGGCGAAAATCCATGGGAGCATACAGAAACAATTCTTAACGCTTTCCCAATGGGTAAACTAAAGCTTCCTACTTCGAGTGTTTCAGGCGTAACAAAGTATAAAGATAAACGCCTTGATATGCATTTTGATGCAGGTAAGGATAAGCGTGTGATTTTCTGCGATTATAAGAATTTCCATGAGGGTAAAACCCTTAAATGTAACATTACTCTCGCTCAACCCCCAATGGATACAATGGTTATTGCAACTCCTTGGAAAGAAAAGAAAACAGCATTCTATTATAACCAAAAAATCAACTGCATGCGCGCAAGCGGTACAATTGAATATGACGGCGTTACATATGAATTGAATCCTGAAATTGACTATGGTACTCTTGACTGGGGTCGTGGCGTGTGGACTTATGACAATACATGGTATTGGGGTTCGGGTAATGCAACAGTAAACGGTAAGCCTTTTGGTTTTAATATCGGTTACGGCTTTGGTGATACCACAGCCGCAAGCGAAAATATGCTTTTCTATGACGGTAAATGCCATAAACTTGATGACGTTACATTCAACATTCCTGCCTCCGGTTACACGGACCCTTGGACATTCACTTCAAGCGATGGCAGATTTGAAATGAACTTTGTACCCATCCTTGACAGAGCTGCAAAGATTGATGTTAAGTTCATAATCACAGATCAGCATCAGGTGTTCGGCAGATTAAGCGGTAAAGCAGTGCTTGATGATGGTACCGTGCTTGAAATCAAAGACTGCCTTTGCTTTGCCGAGGACGTTCACAATAAGTATTGAGGTGCTAAATGGAATATACAGAAGTAAAAATATTTGTTAAAACAGAAGATACTGAGAGAGCATCTTCTGTTGCGATTATGACAGTTCCTTATGGTATATACATTGAGGACTACAGCGATCTGGAGCAAGGTGCGTGGGAAATTGCCCATATTGACCTTATAGATGAAGATTTGCTGAAGAAAAACAGAGAAGAATCTATAATTCACGTTTTTATTGAAGAGGGTAATAATCCTGCGGAAGCAGTTTCATTTATTTCAGAAAGACTTAATGCAGAAAGTATTTCTCATAGAATTGAAACAGATGGCGTTAATTCAGACGATTGGCAGGATAAGTGGAAAGCATTCTTCAAACCTCAATCAATAGGCGAAAGGCTTTTTGTAAGACCAGTCTGGATAGATGATTACGATAGCGGTAACAGAGCTGTTCTTAATATTGAGCCGGGGGCCGCTTTCGGTACAGGTACTCACGAAACAACACGCCTTTGCCTTGAAACTCTTGATAAAATTATAAAAGATGGCGATACAGTTCTTGATATTGGTTGCGGTAGCGGTATTCTTGCAATTGCCTCAATGCTTTTGGGTGCAAAAGAGGGCTTTGGTGTTGATATTGACCCGTTAGCTGTTAAAACTGCAAAAGAAAATGGCTTAATGAATAACCTTAAGGAGCCTGAACTCTCATTTGTTTGTGGCGACCTTGCAGATAAGGTTACAAAGCAATACGATGTTGTTGTTGCCAATATTGTGGCAGATATTATTATTCTTTTCAGTACTCAGGTGCGTGCGTTTATGAAACCGGGCGCAAAGTTTATTGCATCGGGTATTATTGATACAAGAGCAGACGAGGTTTGCCTTGCTCTTCAGAATGCAGGCCTTGTTTTAAAAGAACGTATAGAAGATAATGGCTGGGTATGCCTTGTTTGTGAATAAAATCAATAACCTTTTTCATATAGTTTCACGAGGTGAATTATATGAGAAAGGTTTTTATTTTTACTTTTAGTTTAATTTTGATAGTCAATTTACTGTGCGTGTGCGCAATGGGTGGCAATGTTGTTAAAGGTGAGGAGGAAATAACTCTTCCTGCATCCTTTACTGCTTCCATTGAAAATAAGGAAGAGCTTTCAAAACTCCCTGTTGATATAAGAGCAAAGTCCGCAGTGCTTATGGACGTTGCTACAGGTAAGGTTTTAATGGAATATAATGCGGATTTAAAGCTTTTTCCTGCATCTGTAACAAAAATTATGACTATTCTTCTTGTGGCAGAGGCTATAAACACCAAAAAAATATCTCTTACAGATAAGGTTTCCTGTTCAGAAAATGCCTCATCCAAAGGCGGTTCACAGATATGGCTTGAACCGGGTGAGCAGATGACTGTTGATGAACTATTACGCGCAACTGTCATAGGTAGCGCAAACGATGCCGCAACTCTTCTTGGTGAATATGTTTCGGGTAGCGAAGAAGCCTTTATTGATTTAATGAATCAAAGAGCAAAAGAACTGAAAATGGAAAACACAAATTTTGTCAATGCTACAGGTCTTGATGATACAACAGAGGCGCATCTTACAACATCACGTGATATAGCAATTATGTCAAGAGAGCTTTTAAAATATGAGTTTATTCTTGATTATACAACTGTGTGGATGGATTCTCTCCGCTCAGGTGAAACAGAGCTTGTAAACACAAATAAATTGGTAAGGTTTTATAAAGGTACAACAGGACTTAAAACAGGAACAACCGCAAAGGCCGGTTGTTGCGTAAGCGCAAGCGCCAAACGGGATAATTTGCATCTTGTAGCAGTTGTAATGGGCAGTGCTAACAGCAACGATAGATTTGAAACTGCTAAAAAAATGCTTAACTGGGGCTTTTCGAATTACACAATACTTTTACCACAGATTGATAAAACTTCCGTGAATCCTGTTCCTGTAATTGATGGACTTTCAACTACTGTAGATATAAATATACCTTCCTTAGAGCCTGTTTTGATAAAGAAAGGTGATAGCGAAAAGGTAAGGGTTGACGTGAAACTTTGCGAAAATGTGGAGGCTCCTGTTATAAAGGGTCAGACCTTAGGAAGCGCTACTGTTTTTGTAGGTGATGAAAAGTTGGGCGAATATAAATTAACGGCTTTGCAAGAGGTTAAAAAAATCAATTTCTTCCACGCTTTAATGAAGATTTTTAACTATATTTCCAATGGAGAAGATTCTTTCCCTTTTACTGCCTGAAAAACCTTATAAACCCTTGAAATGCCTTGACTTTTCTCCGTTACTTTGTTAAAATAAACCGAAAATGGAGTAATAGGGTTATTCCCTTTAAGGATGTGTTTAAATGTTTTATACTTCAACAAGAGATAATTCGGTAAAGGTGTCTGCTTCTAAGGCTATTGCAGACGGCATTTCAAAGGAAGGCGGTCTCTATATTCCCGAAAGCATTCCTGTGCTTTCTGCTGAAGATATAAAGGCTCTTTGCAGTGCAGATTATAAAGAAAGAGCAAAAAAAGTTCTTGGTCTTTATCTTACTGACTTTTCAAAGGAAGAGCTTGATTATTGCGTAGATGGTGCCTATGCAGATGGCAAGTTTGCATCAAAGGCAGTTGCACCTGTTGTAAAGCTTCACGATAATGTAAGTATCCTCGAGCTTTTCCAGGGTCCTACTTGTGCATTCAAGGATATGGCTTTGCAGATTCTTCCATATCTTCTTACAGTTTCAGCTAAAAAGAATCTTAAGGATAAAGAAATCGTAATTCTTGTTGCAACTTCTGGTGATACAGGTAAAGCTGCTCTTGAAGGCTTTAAGGATGTTGCAGGAACAAAGATTCTTGTTTTCTATCCTGTAGATGGCGTAAGCCCAATGCAGAAGCTTCAGATGACAACTCAGGAGGGTGCAAATGTAGGTGTTTGCGCTATTGAGGGTAACTTTGACGATGCTCAGACAGGCGTTAAATCTATCTTCACAAATCAGGAGATTCTTAAAAGATTTGAAGAAAACAATCTTGTTTTCTCTTCTGCTAACTCAATTAACTGGGGCAGACTTGCACCTCAGATTGTTTACTATGTTTCCGCGTATTGCGATATGGTAAACAGTGGCGATGTTAAGTTAGGCGATGCAATAAATGTAGTTGTTCCTACAGGTAACTTCGGCAATATTCTTGCTGCATACTTTGCAAAGGAAATGGGTATCCCGATTAACAAGCTTATCTGCGCATCAAATGCCAATAATGTTCTTACAGATTTCATTAACACCGGTGTTTATGACAGAAATCGTAGCTTCTTTGCAACAACATCTCCATCAATGGATATTCTTATTTCTTCAAACCTTGAAAGACTTCTTTATATCCTTTGCGGAAGAGACGATGCAACAATAAATGAGTGGTTCTCAGCTCTCAAGGAAAATGGTAAATACACAGTTTCTGATGATGTTAAATCTCAGATTCAGTCTCTCTTTGCAGCCGGATGTTGTGATGATGCTGCAACAAAAGAAACAATCGGTGAAACCTATAAAGCATACGACTACCTTGCAGATACTCATACTTCAGTTGGTATTAATGTATGTAACGCATATATTGAGGCAACAGGCGATAAAACTCCTGTTGTAATTGCTTCAACTGCTTCACCGTTCAAGTTCTCAAAGGCAGTTCTTTCTGCAGTAGAGAGTGAGCCAAAGGTTTATGATGACGAGTTCAGTACAGTTAAAGCACTTGAAGAAATTTCAGGCCTTACTGCTCCGTCTCAGCTTTCTGCTCTTAAGGGCAAAGACGTTCGTTTTACAAAGGTAACCTCTAAAGACGATATGGCTCAGGTTGTTTTTGACATGTTGGGGATTTAAAAATGTCTCTTTTTGTAATAGGCGACCCTCACTTGTCTTTATCTGTTGATAAACCAATGGATATTTTCAAAGGGTGGGTAGATTATATTGACCGTCTGAAAGATAATTGGAATGCTGTTGTAGGCGAAGAAGATAGCGTTGTTATTCCGGGAGATATATCCTGGGCAATGAATTTCAGCGAAGCCGAAAAGGATTTTAGGTTTCTTAACGATGAGCTTAACGGTACAAAGTATATTCTCAAAGGTAACCACGATTATTGGTGGAATACCATGAACAAAATGAATAAGTTCCTTTGTGAGAATGGTTTTGACAAAATCAAAATTGTCCATAATAACGCTTATCAGGTTGAAGATTTTGTTGTAGCGGGTACACGCGGTTGGTTTTATGACGATTCTGCAGGAGATGTTCATAAAGTTATCCTTCGCGAAGCAGGCAGACTTAAAACATCCCTTACTGAAGCACAAAAGCTTACAGGAGAGATAATAGCGTTTCTCCATTATCCGCCGTTAAATGAAAATCAGCGGTGTGATGAAATTCTTGATGTTTTATCTGCGTTTCCTGTTAAGCAATGCTTTTTCGGTCATCTTCATGGTTTTGTAGCTCCCGGTTGCTCAAAAATAGAGGATAACGGCATTAAATTCAACCTTGTTTCTGCCGATTTTCTTCGCTTTACACCGCGACTTATCACAAAAAGTCAGGATTAGACATACCAAAAAACATAAATAATTAATAAATTTACTATATAATGGAAAAATTATTTGAAAAATAGTGGAAATTCAGGGATTATTGTGATATAATCCAACAGTTAATATATGTTCGCAAAATGAAAGGATGTTATAACGATGTTAAAGTCTTGCGAAAAATTTGAAACAAACGTATATGCTCTTGAAGTTGCTCTTGAGGGAGATGCTTTTAAAGCGGCTGTAACAAAAGCATACACAAAAACAAGGGGTAAATATAACGTTCCCGGTTTCCGTAAGGGCAAAGCTCCTAAGCACATTATTGAAACATATTACGGCAAAGAAGCTTTCTGGTATGATGCAATTGATGCAGAATATCCTGCTCTTTTCGAAGAAGCAGTTAAGGAAGCAGGTATCACACCTGTTGCTGCTCCATATGACGACGAAATCGCAGATATGAGCGAAAACGGTTTCACAATTAAATTCAAAGTAGTTGTTAAGCCTGAGGTTGAACTCAAAGCATATAAGGGCATCAAGGCAGAAAAAGAAAAAGTTTCTGTCAAGAAGTCTGAAGTTAAAGAAGAAGTTGAAAGAGCTCTTGAAAGAGACTCAAAGCTTGTTGCTGTTGAAGGCAAAGCTGCTAAGAAGGGCGACATTGCTACAATCGACTTCGAAGGCTTCCTTGATGGCGTAGCTTTTGAAGGCGGTAAAGGCGAAAATTACGACCTTGAACTCGGTTCAGGTAACTTTATCCCAGGCTTTGAAGAGCAGGTTATCGGCCACAAGGCAGAGGAAGAGTTCGATATTGACGTTACTTTCCCAGAGGATTACGGCGCAGAAGACCTTGCTGGCAAGGCAGTAGTTTTCAAAATCAAGCTTCACAAGATTATGAAGAAAGAGCTTCCTAAGTACGACGATGAATTCGTTAAGGATGTTTCTGATTTCGATACAGTTGCAGATTATGAGAAGCACCTTGAAGAAGAAATCAAGGCTCGTAAGGAAGCAGCTGCTGACCGTGAGTTTGAAAACAAGGTTATGGATACTCTTGTTGATAACGTTAAGGCAGAAATTCCTGCAGTTATGATTGAAAAAGAAATCGATAATCAGATTAACGAATTTGATTACAGACTCCGTTCTCAGGGTATGAGCATGGATATGTATCTTCAGTATCTTGGTATGGATGTTGCTGCTCTTCGTGACAGCTACAAAGAAGGTGCAGAA
>JAZNME010000005.1:0-250470 GCA_045579445.1 Acutalibacteraceae bacterium | reverse complement strand
GTGTGCATTCAAAATGGGATTGAATGACATAAACAGTTTATCACATACAAAATGGAATTGCAAATATCATATAGTGTTTGCACCAAAGTATAGGCGAAAAGTGTTTTACAGTCAAAAGAAAAGAGAGATAGGTAAAATATTACGACAACTTTGCGAGTGGAAAGGTGTCAAAATATTAGAGGCAGAAGTATGTCCCGACCATATACATATGTTGGTTGAGATACCACCGAAAATGGCTGTATCAAGCTTTATGGGTTACCTCAAAGGAAAAAGTAGTACAATGCTGTATGAGCAATTTGGCGAATTGAAATACAAATACCGAAATAGAGAATTTTGGTGTAAAGGGTACTATGTAGATACAGTAGGCAAGAATGAAAGCCGAATTGCAGAGTATATACAGAACCAACTGAAAGAAGACCAAATGGGTGACCAGTTGACAATGAGTGGATACGGCCCGTTTACGGGTGCCAAGAATAAGTAAGCAAAAATAAACAGCCGCTCACGAGAGGCTGCTTGAGTTTGTAATGCGGTGCTAAACTTTCAGTGCACCTTCGAGGGGCTAAGCAAACCACCAGTTTGACGGGTTAGTCATGATTTACTAAGAAAACATTGTGTGTCGTGGGAATTAATAACGCCTATTGACTGTAGATAGGAGTAAATAATAACAGTGCCCACAAAGCTCATACCACGTTTCGATAAATCCTTGGAAATGCTGTCAGAAAGCGGTGAGCTTACAAGGTCTGTTTCGTAAATGATTTCTCCGTTAGTGAACGTTTTTATGTAGTCGTAAAACGACCCGAATTCATTTACTATCTCTTTGAAAATGATTGCATTTTTTACTGTGGCATTTATTTTTCGCTTGTTTCTGATGATACCCCTGTTTTCGTATAGCTCATTCAGTTTGGCTTCGTTATAGCTAATGATTTCATTAATGTCAAAGTTATCAAAAGCTTTGCGGAAATCCTCTCTTTTATTAAGCACACATTCCCAGGAAAGGCCTGCCTGAAAGCCTTCAAGAATAAGCATTTCAAATAAATAGTGGTCATCTGTCTGTAGCTTTCCCCACTCTTCGTCGTGGTATTTTGTGTATACCTCATTTTTGGTATTGCACCAGCTACAGCGAGGCTTTTTAATGTATTCAATAACGTCAAAAAGAGAATCCATTACAAAAGCTGTCTTTTGTAAATGCTTCTTGTCAGGCACTTTCATATCAGGTAAGCATATTACGGGGATTTCTGCTGAAAAACCTGCATCTATACCTGCTTCGCTATCTTCAATAATGATAGCTTCGCTTTTCTCAACACCTAACTTTTCACAGGCTTTAAGGAATATATCAGGATAAGGCTTGCCTCGTGGTACCTCGTAGCCGAAAACAAGGTCATCAAAATATTTCAGAATATTATTATCACCAAGTATTTTCTCTGCTCTTTCACGTGTGCTTGAGGATGCTACAATTGTCTTATATCCGTTATTCTTTAAGAAGGTTAGGAGCTCTCTTGCTCCCGGTTTTAACGGAATTCCTTCTTCGGTTTTGATTTTCTCTTTTTCAAAATATTTTTTCAGAAGCTCGTCGGGAGATATGGGCAGATTAAAGGTGCTTATCATAGTTTCCATACCCTTAGCTACAGTTCTGCCTAAATATTTTGTGGTGTAATCCTTTAAAGGTATAGAGTGCCCGTATGCACCTGCTAATTCCTGCAAAATGCTGTAAGCAATTGGCTCACTATCAATAACCACACCATCAAGGTCGAATATAACTGCCTTTATCATTTCATCACCTGTTTAAAGAATGGAAACATTGTATCATAAATTTAAAATAATTACTACTATATTTGTAGACTAACAAAAAAACTTTTGATATAATACGAAAAGTAATTGTTTTTTAGGAGATTTCTGTATGTTTAACTTTTTTGCAAAAGAAGATTGCCGTCAGGGGAATTGTTACAATATTTCAGGCGTAGATTTCAATCATATTGTAAACGTGTTGAGAATGAAAACGGGGGACAGCTTTTTTGTAAGCTGTAACGGCAAAAGCGATCTTTGTAAAATTAAAGAAATATATACGGATTTTTTAACAGCAGAGATTATTCAGGCAGATTATAATGACACAAGCTTACCTGTTAAATTATATCTTTTTCAGGGTCTTCCTAAAGGCGACAAAATGGAGCTTATTATTCAGAAAGCAGTTGAACTTGGGGCAGAGGAGATAATCCCAGTTGAAATGGACAACTGCGTAGTGAAGCTTGATGATAAAAAGAAAAAGTCAAAGGTAGCTCGTTGGCAGGCAATTTCTGAGAGTGCGGCAAAGCAAAGCAAAAGAAACACCATCCCCGTAATATCCGATGTTTTGTCATATAAAAACGCTATAGAAAAGGCAAAGGAATTAGATATTGTTCTTGTGCCCTATGAATGTGCCGAGGGTATGAAAGCAACTAAAGAAGCTCTTTCAGAAATAAAAAAGGGTATGTCTGTTGGTATCTTTATAGGCTCTGAGGGTGGCTATAGCGAAAAGGAAATTAACCTTGCAACAGAAAATGGTGGCAAAATCATTTCTTTGGGTAAGCGCATTTTGAGAACAGAAACAGCAGCAATAACCGCTCTTTCAATGTGTATGCTTTATGCAGAAACGGAGCTTTCAGATGATTAATTTACCACAAGAATTTGAAACGCGGATGAAAACTCTTTTGGGCGAAGAATTCGCGGATTACATAAAAGCTCTCGAAGAGCCACCCGTAAAGGCTTTTCGTGTGAATACAAGTAAAATCAGCGTTGATGATTTTCAGAAAATCAATGTTTTCTCAGCAGGTAAAATCCCGTATGTTGAAAACGGATTTTATCTTGATTACGAAAAAATCGGGAACCACCCTTACCACCACGCAGGTATGATTTATGTGCAGGAGCCTGCGGCAATGGCACCGGCAGAATGCATTGAAATAGAGCCCGATTGGTTCATTCTCGATATGTGCGCCGCTCCCGGAGGTAAATCAACTCAGTTAAAAAATAAATTGGGCGATAAAGGCGTGTTGGTATCTAACGAAATTATATCCTCACGTTGCAAAATATTAACAGGTAATATCGAGCGTATGGGTCTTAAAAATACAGTTACAACCTGTATGGATACTAAAAAATTAGCCTCAATATTTCCTCACACCTTCGATTTAATAATGTGTGATGCGCCTTGCTCAGGTGAGGGTATGTTCAGAAAGGAAGAAATTGCCGTTTCTGAATGGAGCGAGGAAAATGTGAAGATGTGTGCCTTGCGTCAGGCGGAAATTCTTGAAAACGCAGTAAAGCTTCTTAAAAACGGCGGTTACATAATTTACGCTACCTGCACATTTTCTTTGGAAGAAAATGAAATGATGATTGATTCATTTCTTCAGAAGCATCCCGATTTTTGCCTTGTAAAGCCTTGCGAAAGCGTTGTTGAAAACACATCTGACGGTATAACCTTCAATGGCTGTAAATGTAAAAATATTCACTACACAAGGCGTTGCTATCCTCACAAAACAAAGGGTGAGGGGCAGTTTATGGCTGTGCTTCATAATACCTTACCTTATACGCAGACGCGTAAAAAAGCAGAAAAGAAACCTACAAAGCTCGATAATCTTATTTTTGATTTTCTTAACGATACACTGGAATTCTACGAAAAAGATAACATTCAGATTTACAATGGTAACCCTGTTTGTTTCACGCCGGATTTTCCTGTTCAGGATGGCACCGCTTTCTCTTGCGGAATAACAATAGGCGAAATAAAAAGGAATTATATCCTTCCTCACCATCAGTTTTTTATGGGATTAGGGGATAACTTCAAAAGAAAAATAAACCTTACCTTAGAGGATAAAAGACTTTATAAATACATTCATGGTGAGGAAATTGCAGTTGATTGCCCTAACGGGTGGGCAGTTGTAATGGTTGATGGTTGCACTCTTGGTGGAGCTAAGGTTGTAAATGGTGTTGCCAAAAATCATTATCCAAAAGGTTTAAGGAGTAAGGTATGATAACAGGTGAATATAAAAAAACAAAGCTTGCGTGCAGCTTTGCATATTTGTCAACATCCTCGGTATTCAGCTTGCCACCAATGCTTTTTATGATTTTCCACGATATGTATGGGATTTCATTTACATTGTTGGGTACGTTGGTATTAATGAATTTTTGCACACAGCTTTTAATAGACTTAGTTTTCAGCTTCTTTTCAAAGCACTTTAATATTAAGAAAACGGTACGGGCAATGCCTGTTATAACAACAATAGGCTTGTTGCTTTATGCGCTTTCACCCTTGATTTTTAAAAGTAATGTTTACATCGGGCTCGTTTTAGGCACAATTATTTTCTCTGTTTCCGCAGGCTTAGGGGAGGTGCTTTTAAGCCCTGTTGTGGCTGCTATACCCGGCTCTACGGATAAGGATATGAGCTTTTTACACTCCTTATATGCTTGGGGTGTTATGAGCGTTGTGGGTATAAGCACCTTGTTTTTCTCAATATTCGGTAAAGAAAATTGGATGTATCTCACACTTTTCTGGGCAGCATTTCCACTTGTTTCGTGCACAGCCTTTTGCCTTGCACCATTTCCGCAAATGGATATATCCCACAATGAAAACAAAGCCTCAAAAAAAAGCAGAGGTATGGGTATGCTCCTTTGCGTAGGGTGTATCTTCTTTGGCAGTGCCGCAGAAAACTCTATGACAAACTGGATTTCAAGCTATATGGAAAGCGCTTTGCAGATACCTAAGGCTGTAGGTGACGTTGTTGGTATGGCTGTTTTTGCTGTGCTTCTCGGTTTAGGCAGAGTGCTGTATTCAAAGTATGGCAAGAATATTTCAAATGTTTTGCTTGCAGGTATGGCAGGCTCAGTGGTGTGCTACCTTATTGCAGGTCTTTCAAGCAATGTGGTGTTATCCTTCCTTGCTTGTATTCTCACAGGTATGTGTACCTCAATGCTTTGGCCCGGTACGCTTATTCTTATGGAAGAAAAAATCCCTGCTCCGGGCGTTGCCGCATATGCTCTTATGGCGGCAGGCGGAGACTTCGGTGCCTCTGTTGCACCTCAGCTTATAGGTGTTGTGGTGGATAAGGTAGCAGAAAGTAATCTCGCCCTGAACCTGAGTACTACGCTTGCAATGTCTGTTGAACAAATCAGTATGAAAGCAGGTATGCTTACTGCATCCGTATTCCCTATAATAGGTGTTTTTCTGTTATTGTATATAAGGAAATATTTCAATAAAACAAAGACCTCGGCTTGAACCGAGGTCTTTGTTTTATATAGCTTCATATAAAATAAGCTCTGATGAAAGCGATGCTGAAATTTCAACGGGTATTCCGTGAGATTTCAGTTGCCTTCCTGATATTTCAAAGGATTCACCGTCATTATCAAGTGTAACCCTGTATGCTTTTGAAGCATCAATACCCTTTGGTTTTACAACAATACTGTTTACTTTGCAGTTGCAAAGTGTAATAACAGTAATAGCACCTTTGGATTTATCGGGGGCAGATATTTCAAGTATTGAAATATCACTATCCGTTAAATCAGGTGTGTGGTGGTATGTTTTGCATTCTGCAAGGAATGGTCTTATAAAGCTTTTGTAAATATCTGTTGAATGGCGGATAAACTGCATTGCTTGTGTGTTTATTTCGGCACCCTCGGGGGATATAACGTTCAAAGATATATGACCGAGCATAGTGTTTCTCAGGTGCGCATCAAGGGAGCCTATTGTGTGGCAACCCATGCCTGCAAAAAGTCTGTCAACTCTTTCAGGGGGGAGCGCCATAGTCATACCGTTTGTTATGGTAATTGAGCGTGGCATTTTCTGCCAATCGGAAACCCAGGTGTGATTAAAGCTTTTCATCATACCAAGGTCTGTTCTTCCGCCACCGCCTGCACAGTTTTCAAATATAACATCAGGAAAACGCTTTTTAAGGCTTTCATACATTTTGTAAACTGCTTCGTTGTGCTTTATGCACACGCATTCGGGTATTCCGTAGCCTGTGTCGCGTATGCCGAAATATTCCGTAAAGTCAACATTGTGGTCAACTCTTAAAAGGTCCAGCTCGTATTCTTCAATAATTCTTGCAAGCTCATTTTCTGCCCACTCTGCAACCTGAGGAATGGACATATCCATAAATTTGTGAGTTCTTTCACCAAAAACATTAACGCTGCGCCACTCAGGGTGTTCTGTATGTACAGGGCATTTATCACCAACGCTTTCAATATCAACCCATAAGCCGAATTTCAAGCCTTTTTTGTGAGCGTAATCCCCCAACTCTTTTATTCCATCAGGGTAGCGGTCTTTATCGGGAATGTTTCTGCCGTTGTATGCGCCCCATTCAGTTTGTTCGCCGGGCGGACATTCCCAGCCTGCATCAATAGTGAAAATTTCTCCACCCATAAGTGCAAACTGGTCAATAAAGGCTTTGCTTTCTTCCACGCTCATATGGTGCTCCGCGCCCATACCGCAGTTAATAAGCGCTTCTTTTCCATCTGACTCAGGCATATTAAGAACAGATTTTCTTATATGGCTGTGCATCTCGTTAACCGCTTCGTCAAGACCGCCGTGCACAAGTCCCATATACACCTGTGGTGTGGTAAAGGTCTCGTTTGCACCAATTACATAAATAGGGGAATGACCTGTGATTTCAGCCTTAAAAGCAAGGTGTGTGTTGCATTTGTCAGGGTGGGCGTGGTAGTCAACTGTGTAGCGGTAGCCACCGCTGAAGCCTATTTGTGAAAACCACATCTTGCCTGTAATGTTGTTTTTTATAAAAAGAATGGGATGGCGGAAACGGTCTCTGCCAAATCTACCTTCAATTACTTTAGTGTCGGGAGTGAGGACGTGCCATTTGAATTGACCTTCGTTACCCCATGCATCATTGCAGAAATAACCTAAAGAATAAACATCGTCAATGCTTTTAGCGTTATCAAGTGCATCGCCATCCAATGATTCGAGAGCACCGCTGAAAACTGAAAGTCTGCTAACCTTCACAGCCATTGTGGAATGGTTTTCAATTTCAAGCCATCGGCTGAACATCTGGGACCCGTCAATGAGTGTGTGAACCTTTATTGTAACAGGCATCAAGGTGCTTTTTAATGTGGCTACAGATTCACAGTTTTCCTCTGTTTTATCAGCTTTGAAATCAACAAGCTCTAATCCAAAATCAAGGCTTTGCCCGTCAATTTCAAGGTTAAAGCTAAAGGGCTCTGCATACCTTCTTCTGTTAATTCGGGAAGGAAAGTTTCTCAGTACATTAAGCGGATAGCCACTTGCATTGTATCCGCCTGTAATCAATGCACCGTCAGAGAAAACCTCTTCATACACCATATTACCGCTTCTGTATGAAAAAACAGCTTCATCACCGCTTTGGTAATATACATCAAAAAACGTGTTTTTATCTTTCAAAGGAATCACCTTATTCGTCATCAAGCTTAAGAATTGCCATAAATGCTTCCTGAGGAACCTCAACGGTACCGAAGGAGCGCATACGCTTTTTACCTTCCTTCTGCTTTTCAAGAAGCTTCTTTTTACGTGTAATATCACCGCCGTAGCACTTAGCAAGCACGTCTTTTCTCATAGCCTTAACAGTTTCTCTTGCAATAACCTTGCCACCGATAGCCATCTGAATGGGTATTTCAAACATCTGTCTCGGAATGTTATCCTTAAGCTTTTCTGCAATCTTTCTCGCTCTGCCGTAGGCTTTATCGGAGTGCACAATAAATGAAAGTGCATCCACAATATCGCCGTTAAGAAGTACGTCAAGCTTTACAAGGTTTGAACGTACATAATCGGAGATTTCATAGTCAAGAGATGCATATCCACGTGTACGTGATTTAAGAGCATCAAAGAAATCGTAAATGATTTCATTAAGCGGTAAATCGTATTTTATCTCAACGCGGTCACCTGTAATGTAATCCATATTTTTAAATGTACCGCGCCTTTCCTGGCAAAGCTCCATAACTGAGCCTACATATTCTGTAGGCACAAAAATGTGAGCATCTGCAACAGGCTCCTCACAGAAATCAATTTCTGCAGGGTCAGGGTAGTGGGTAGGGTTATCAATTTCCACAACCTCACCGCTTGTAAGGTGAATTTTATAAATAACGCTTGGAACTGTTGTTACAAGGTCAAGGTCATATTCTCTTTCGAGGCGCTCCTGAATAATTTCAAGGTGCAAAAGACCTAAGAAACCACAACGGAAACCAAACCCGAGAGCACCTGATGTTTCGGGCTCATAGGTAAGAGCCGCATCGTTAAGCTGAAGCTTTTCAAGTGCTTCGTGAAGGTTTTCGTAGTCTGCACCGTCAGCAGGGTAAATACCGCAGTAAACCATAGGTGTAGCCTTGCGGTAGCCTGGGAGAGCCTCTGTTGCAGGCTTTGTTGCAACTGTAACCGTATCACCAACAACAGCGTCGCGGACAGTTTTAATTGAGCCTGTAAGGTAACCAACTTCACCTGAACGGAGAATTCCTGTCGGGTTAAGACCTGTTGCTTTAAGTGTACCTGCTTCAACAACAGTGAATTCAGCACCTGTTGCCATCATGCGCATTGTGTCGCCGGTCTTTATCGTACCGTCCTTGACGCGCACATATACAATAACGCCTTTGTAGTTATCATAAACTGAGTCAAATATAAGCGCTCTGAAAGGAGCGTCGTCGTCGCCTTCAGGAGCAGGGATGAGCTCAACTATCTGCTCTAAGACCTGCTCAACGTTCTGACCTGTTTTAGCAGATACGCGAGGCGCATCCTGGCAAGGTATGCCGATAATATCTTCAACATCGTTTGCAACTCTGTCAGGGTCAGCTGATGGAAGGTCGATTTTATTGATTACAGGCACAAGCTCAAGGTTGTGGTCAAGGGCAAGATAAGTGTTTGCAAGTGTCTGTGCCTCAATGCCCTGAGATGCGTCAACAATAAGTATTGCACCCTCGCAAGCCGCAAGAGAACGTGAAACCTCGTAGTTAAAGTCAACGTGGCCGGGAGTGTCAATTAAATTCAACTGATATGTGTTGCCGTCGTTAGCTTTGTAGTCAAGCTTAACAGCATGAGCTTTAATGGTAATTCCGCGCTCTCTCTCAAGGTCCATATCATCAAGAATCTGCGCTTCCATATCACGTTGAGCAACAGAGTCTGTTATCTCTAAAAGACGGTCAGCAAGAGTAGATTTACCATGGTCAATATGAGCAATAATTGAAAAATTTCGTATATGTTCTTTCTTTACAAGGGACATTTTCTTTATTATCCTTTCAAAATATCTCTTAAATATTTTCGGCGTTTTCTTTGTATGCTTTGTAGGTGCTTTTTGAAAAAAGCACCTTTATTCTGTTGGTGTTACCGCAAAGGTAAAGGTAGCCGTAAAGGCTTTCAAAGCCTGTGGCATAGCGGTAATCTGCTTCACTTTGATTTTTTGGTGAGTGTGCAGAATGTGCGTTTCTGCCTCTTTTAAATACCCACAGCTCGTTTTCTGTCAGGTCATCCATAAGAAGTTTAATCATTTCAGCCTGAAAAGCAGCATTTACAAACTTAATGGATTCTTTATGTAGCTTTCCTGTTGGCTTGTTTGAGTCAACAGTAAGCATATTTCTCACAAGAAGGCTGTATACCGCATCGCCTAAAAAAGCAAGGGTGAGGGGACTGTATTGCCTTGCCTCAGACTCACTCATCGGTGAGGAAAGCCTTGAAAAAATATCGTTATCATTAAGGGACATATTCAAACTCCAAATCATAAATACTTACTGTGTCGCCCTCGGTAATACCTTTTTCATTAAGTGCTTTTATTATACCGCTTGATACGAGCACATTCTGGAAATACTGAAGTGATGAGTAGTCGTTAAGGTCTGTTTTGCAAAGTATTTTTGCAAGCCATTCTGCCTCAACGATGTATACATCACCCTCAACTCTGATTTTGAAATCCTGCTTTGCAGATTTAAGAATTTCCTTAGGTGTGATTTCCTGTGCCTCGTAGATTTTTACGGGCGGTAATTTTGAAAGCTCTGCCGCAACTGCATTTATAAGCTCCTGAGTACCTTCTGCAATAGGAGCAATAATTTCGTAATACTGAAGACCTTTTGCGCGTATATATTCAGCGAAGGCTTCTCTCTGTTCGTCTGTGGCAAGGTCAATTTTGTTACCTGCCACAATCTGCGGATATGAACCTAACTCATCGTTATACTTTAAAAGCTCATCGTTTATTGCCTCAAAATCCTCAATAGGGTCTCTGCCCTCAGAGCCTGCCACATCTACAACGTGAACAAGCAGTCTGCATCTTTCGATATGCCTTAAAAACTCGTGGCCAAGACCGACACCGTCACTTGCACCTTCAATGATACCGGGGATATCTGCCATAACAAAGCTGCTTTCAGGACCCATTCTTACAACGCCGGGAACAGGGATAAGTGTTGTGAAATGGTAGTCTGCAATAATTGGCTTTGCTTCGCTTACAACGGAAATAAGGGTGGATTTACCAACATTAGGGAAACCGATAAGACCAACATCTGCAAGCATCTTGAGTTCAAGTGTTACTTCCCATTGTTCACCGGGAGCACCATCCTTCGCAAAACGCGGAACCTGCCTTGTGGGTGTTTTAAAGTGGGAGTTACCCCAACCGCCTTTACCGCCTTTTGCGGCAATAAAGGTTTCTTCAATGCTCATATCAGCCATTACGAAGCCTGTTTCAACCTCTTTTATGACAGTACCGCGGGGAACCTTGATTATTAAATCTTCGCCACGTTTTCCGTTGCAATTACCGCCTCTGCCGTTTTCACCGCTTGGGGCTTTGTATTTTCTTTTATAACGGAAATCTGAAAGGGTAGACAAGTTGTCGTCTACCTGGAAAACAATGTTTCCGCCTCTGCCGCCATCTCCGCCGTCAGGACCGCCTGCGTTTATATATTTTTCTCTGTGAAAAGCAACTGCGCCATTACCGCCGTTACCTGCAATTATGAGAATTTTCGCCTTATCAACAAACATAAACAACTCCTGTAATCAATAGAATTAGTAAAAATAATAAAAAATCACTTTATTATACAATATTATCACTGAAAATTAAATAGATATTTTGAATTTTCACATATTTTATTTAAGAGGTGAGGATGAAACTATGCTTTCGTATAGAACATATACCCGAACATTCTTTGAATTTTGTTCTGTTAAAAACGAACAAAAGTGAACCAAAAACACTGAAAATAACAAGAAAACAACAAAAAACTCCTACAAAGTACAAGATAAGGGACTAAAAAAGAAAAATAAAACGAACATTCGTGTTGACAAAGTCGAAAAAGGTGCTATAATGAAACTACAAAAACAAATGTTCGTTATTTGTTCGGAGGTAAATATTATGGCAACATTAACAATAGTAAAATTTTTATTTCAGTTAGTACTCATCTGTGTTGGTGCATATGCACTTCTTCACGAAAAACAACTTGCAAAATTTGAAAGAAAAGCAGTTAAGTATATTAAAGCTTTCTTTAAAGCAGTATATCTTTCTTATAAAGAAAAGAGAGAAAGGAATGTTCAGATTGCTCCTGTTACACCTATAGGAAACGCTGAATATGAGGAGATGCTTTCAAGACTTAACAAGGCATCAATGCTTGAAGATGTGCTTGTTGCTTGACAGCGATTATCGAGGGTAATATAATCAAACCATATGGAGTGATTATATGAACAAGAAATGTTTAGATATTAAAACAGCGGGTCAATTGCTTCCTTTTCGTAAGGCAGATGGCAATAAAGGTACCTTTGGTAGAGTGCTTCTTATTTGCGGTAGTAAAAATATGGTGGGGTGTTGCTCACTATCTGCGCAAGGTGCTCTCAGAAGTGGCGCAGGCCTTGTAACGCTCAGTTTTCCTGATGTTTTATATTCTTCATTAACCAGCCAACTTTGTGAGCCGCTTTTTCTCCCTCTTCCTACGGATGAGAACGGGTTTATAAGCCACCTTGCAATAGAAGAAATTCTTTTAGCAGCAGAAAAAGCTGATGTTGTTATGGTTGGTTGCGGTATAGGAACAGGCTACGCCCAGAGTCTTATTGTAACCTCTCTTTTGGATTTTGAAGACAAGCCCTTGATTATTGATGCAGACGGATTGAATAATCTGGCGCCTTGTATAAATATATTAAAAAAGGCTAAAGCCAATATTCTTTTAACGCCTCATCCTGGTGAAATGGCAAGACTTATGAATTGCACTGTTGAACAGGTTGAGGAAAACAGAGAAAAAGCTATTGTAGAGTTTTCTCGTGAATATGGCGTTAACGTACTCCTTAAAGGAAAAGAAACCTTAATCTGTAACAAAGAATGTAACGAACTTTATATAAATAAAACAGGCAATACAGGGCTTTCTAAAGGTGGCTCAGGTGATTTCCTTTCCGGTATTATATCCGGTTTAACACCGGCTTTTTGCGGTGATGTTTTTAAAGCGGGTGTGTTAGGTGCATTTGTTCATGGAATGTGTGCCGATGTTCTAAAAGATGAAATTTCTGAATATTCTATACTACCTACCGATTGCGTGAAAACAATTGGTAAAGTTTTCAAGATAATTGAAATGAGTGGTATGAATTAAAAGAATTTTCTATATATTTTTAATTATCGCTCTCCTTTTATTTTTTTCTTCCTGTGGCATAAAGGGGAGCGATAGCTTTTGTCAGGTAAGTTTTGTTGAAAAGACTCCGGTTGCGGTGGAATATAAAGGTGAAAGATATAACGGCACATTGCAATATAACGGTAATGTACTTGAACTTCGATTGCTTGTAGGAAAAGAGCAGGATGAGTTTTGTTTTATTGTTGATTCTATGACTTGTACTACAAATTTTTCAGGTCTAAAGAAAACAGAAACAACAAAGAGCTTATCTCACTCATATCTTCCTGTTGTTGTATTTGAGTTTCTTTCCATAACAGGTGCTGAGTTTAAAACAGAAATATATGACGAAAAAACAAACCAGTGCTTTCTTTCGCGCAATGTTGGTAATATTACCGTATGCTTGGAAGTTTTAAATACAGAAGAAAAACCAATACATACCATAAAAATAAATTAATGCCCTTGCATCAAGTGATGCAAGGGCATTAGCATTTTTAATTATTTAAGAAGTGATGCAGCATCTTCATCAAGGAAGATTATAACATCGTTGTGCTCCTGAAGGATTGATGCAGGAACCTGTGCAGTTACAGGACCTTCAACCATATTTCTGATTGCTTCGGCTTTCTTCGGACCTGTAGCAATAAGAATTATTTTCTTTGCAGCCATAATCTGCTTAACGCCCATTGTAAGAGCATGTGTAGGCATTGGGTTTTCGTCAAAATAAATCTTGTTTGCGTTAATTGTGCTCTCTGTAAGCTGAACCTTGAAAGAGCCGTTTGTGAATTCGTCTGCAGGTTCATTGAAACCAATGTGTGCATTGTTTCCGATACCGAGGAGCTGAATATCAATACCGCCGGCGTTGTTGATTTCATCATCATAACGCTTGCACTCCGCTTCACAATCTTCTGCGTTTCCGTTAAGGAAATGAACGTTCTCTTCAAGAATATCAAGGCCGTTGAAAAGCTGCTCATGCATGAATGTGTAGTAGCTGTTTTTATCGCTCTTGGGAAGGTTGCAATATTCATCAAGGTTGTAGGTTTTTACATTCTTAAATGAAATACCGCCTTTTTCATATGTTGAAATAATGTTCTTGTATGTAGGAACAGGGGAAGCACCTGTAGCAAGACCTAAAACGCAAGAAGGGTTGTTTTTTACTTCGTTTGTAAATATTTCTGCAACCGCTACGCCGATTTCTTCAGCGGTTTTAAAGATTCTGATTTCCATAAATATCACCTATCCACTAAAATATGTAAGGATTATAACATACCGTATTTGAAAATTAAAGAGCAAAATCAAAAAAATACATTATTAATACATTATATATTGAAATTTTTCAATTAAATGATATAATATTCAAAGGTGATGCACATTGATAAAAAATATTGTTTTTGATATGGGCGGAGTTTTAATTGACCTTGATTTGCAACGCACACTCAATGAGTATTTCAAAAAAGAATATCATCAACTTATTCTTGATAAGGTTTTCTATAGTCAGGCATGGCGTGAAATGGACGCAGGTGTTTTAAAAGCGGAGGATGCTATTCCTGAAATCCTTCCTCAGCTTCCAGAAGAAACGAGGCCTTTGCTAAAAGAAATGATAAGCAACTTTTACCCGTATATGCCACCGCTGCCTCATATGGAAGAGTTTATTATCCGCTTGAAAAAAGCAGGCTATAAAGTTTATTTGTTATCCAATGCCTCGGCTCGATTTTTTGATGTTTATCAGAATTATCCTGCAATTTGTCAATTGGATGGTTTCTTTATTTCAGCTCTTTATAAGCTTATTAAGCCGCAGCCTGAAATATACGATGCTTTTTGCAGAAAATTTAATCTTAAGCCTGAAGAGTGCTTCTTTATTGATGATATGAAGGTCAATATTGATGCTGCCAAGGCTTTTGGTATGCAAGGCTTTGTGTTTGACACTAAAGACCTTGAGGGACTTGAAAAGGAATTAAACGCCCTTGGCGTTATATTTTAAAAGGAGAAATAATTATGAAAAAAATAATTTCGATTGCGTTAGTAGTTCTTTGCTTAGCTCTTGTTGTAGCTGTTTTTACAGCTTGTGGAAAGAAGAATGAAGATGATGCCTCAACTACAACTTCAACAACTGAAGTGAATGTTGATAATGGTACAGATGAAGAGACTGTTGATTCAGACGATGAATCGGATGAGACATCAAATGATGCTTCAGAAAATGCTTCCACCGATAAGAACAATAACAATTCTTCAAGCAAAAAGCCATCAAATTCAGGTAGTTCAAACAAAAAGCCTTCTACCACAAAGAAGCCACAGTCATCAGGTTCATCAAAGCCTGCAGATTCAGGTGAAGGTGTAACACTTGCTACAGGCAGTATTTATGACGGTTGGTATTAAGGAGAACAAAAATGGATATAAACAATGTTGCTGAGGTTTCAACAGTTGAAACGGTTGTTGAATCTGCTGATGTAAAGCCCGAAGAAGCAAAAGCTAACGAAAAGGGTGTTGAGTTCAGATTCTTTAAAAATTGTTCTGCATCTTTGAAAAGATTTTCAATCGTAATGTTTGTTATAAATCTTTTCCTTGCTGTAGCAATAACTGCAGTTGCAGTTGTGCTTCTTGCGGTATATGTTGGTGCAGGAATGCTTGCGCTTCTTGCTCTTCCGTTGATTACTTTATTTGTGATTCTCGTTGTTATTGCTAGATTCGTTTCTGCTCTTATTTATGGTTTTGCAGAGATTGTTGAGAAAAACGAAACAAAATAAAAAAATTCTCGCAATGCCCTTGACAAAGGAAAATTACGGGAGTAAAATAGCAAATATCAATTTTCAGAAAGGTGATACAGATGACCAAAAAGTTCTTTAATCGATTTTATTATTATAGCTGTATGGATTGTCTGTGTGCCTTGCGTTCTTGCAATTGATTGCAAAATGTAGTATATAGTCAGTCCGCATTCTGCTATGCTTTTAAAAGTGTACGGTGTGCGGGCTTTTTATTTAAAGTTAGTTGAATTTAAGGAGTTAATTATGATTTTACAAAAAATGCTTGAACTTGGCAAAAAAAGTTCTGTTATTCGCGAGATTTTCGAATATGGCCTTAAAAGAAAAGCAGAAATCGGTGCAGAAAATGTTTTTGATTTCAGTTTAGGTAACCCAAGTGTACCTGCACCACCAAAGGTTACCGAGATTATGAAAAAACTTATTGACGAAACTCCTGCCGAGGTGCTTCATGGTTATACATCCGGCCCCGGTGATATGAAGGTTCGTGCAAAAATAGCAGAATATATAAAATCAAAATACAACGTTGATGCAACAGCAGGTCTTGTTTATATGACCTGCGGCGCTGCAGCTTCTCTTACTATTACTCTCAACGCAATTGTTGAGGATGGTGATGAGGTTATTGCCTTTGCTCCGTTTTTCCCTGAATACAGGGTTTTTGTTGAGCAAACAGGTGCAAAGCTTGTTACAGTAAGCTGTAAAAAAGAAGATTTGCAGATTGATTTCGACGCCCTCGAAAAAGCAATTACGCCAAATACTAAAGCAGTTATTATCAATTCACCTAACAATCCGTCAGGTGTTATCATACCTGAAAAGGATATTGTGAAATTAACTAAGCTCCTTAACCAAAAACAAGAGGAATACGGCAAGGTTATATTCCTTATATCCGACGAACCATACAGAGAGCTTGTTTTTACAGGTGAAAAGGTTGCGTATATACCAAAGTATTATGATAATAGTGTTGTTTGCTATTCTTATAGTAAGGCGCTTTCTCTTCCGGGTGAAAGAATCGGTTACATATTCGTTTCTCCGTCAATGAAGGAAGCAGGCGATGTTTTTGCTGCTGTTTGCGGTGCCGGCAGAGCGTTAGGTTATGTTTGTGCACCAAGTCTTATGCAATATGTGATTTCTCAGTGCCTTGATGACACTGCAGATGTTTCAATATATGAAAAAAACAGAAATATTCTTTACAATGGGCTCACAGACATTGGCTATACAGTTATAAAGCCTGATGGCGCATTTTATATGTTTGTGAAGTCCCTTGAAGAGGATGCAAACGCTTTTTATGAAAGAGCAAAGAAGTTTGACCTTCTTATTGTTCCCAGCGATAGCTTTGGTGTTGAAGGTTTTGTAAGAATTTCTTATTGTGTTGATACCGATTTGATTGAACGTTCATTACCTGCTTTTAAAGCGCTTTATGAGGATTATAAAAATGAATGAATATGATGTAAAATTTCAAAAAGCAAGAGAAATAATATCTGATATTGATAAGGAAATAGCAGTACTTTTTGAAAAAAGAATGAAGGCATCCGAGGACGTTGCGGAGTATAAGAAGCTTAACGGACTTCCCATTGAAGATTTGGTTCGTGAAGCTCAGCTTATTGATGCAAACAGTCAATTTATTTCAAATGATGAAATAAGGTCATACTATATAAATTTTCAAAAAAACATCATGAAGCTCTCCAAAGATTATCAGAGAAAGTTGAACGATGGGATGAGAGTTGCTTTTTCAGGTGTCAAAGGTGCATTTGCCGAACTTGCTGTGAAGCGTATTTTCCCTGACGCTTCTCCAATTCCTTATGGCGATTTTAATGCCGCCTACAAAGCTGTTGAAAATGGTGAGTGCGAGATAGCTGTTTTACCAATAGAAAACAGCTATGAAGGTGATGTTGCCCGCGTAATGGATTTAACCTATTTTGGTTCGCTTTTCATAAACGGTGTTTATGATATGGCAGTTGAGCAAAACCTTTTCGGCGCTCAGGACGCTGATGCTAAAACTATTAAAAAGGTGATAAGTCATCCTCAGGCATTAGGTCAATGTGCTGAATTTATTGAGCAAAAGGGATATGAAACTGAGGAAGCGGTTAATACCGCAGTTGCTGCTCAGCTTGTTGCCGAGAAAAATGACATTTCATTAGGTGTTATATGCAGTATTGAAGCAGGTAACAAATACGGTTTGAAGCTTATAGACAGAAAAATTAATAAAAACAGTCAGAATACAACACGTTTTGCAGTTTTTTCAAGAATACCCAGGGATAATTCTGCTGACCAGAATAATTTCATTGTTCTTTTCACAGTTCGTGATGAGGCGGGTTCTCTCGGCAAAGCGATTTCTGTTTTTGGCGAATGCGGATATAACCTTAAAGCGCTTAAAAGCAGACCTTCAAAGGATGTTATATGGAATTACTATTTCTTTCTTGAAGGTGAAGGACATTTAACAGAGGAAAGTGAAAAAGCTATGCTTGATAAGCTTTCAAAGGTTTGCACTAATGTGCGATTGATTGGTAAATATTCAAAAGAACAACATATCTGAAGGGGATAGTAAAATGATTCTTCCCGTAAATACAAGTATGGGTCAGTACAATATTGTTTTAGAGCGCGGCTCAATAAATATTATGGGCTCATATTACGATATAAATAAAAAAGCATTGGTGGTGACCGATAGCGGTGTGCCGTCAGTATATGCCCAAACTGTAGCTTCACAATTTAAAGATGCAATTATAAAAGTGATTCCTCAGGGTGAAAAAAGCAAATCCTTTGAAATGTATAAGAAACTGTTGGAAACTCTCAATGAAAATGCTTTTTCTCGTTACGATTGTATCGTAGCAGTTGGTGGCGGTGTGGTTGGCGACCTTTCAGGCTTTACCGCGGCTACATATATGCGCGGGATTGACTTCGTAAATATTCCAACAACGCTTTTAGCTCAGGTGGATTCATCGATAGGCGGAAAAACTGCAATTGATTTCGGTGGATACAAAAACACAGTTGGTGCATTTTATCAGCCGAAAGCAGTAATTATAGACCCTGACGTGCTTAAAACCCTTGAGAAAAGGCAGTTTAATAATGGTCTTGCAGAGAGCATTAAAATGGCGGCTACATCAGATGCTGAGCTTTTTGAAATAATAGAGAAAACAGATGCTTACGAATGTATAGATACAGTTATTGAACGTTCTCTTAAAATAAAAAGAGCAGTTGTAGAAGAAGACGAAAAAGAAACAGGTCTTCGCAGAGTGCTCAATTTCGGTCATACAGCAGCTCACGCTATAGAAACTGCAACAGGTCTTGGTGATTTCCTTCACGGAGAATGTGTTGCAATAGGTATGCTCCCTTTTTCTTCCGAAAAGGCAAGAGTAAGAATAAAAAATGTGTTGAATAAATATCAACTACCTACAGATATTGAGTTTTCGTCAGACGAATTACTTTCTGCTTTACGCCATGATAAAAAGGCAAACGCAACAGGGGTAAATGCAGTTTTTGTGAATGAAATCGGTAGTTTTGAGTTTAAGTTTGTTGAGTTTTCTCAGCTTGATGAAATCATAAAGGAGGCTTATATAAAATGAAGAATACATTTGGAAATAATATAAGTATAACTCTTTTTGGTGAAAGCCATGGCGAAGCTGTTGGTGCAATTGTTGATGGACTTCCTGCAGGTATTAATGTGAATCAGGATTTTATTTCACATCAACTTAATTTGAGAAAATCTATCAGCAAAATTTCCACACCTCGAAAAGAATCTGATGATTTTAAAATCCTTAGCGGTGTGTTTAACGGAAAAACAACAGGTACACCTGTTTGTATAACAGTTTCTAACGAAAACACGAATTCCAAGGATTATAGCAAGAATTATGGCAAAGCACGTCCTGGACACGCAGATTTTACTGCTTTTTCAAAGTATAATGGCAATGAAGATTATCGCGGTGGTGGTCATTTCAGCGGACGAATTACAGCAGGACTTGTGGCTGTTGGCGCAGTTTGTATAGATGCATTGAAAAAGAAAAACATCTTCATCGGCACACATATAAAAAAGTGCGCAGGTGTAGAAGATGCGGATTTTAATAATATTGAAGAGAATATAAGAACTCTTTCCACCAAATCTTTTGCAGTTATTGATGATGTAAAAGGCGAGGAAATGATTAAAATTATAGAAAAAGTCAAAGCGGAAGGTGATAGCGTCGGCGGTGTGCTTGAAACAGTAGTTATAGGTTTACCTGTTGGTGTTGGCGAGCCTTGGTTTGATTCTGTTGAAGGTGTGCTTTCCCATGCTCTTTTCTCAATACCTGCAGTTAAAGGTGTTGAGTTCGGTGTAGGTTTCTCCTGTGCAGATATGTTTGGTAGCGAAATGAACGACGCTTTTACATATGAAAACGGCAAGGTTACAACAAAAACAAATAATAATGGTGGAATAAATGGTGGAATTACAAATGGTATGCCTGTTGTTTTCTCTTGCGCCATAAAGCCTACTCCATCAATATCAAAGGAGCAGGAAACCATTGATTTTATAAACAAGGAAAAAACACTTCTGAAAATAACAGGCAGGCACGATCCTTGCATAGTTCATAGAGCAAGAGTTGTGGTAGATAGCATAACCGCTATTGTGCTTTGTGATTTGCTTTCGAAGAAATTCGGCACAGATTGGTTAGGTGCTTAAAATGGAATATGGTTGCATAGGTGAGCATTTAGGTCATAGCTTTTCTAAGGAAATACATAACGCTCTTACAGACTATGATTATCAGCTCAAAGAACTTACTCCGGATGATTTAAAGGTCTTTATGACCGAAAAAGATTTTAAAGCAATTAACGTTACAATCCCTTATAAAAAGGATGTTATACCTTTTCTTGATTGGATTTCCGATGAAGCAAAGGCAATAGGTGCCGTTAATACAATTGTTAATAAAAACAGTAAGCTTTACGGCTATAATACAGATTTTTATGGTCTTAAAGCTCTTATTGAAAGGCAAAATGTTTCCCTTGAAGGTAAAAGTGTTGCAATTTTAGGATCAGGCGGAACCTCAAATACTGCTTTTGCTGTAGCTGAAAGTATGAAGCCTTTATCAGTGCTCAGAGTATCAAGAGAAAAAAAGGAAAGCTACATAACATACGATGAATTGTATGAAGCTTACAGCGATGTTGAAATTATAATAAACACAACTCCTTGCGGAATGTATCCCAATACCGGAAAATCTGCTGTGGAGCTTAATAAACTTCCTTGTGTTCAGGCGGTTTTTGATGCAGTTTATAATCCGCTATCCTCTCAACTTGTTGTTGATGCAAAACAGCGAGGTATAACCGCTGTTGGTGGTCTTTATATGCTTGTTTCTCAGGCAGCATATGCAGTAGAAAAATTTATAGATTCTCCTGTAAATGCGCAGAAGGTAGAAGCGATATACAGAAGTCTCTATAAAGAAAAAATGAATATTGTTCTTATTGGTATGCCTGCAAGCGGTAAAACCACAGTAGGTAAAAAATTAGCAGAAAAGCTTTGTAAAAGCTTTGTTGATACAGATGATTTGATTGTTGAAGCTGCGGGAAAGCCAATTCCTGAAATTTTTGCTGAAAGCGGAGAAAAAGCTTTCAGAGAAATTGAAAGCAATGTGGTTTTTGAAATATCTAAAGATAACCAAAAAATCGTAGCCACAGGTGGCGGGGCAGTGCTCAATAAGAAAAACATTGAAGCCCTTAAGGGTAATGGCAGAGTTTATTTTATTGACAGACCATTGGAAATGCTTGTTGCTACAGACGACAGACCGCTTTCAAGTAACAAAGCAGACCTTGAAAAAAGATATAATGAACGCTACTCACTTTATACTGAATATGCCGATGTCATAGTTGACGGAACAGGTAGTGTTGAAGAGGTAGCGAAAAGAATCGAGGCAGATTTTTATGGATATACTTGTGATTAATGGCCCTAATATTAATATGCTTGGTATAAGGGAGCCTGATATTTACGGTAAAGAAACCTATGGCTCGCTTGTTGAGAAAATAGAAACTTATGCAAAAGAAAAGAACATATATGTGCGCTGCTTTCAGTCTAATCATGAAGGCGATATTGTAGATATGATTCAGTTTGCATACGGTCTTTATGATGGTATCGTTATAAATCCAGGGGCATATACTCATACAAGTATTGCTATTTTAGATGCCCTTAAAGCTGTGTCAATTCCTGCAGTTGAAGTGCATATTTCGGACGTTTCTTCTCGCGAAGAATACAGGCAGATAAGCTATGTAAGAGAAGCTTGTTTTAAAACAATATGTGGCAAGGGTACGGATGGCTATCTTGAAGCAATTGATACTCTTATAGAAGGTAAGTAATATGAAAGCAATCTTTAATCCGTGTAAGCTTGAAGGTAGCATAAGCGCTCCACCATCAAAGAGCATAGCCCATAGGTACCTTATAGGCGCCGCTTTGTCAGGTGAGAAGTGTACGATTTCGGGCGTTGATTACAATGAGGATATTCTCGCAACAATTGATTGTCTTATAGCTTTAGGGGCCGAAATAAATATTGATAATGATACCATTACTGTAAACCCTGAAGGTTTTATGAAAAATACAGGAACAGTGCTCCAATGCAGAGAAAGCGGAAGTACCTTAAGATTTTTTATCCCGATTGCTTTGTGTCTTGGAAAAGAAATCACTTTTAAGGGTAGTCAAAGGCTTTTTCAGAGACCGCTCGATGTTTATGAGAATTTATGCCGTAGCCAAGGCTTCAAATTTGAAAAAACAGACTGCTCATTAACAGTTTGTGGTGAATTTAAAAGTGGTCAGTTCGAAATAAGAGGCGATATAAGCAGTCAGTTTATTACAGGACTTATATTTTCTCTTGTGTATCTCAATGAAGATTCATCTGTTCGTATTGTTCCGCCTTTTGAGAGCAGGTCGTATATAAATCTTACAATAGCTTCTTTAAAGGCGTTTGGCGTAGATATTGATTTTGAAGATGAATTGAATATAGTCATAAAAAAATCATCGTTTAAATCATTTTCGGGCAGAGTAGAGGGTGATTACTCAAATGCAGCCTTTCTCGATGCATTTAATTATATAGGTTCAACTATTGTAATAGAAAATCTTAACGAAGACAGTGTTCAGGGCGATAAAGTATATAAAAAGTATTTTGAAGAAATATTAACAGGCGAACCTGTTTTGGATATTTCTGATTGTCCTGATCTTGGCCCTGTCCTGATTGCCCTTGCCTCATTAAAAAATGGAGCAAAGCTTGTTGGCACAGACCGTTTACGCCTTAAGGAGAGCGACAGAGGGCAAGCTATGCACGAGGAACTTTGTAAACTTGGTGGAGGGCTAATTTTTGGTGAGAATACAATAATAGTTCCAAAGCAGAATTTACAAAAAAGCATAGCCTCTCTTAACGGACACAACGACCATCGCATTGTTATGTCGTTATCTCTGATACTTTCAAAGTATGGTGGGGAAATAGATGGCATTGAGGCTGTCAAAAAAAGCTATCCGGGATTTTTTGAAGATATAAAAAATCTTGGAGCTGAGGTGAAAATATAGTGATAGTAAATATAAACAAAAGAATATTAATAGTTGGTCTCGGTCTTTTAGGTGGTAGCTATGCCAGAATTTTAAAAAGATTCGGATTTCACATAAGCGCTATAACAAAGGAGCAAAGCTCTATAGATTATGCATTAAAAGAAGGTTTGATTGATGAGGGCTCAATTGAACTTGATGAAAGAATAATAGGTGAAGCAGATATAGTAATATTCGCCTTATACCCTCATATCTTTATTGATTGGATTGAGCAAAATCAATCTCTTTTAAAGAGCGGAGCACTTATTACAGACGTAACAGGCGTTAAGTGTAGTATAGTGTATAAGGTGCAGGGAATGCTTCGTCCCGATGTAGAATTTATAGCGGCTCATCCAATGGCAGGTCGTGAGGTTTCCGGTGTGGAAAATAGTACAGATAAACTGTTTGCGGGAGCCAACTATATTGTTACACCTACAGCTAAAAATACACCGGAGGCAATCAACACCTGTATGGAGTTAGGTAGATTGCTGGGCTTTTCAAATGTTACAACTCTTTCACCTGAAGAGCATGACGAAATGATAGGCTTCCTTTCTCAGCTTACTCATTGCATCGCTATAACTCTTATGACATGCAATGATAAGGAAAATCTTGAAAAGTTTACAGGCGACTCCTTCAGAGACCTTACCCGAATAGCTCGTATTAATGATTTAATGTGGAGCGAGCTGTTTATAGAAAATAAATCTGCACTTCTTGAGCAGATGAACAATTTTATTGATAAATTTATAGAACTAAAAACAATGCTTGAAACAGAAAACGTTGAAGAAATGCGAAAAATGATGTGTCTTTCAACTGAGCGCAGAGCATTATTTGATAAAAAGTAGTTTGGGAGGAATAAAAATGAGTATGAATTTTAAAAGAAAACTCCCTATTCCCATGGATATTAAAGAACAGTTTCCTTTAACTATGGCAATGGCGGAGCAGAAAGCAAAAAATGATGCAGAAATCAAAAAGGTTTTTACAGGTGAATCAGATAAGATTATACTTGTTATCGGCCCTTGTTCAGCAGATTCAAAGGAGCCTGTTCTTGATTATATTTCACGTCTTGCAGAGATTCGTGAAAAGGTCAAGGATAAAATTGTTATAATTCCAAGAATATATACAGGTAAGCCTCGTACCACAGGTGCTGGCTACAAGGGTATGCTTCATCAGCCTGATCCTAATGAAAAGCCTGATATGCTTCACGGAATTATTGCTATAAGAGATTTGCATATGAGTGCTTTAAGAGAATATGGATTCTCTTGCGCAGACGAAATGCTTTATCCTGCAAATTTTAGGTACCTTTCAGATGTGCTTTCATACGTCGCAGTAGGTGCTCGTTCTGTTGAAAATCAGGAGCATAGACTTACCTCAAGCGGCTTTGATATTCCGGTTGGTATGAAAAACCCTACAGGCGGAGACCTTTCTATTATGATGAATGCAATAACAGCTGCACAAAGTAGTCATACATTTATTTATCGTGGCTGGGAGGTTGAAAGCGAGGGTAATCCGCTTGCCCACGCTATTATGCGCGGACTTGTAGATAGAGACGGTCATAATATATCCAATTACCATTATGAAGACCTTGCGAATTTAAGCAACGAATACGCAAAAGCAGGTCTTAAGAATCCTGCTTGTATTGTCGATACAAACCACGCAAATTCAGGCAAAAAGTATCTTGAACAGATTCGTATTGCAAAGGATGTTATGTACAGCCGCGCTCATAATGATGATATTAAAAAGCTTGTAAAGGGCTTTATGATTGAAAGCTATATTGAAGATGGTGCTCAGAAAATAGGAGATGGCATCTATGGTAAATCTATAACCGACCCTTGTCTCGGTTGGGAGAAAACAGAACGCCTTATTCTTGATATTGCGGAACAAGTTTAATAAAATTCAAAATGCAAAATGCAAAATTTCGGGTCTGCGACGCTATTATAAAGCTTCGCACAAATTAAAGTATTGCGATAGCTTATCATCCCTGTTTGCTTCGGCAAATAGGGAGGGGGACCATTCCTCAATATAGCTAATGTTTTAGGTGAGTGTGTTTCGTGCGAATATGCTCACCTTTATTTTTTATGTTTAGGCGGAATGGTGGTGGGTAGTTCTCTTATGGTTATTCTTCGGTTGGATAGAACAATAATGCGATATGCCGTTGGCGCGATATAACACTCGCGTGTTGCGATATACTTCGTGCGATATGTGCTAATGCACGCGTAATTGAGAGCAGCTCTGAAAAAAAGAAATCCCCGTAACACATTGTTACGGGGGTTTTTCTTCATCTCAAAAAGTTAAATTAGTTTGACTTGTTGAGCTTATTTACGAGCTGTGACTTCTTGTGAGCTGCGTTGTTCTTGTGAAGAAGACCTTTAGCAGCTGCCTGGTCAAGCTTCTTAACAGCAACCTTAACAACCTCTGCCTTGTTAGCATCACCTGATTCGATAGCTGCGTTTGCTTTCTTAATAGCAGTTTTGAGAGCTGAGTTTGTAGCCTTGTTTCTTGCAGCCTTTGTTGCGTTAACAAGAACTCTCTTCTTTGCAGACTTAATGTTTGCCATCCCTGTGAGCACCTCCTTTTTTCATTCATACATTCACATATAGTACCACAATTGGTTTTTAATTGCAAGCAATTTTTAAAGAAAAATAGAGAAAAATATCTTATTTTTCAAATTTTTCCTTGTAGGCTTCAATAGCATCTTCAATAATAGCTACCGCGTCAAGCACGCCCTTAACCTCATCGATAGCGGTTTCCTTGCTTTCGAGTGTTTTGTATACAGAGAAAAAGTGCTTCATTTCGTCAAAAACGTGAGGTGGGAGCTGGCTTATATCCTTGTATGTATTGTAGGTAGGGTCGTTAAATGGAATTGAAATAATCTTGTCATCAGCAGCACCGTTATCAAGCATTGTAATAACGCCTATGGGGTAGCACTCCACAATTGCCATTGGCTCAATCTGCTCAGAACAAAGCACAAGAACATCGAGAGGGTCGTTATCCTTTGCATATGTTCGCGGAATAAAACCGTAGTTTGCAGGGTAGTGGGTGGAGGTATAAAGCACACGGTCAAGCCTTAAAAGACCTGTTTCTTTATCGAGCTCATATTTCATCTTACTGCCCTTGCTGATTTCAATAACAGCGGCATACGATGAGCGGGATATTCTTTCCGGAGTTATATCATGCCATATATTCATAAATTTCGCCTCGAATCCTGATTTTCTTATTAAACAATTGTATTATAAAACTATTTTTCGTAAAAATCAACATATTTTCGGTAATTTTATTGTTGAATATTACTTGTTCGTGTCAGCTTGTTTTAACAGATATTTATTATTGATATGATTAACCGGTTATGGTATAATTCATAAGTCTAAAGTTCACTTTATAAGGGTGGTAATTATATGAAGCTTTCAAACTTAGAACCAAAACGCGTTTTTTATTATTTTGAAAAAATCTGCTCTATCCCTCATGGCTCAGGGGATATGAAAAAAATAGCCGATTTCTGCGAGGAGTTTGCAAAAGAAAATTTTTTCAGATATATCCGTGATAATTCTGATAATGTAGTAATTTTCAAGCCTGCATCACAGGGCTGCGAAAACGCTGAGCCTGTAATTCTTCAGGGCCATCTTGATATGGTATGCCAGAAATCAGAAAACACAGAAATTGATTTTTCTGCTGAAGGTATAAGACCATATGTCGATGGTGATTTTGTAAAAGCAGAGGGTACAACTCTTGGTGCAGATAACGGTATTGCTGTTGCAATGATTCTTGCAATACTTGAAAACAAAGACTATAATCATCCGCCGATTGAAGCAATTTTTACTGTTGACGAGGAAATAGGTCTTCTCGGTGCAGGAAGCCTTGATTGTTCTGTTCTTAAGGGTAAAAAGATGATTAACCTTGACTCAGAGGAAGATAATATAGTTACTGTTTCCTGTGCAGGCGGTAGAGATTTCTGCGTTACGGTACCTGTGAAAAGGGTGGAGAAAGCAGGCTGTAAAGCAACTGTTACTCTTAGAGGTCTTCAGGGCGGTCATTCAGGTGTTGAAATCCATAAGGGCAGGGTGAATGCCAATATTCTTATGGGGAGAGTTTTAAATCATTTCAGAGACAATAACGGTGTTAACCTTATTTCAGTTGATGGTGGAGATAAAGCGAACGCTATAACTAACCTTTGTATTGCAAAGCTTCTTGTTGAAGATAAAGATGCTTTCATGAATAAAGCAGAAGCATACCTTCAATCAATAAAAGCAGAAATTTCTGCAAGAGAGCCTGAGTTCTTCTATGAAATCGCAGTTACAGATAGTGAGGATGCATTTGTTTTACCTGAAGAAACAAAAAAAGCTGTTATACGTTCACTTGTTACATCTCCTCAGGGTGTTGTTGATATGAGCGCAGAAATAGAAGGTCTTGTTGAAACCTCAATGAATCTGGGCATACTTAAAACAAATGAGGATAGCATACTTTTCCATTATTCATTCAGAAGCAATAAGAAAACTGCTATAGATTTTCTTCAGGATAAAATGACAGCATTTTTTAGTAATGTTCCCTGTGAAATCGAAGTTTCAGGCAGCTATCCATCCTGGGAGTATAAAACAGACTCTCCTTTGAGAGAGTTGTATTGCAGCTGTTTCCGTAATCACTATGGTGCAGATGCTAATGTTGAGGCAATTCATGCAGGTCTTGAATGTGGCGTGTTTGACTCCAAAATTGAGAATCTTGATTGTATTTCCGTTGGACCGAATATGTTTGATGTTCATACCTTCAATGAGCGTTTGAGTATATCTTCAACAGAAAATTTGTTTAAGGTTGTTGTAGCTGTTTTGGAGAAAAGTATATAAAATATTGACTGTTGCTTGCTTTTTATGATATAATCAGCAGGCTTGTGCAAAAACGAAATTGTCTGCAGGTTACTGCAGAAAGATTGGAGAATTTATGGATAAGAAAAATGATTTTAAGCCATACGTTCCTGCAAGTAAAATCACTCCTGAATTAACTGTTGCATCAGTTATAATGGGTGTGCTTCTTGCGGTTGTGTTTGGCGCAGCTAATGCTTACCTCGGTCTTCGCGTTGGTATGACTGTTTCTGCATCAATTCCTGCGGCAGTTATTGCAATGGGCGTGTTCCGTATTATTTTGCGTCGAAGCTCAGTGCTTGAAAGTAACATTGTTCAGACAACAGGCTCTGCAGGTGAATCTCTTGCGGCAGGTGCTATTTTCACTCTTCCGGCTCTTTTCCTTTGGGCTGCAGAAGGTAAAATGGATAAGCCTGATATACTTGAGCTTACAAGCATTGCTTTGGTTGGCGGTCTTTTAGGTGTTTTCTTTATGATTCCTTTAAGAAATGCCCTTATTGTTAAAGAACATGGCGTGCTTCCTTACCCTGAAGGAACTGCTTGTGCAGAAGTTCTTCTTGCAGGTGAAACCGGTGGTGCAAACGCATCAAAGGTTTTTGCGGGTATGGGCTTTGCTGCACTTTTCAAATTCATTATTGATGGCTTGAAGCTTGTTGCAGGCGAAATCTCTTTGAAGTTCAAAGGCTTTTCAGGTGAAATCGGTACACAGATTTATCCCGCAGTAATGAGCGTTGGATTTATTTGCGGTCCTCGTATTGCATCATATATGTTTGCCGGCGGTGTTCTCAGCTGGATGGTAATTATTCCTCTTATTGCACTTTTCGGCGCAAACATCACTCTTTACCCGGGCACAGAGCCAATCAGCGAGCTTTTCGCAGCAGGTGGCGCAAGTGCTATCTGGAGCACATATATCCGTTATATCGGTGCAGGTGCTCTCGCAGCAGGCGGTATTATAAGCCTTATAAAATCTCTTCCTCTTATTGTTAAAACCTTTGGTGGCGCAATGAAGAGCGTTAAAGGTAGTGCTGCTGCTTCAACAGAGAGAACAGCTCAGGATATTAATATGAAGATTGTAATTATTGCAATCATTGTTCTTACACTTGTTGTATGGCTTCTTCCTGCAATTCCTGTTTCACTTCTTGGTGCTGCTATTATTGTTATATTCGGTTTCTTCTTTGCAACTGTTTCTTCAAGAATGGTTGGCCTTGTTGGTAGCAGTAACAACCCTGTTTCAGGTATGGCAATTGCAACGCTTCTTATTGCAACCCTTATATTGAAATTCACAGGTGCTACAGGTGCCGCAGGTATGGCAAGCGCCATTGCAATTGGTTCAATTATCTGTATAGTTGCAGCAATCGCCGGAGATTCATCACAAGACCTTAAAACAGGATATATTTTAGGAGCTACACCCAAGAAACAGCAGTATGGTGAAATTATCGGTGTTGTAGCATCAGCTCTTGCTATTGGCGGAACACTTTATCTTCTTGATAGTGCTTGGGGCTTCGGTTCAGACGAGCTTGGCGCTCCTCAGGCAACTCTTATGAAGCTTATTATTGAGGGCGTAATGGGTGGTAACCTTCCATGGAACCTTGTTATTGTTGGTGTATGCATAGCAGTTGTTGTTGAAATTATCGGTATACCTGTTCTTCCTTTTGCAATCGGTATTTACCTTCCTGTTCAGCTTAATGCATGCGTTATGATCGGTGGTCTTCTTCGTCTTGCATTTGAGAAAATGAAGGCTTCTCAGGAAAAGAAGGATGAAGCAGTTAACAATGGTATTCTCTTCTGCTCAGGTATGATAGCAGGTGAGGGTGTTGTTGGTATCGTGCTCGCGCTTCTTGCAATCTTCGGCGTTGATAAGATGATCGACCTTTCAGCAAAATTAGGCCTTTCCTCAACATTTATGAACGTAGGCGGAATTGTTCTTCTTGCAGTAATTATTCTTACCTTCCTTAAATTCACTCTTTTTTCAAAGAAAAAGACATCAGGTAAATAAGAATGAGAAAAGAAAAGCAAGAAAACTATCTTGATAAAAAGCCTGTAAGAGCAGATATTCAGTGGGATGCCGATGAAAACGGCAACATTACCTTGCACGTTGAAAATAAGGGTGCTATGAATAAAATTGCTCAGGCTGTTTTTAAAAAGCCTAAAATCAGTTACATCCACCTTGACGAAATGGGCAACTTCATATGGCCGCTTTTAGACGGTGAAAAGGATATAACAGAAATCGGCAAAGCTGTAAAGGAGCATTTCGGAGATAAAGCCGAGCCTCTTTACGAAAGGCTTGCTAAATATATACAAACGCTTGAAAGTTATAGGTTTGTAGAATTTAAAGAATAAAATAACCGCAGGATGTTCTGTTGAGCATTCTGCGGTATTTCTTTTATTTAATTATTACTTCTATCTCTTTAGGGTAAGTTATAACAGGCTCCTTGCCTTTATCTAATTCACAGATTACTTTTCCGTATGGAGTAAGAAGCTCTGCTTTTGCAGAATCTAATCCCAAAAGAGAGGGGGACAGTGTTATGGATTTCATACCCGGTTCATTGATTTCTACACCCATCAAGGCTTTCGGAAGGGAATAGAGTGGTGTTCCGCCCCAGGCGTGGCTATGGTCGAATGAGTATGTTGGTTCAGGTGCAATAAAGCCTTCTACCAAGCCTTTTGAACACTCCTTTACTGGGTTTTTCCATCTATTGATGATTTCAAGTGTGTATTTATCTCTTAAACCAAGTCTGTAAACGGCTTCGAGCAGATAATGCAGGAAATATGGCTGACAATCGCCCTCTATTTCATCTGACATCACTTTTTGTGTAAGCTCTTTTGCTGTTTCGTCATCGCAAACACCGAGATATGCGGCAAGCACATTTGCGTGCTTCATGTAGTACCTCTTGTCAGTATTTGCAGGCATCCATTTCCACGTGGGAGATGCTTCTTCGGGAGTGTTAAGTCCCATAAAATATATGCCTTTTTCTTTATCAAAAAGAAGGTTGTTTATAGCTTCCTGCACGCCTTTTTGTTTTATTGCGCAGCGTGATGCAGCTTCGTTCTGATTTAATATATTGAATATCTTTTTAGCAAAGCCTAATGCACCGAAATAAAACATATTAAGACAGGTTTGTCCCAATGCTTTAGGCGGATGGTGCATTGATATTTCATCAATAAATATCCAGTCTATAAACATATAGTCAGGCGGAGTTTCTATAAGTCCGCTTTCACCAATATAGGTTTCAAATCGCATTAAAAGAAGCTCTAAGCCTTTTTGGCAATCCTTAAGAAGATTTATATTACCTGTTGCCATATAGGTGTCGTAAAGCATTCTGACCCATATAAGGCTATATGTCGTGTGGAACATTCTGCCGTTTTCTCGTTCAAGCATTCTTGCAGTACGCATAAGGTCAAATTCAGCAAGTCGCATATCGCCAAATGAAAACATAGTCATAAGACTTTCAATGTAGTAATCGCCTGTGCAAGCCATAGGCTCACAGTGTCGCGGACTATCAAGGTGATGTGTCTGACGACATATTTTGAGAGTGTGTTTACAGGTGGTCAGAACATCATTGAGTTCACTATCACTTGTTACATTTTCGCATTCCTCATAAATAGGGTAATGGGTTTCTATAAATGATACTGCTATCTCAGCTTTTTCAGAAGAATTATTTTTTATTTTCAGGGTAATATTACCTGCGCTGTGCATATAAAAGCCTCTGTAATCACAGGTGTTCTTTAAAATAATTTCTTCTGTTGAGCCATCTTCATTCATTTCTCTGCAAGTGGCTGTAATATGTATTTCACCATTTGATTCAGCGCTGATGTGCAAAAATCCAGCCCATATTTTATCGAGAGTAAGAATAATCTCTCTTTCCTCGTAGGGTGCTAATTGAATATTACTGTTTTCGCATAACAATTCGTTCTCTTCTCTTACAGGAATATGCGAATTTTCTGTATGCCATATGTTTTCGATACATTCTGCCTTTGAAAATTCATCAGGTGTAATCCTCCCATCAAAGGTGCTTACGCTTTTATATGCTCCGTTTTTTCTTGCAAGCCAGGTTTCGTCAGTGTGAATTTCTTCTTGTGTGCCGTCTTCAAAAGTAAGTATAGCAGAAAGCATAAATCCGCCATGACCTTTTGAATATTCGCATATCTGCGATGGTAATGCTTTAACACGGGCAAAAAACCGAAGACAAGTGGAGTCAGCTTCAATATCCATTGTAGATGCATAGAAGCTTTCGCGACAAGTTTCATTGCCGATAAAATCACCGCCTACGCAAGCAGGACCTGTAGCAATAAATTTATCGTTGCAGTATAACTGAAATATGCAATCACCGCTGAAGCGCAAGGAAGCAGAAACAACCTTTGAAGAGAATTCGTAATTACCCAAAAATTCCGCAACAATAAATTCACTTTCTTTATCACCATTATCAAGTGCGCTATAAATATTGTGTGGTTTATTTGCGTATTTGTCCGACGGGAGCCATATCCATTTCTCTGTATGTTCCATAAGAGCACCTACCTTTATAGCTTATAATAACACATTGTTGTCTATGTTGTAAACAGAAGTATCACCCGGGAACCTCGTCGGTCAGGGACGAAATCTATCTGAAACAAAAAATACAGAACATCGATGGGTGTTCTGTATTTTTTGCAAGTTACACCGATTTAGATATCTAAAAAACACAAACAAGTCGTATATCTCAAATCTAGTTTATTAAATTAACATTAGGTGATGTATGGTAGTTTTAAATACGCCCATTCCATATTTAATGGCTAACCAAAAGTTACAGTACAATTTGCTTGTTGAAAAATGATACAATATAGTTGATTTGATTAATTAACTATGATAAAATCAGTAAAAATATTGAATTTTATATATTATTGGAGTTTTTATGAAGAATTTGATTTTATATCTAAATCCTATCTATCCTTCTCGCGACCATAATTCAAATCTTTTATTGAAATTGGCGCCGTTTATGGATTCCAACACTTACGCGATCGCACTAAGTAGAACTTATGACAACAAGACACTTCCCAAAAAAATAGATGGCGTATCAATTCGTTATATAAAGCCCCACAAATTATTTGATAAAATTATTTTTTATGCTATAAAGTTTATATTTGGACAATTGCATGCAGACAATTTTTCGTGCTTAGTAAAAACTTATATTCAATCAATACCTTTTAGAATTCGGCACAAACAACATGCAGTTTTATCAACATATCAACTGCCATACCCAATGATGGCAACTTCAATTATGGGACGAAAAACTAAGAAAGCTCTTTTCATAATGGATCCTAGAGACGCAATGTGTGAGCCGAATATGACAATTAAAGATGAAAAAAAGTGGTTTTTGCTTGCAATAAAACGACATGATGTTATTTTTACGACAAAATTCATTCACAAAGCTATGATGGCGCGTGGATATGATGCTTATGCAAAAAAAATTGTTGAAGTTTCATTCCCGATGATAACAGGATTTCCATATAAAGCTACGTCAAATAACGAAGATAAAATCACACTTCTCTTTGCAGGCAGGATATATGAAGGTATCCGTTCTCCTGAGTTTTTTCTAAAGGTGATTTCAAAGCTTGATGAGCGTTTTCGCCTTATATTCATCGGGCAGGATTGCCATAATGTAAAAAAATACATACTGCCCGAAACTAAGGTTGAAATAATAACCCGCAATGCCATTCCTTATGGCGAAATCATGCAAGAAATGGCCAACGCGGATGTTCTTATAAATATAGGGAATTCTGTTCCTGTACATCTACCTTCAAAGACTCTCGAATATATTAACACCGGAAAGCCTATAGTCAATTTTTATAAATTTGATGAATGTCCTACTCTATGTTGCACAGAAAGGTATCCGCTATGTCTTAACATAAGTGAGCAAGAACAGGATATCGATGCTGTTTCAAAAAAGTTTTTTGATTTTTGTGTCAACTCCAAAGGGAAACAAGTTGATCGCGATTATATTGAAAACACATTTAGAGAATCCACTCCAAAAGCTATAGCTGAAACTATTTGCAATGAACTATTCAATTGAATAATCTCAAACAATACCACAAATACAATGATTACAAAAAATGGCGCGTCATATCACTTGATGTTGTCAAGCAATACTTGTACAGAGTTATTTAAATTTAAACCACACTTTAAAAATCGACATAACAAAAAAGAAAAGACATCCAGTTGGATGTGAAAGGGTATCCTTTATTATTGGTTGCGGAGAGGGGATTTGATGGGCTCTGCCCATCATTCGCTACGCGAACACCCGATTGTGTTCGCCTTCGGCGAGGGGCGGTTCAAATCCCCAGGTTCTAACATAACGAAAAATGAAGGATACCCAAATGGATATCCTTCATTATTGGCTCGTAGCACCGAAAAAGATATCACTTGTCAAGTTGATATATATAATCGTTATACGTGTAATAATCTTTACTTTGCGGACTGTATTCATCGCAATTATCCGCAACACTTTTTACTTTTTCATATATCTTATATGCTTCACTGTTATCAAACAAATTGCACATATCTTCTTTTGAATTAACGGTTAAACCTTTTGTGCAAAAAAGTTTCCCCGGCTCATTTCCGTAAGGACACATATTCCCGTGTCGGCAAGTCATACAACATTTCAGCAATACACCGTCAGACAACTGTTTTTGCACATTAGCGAAAGCATCCACCCATAAATAATCTTTACCTTGTCCCCAAAGTTGTTCGCCGTTATATTTTACGCCAACACTGACGGTAGGGCCTTTTTCAAGTTTTCCCTGATAATATGTATCTTCTTCGTGATATACAATGTGTATTTCTGTTTCTTCCTCACCTGCAGGAGTAATTAGGTATCCTTTATGGATATATTGTTTATGTAACTCATACCAAGCTTTTTTGCAATATTCATCCCATTCAACAAAAACTTCATCAAAAGCAAATGTTACAAAAAAACAAGTTTGAGCGCAGGTACTTAATTCTACGTAAGTTTTCTTTTCTTTCTTACAGATATCAATGCAATTTATAGTAATACCATTTTTTATTTCATTCAAAAAATGTTTTACGGCTTCTTTTCCATTATAAATTATTTGAGGCTCGTTCGTGTACCAATTTCCGTCATCATCCACCTGATATGCTCGCATTGGCTCAAAGGAAACAACATCAAATCCGATAAAAACAAATTCAGCAAAGTCAATTTCCATATCGCAGTTATGCGGATTCTGAACTGCATTTTCATGTATATTAAGATGCTTTGCCAAGAGAACAAGTCCGTTTTTATCGAAACGCACAAAAGAAAACTCAGCATCATGAAATTCAAACAAATCAAGTTTGTTTTCAACACGATATTTCATATTAACTCTCGCTTCCTTTGTTTCATCAATTATATTATATCAAAATTACATTCCAACTGCAATATATTTTAGTTCAAGTCCTCCCAAAAGGTCGTTTTTTAGGAAATGATATCTTTTGAGTTGCACTTTGAAAAATGGCACGAAAAAACCCAGAAACCGTTTTGGTTTCTGGGTTTTCCGAACCGATATCTTTTTCGGTTCGCATTGTTGGTTGCGGGGAACCCCTACCACAACGACCTCCGGGCTCATAAGGCGAGGGGTGTATGTGAAAGCAAAAACATCTGCTTTGCCAAATGAAGCAGCGGCTTTGCCGCCGTGAAGCATTGGCTTCGCCAATATGATGCACTCGCTTTCGCTCGCGTGAAGCAAAGCGCACGTTTCGTATCCTGATGTGCCGCAAGGCACGCTTCATTGCCCGTAGGGCGACTTCATTTTTCATGCACCGCAGGTGCGCTTCATTCCAAAAAGAAAAACCATCCGAACGGATGGTTTTCTTTTTGGTTGCGGAGAGGGGATTTGATGGGCTCTGCCCATCATTCGCTACGCGAACACCCGATTGTGTTCGCCTTCGGCGAGTTTTGCCCTCTTGCGGTGCCCAAAATCGTTGGTCGCTCCTGTTCGTCGCTGACGATTTTGACCGCTACGCCAAGCGACTCTCCCTGCATCCGCCACAGGCGGCGGTCGAGTAGCTTGCCCCGGGAACCCGTCGGTCAGGGGCGAAATCTATTTGAAACGAAAAATACAGAACACCAAATGGTGTTCTGTATTTATTGGTTGCGGAGAGGGGATTTGAACCTCCTGACCTCCGGGTTATGAGCCCGACGAGCTACCAAGCTGCTCTACTCCGCGATATATACGCTCTCTCGAGTGCTTGATGATTATATCACTATAATTATATGTTGTCAAGTATTTTTTATGTATGAATTTGAAAAAATTTTTTATTCACATAAAATATAAGACCTTCAGGCTATGAGTCCGAAGGTCTTTAATTATAATTTTTAGTACGATTCATATTTCAGTCCGGTTTCGTTGATGTTCATTTTCCCTAAAACACATTCCATAATAATTCTTGCAATATTTTCAATGGAGTCCTTACAATCGTGGTTTAGCCACTCCATAACAATTGCGGTGATTCCCATAAGATAGAATTTCATCACATAGCTTCTGTCTTCTTCAGGAAAATCAAATCTTTCGAGCAGTGGGTTGAAAATGAATTTGAACATTTTATTATAAATGTTATCAAATTTCATTGTGTCAAAATGGTTGATAGCTGTTTTAAAAATACGCTGATTTTCCTTTATGAAGGTCAGGTATGGGTTCAGGTATTCAGGGGAAATGAAAACTAAATCCTTCAGCTCACGATTTGCGTATTTATCTGTAATATCATCCCTGTTTACAGAAAAGTAGTTTGTAAAGCTGTTTGTGATATAGTTTGTGGTTTCTTCCAATAAATCCACCGTGTTTTCATAGTGCAAATAAAAGGTGGAGCGGTTTACTCCTGCCTGGTGGCAAATTTCTTTAATGGTGATATATTCAAAATCTTTCTTTTCAAGAAGTGTAATGAGGGCTTCATTCATTTTCTTTGCAGTATTGAAATATTTGCTTTCATTTTTATTCATACTGAAAACCTCGTTCTTCTTTGTTTGGATAAGAATATTTATTCTTCCTCGCTTATTTCCTTAGCAAGCTCAACTATCTCAAAAGCATATTTCTTTTTGCCTTTTTCAAGAAGCTTTTTGTAAATAGGGTAATTGACGCCTGCACCTGTAAAGCCGAGAATACCAATAACAATACCTAAAGCTGTGAGGGCAGCTGTGCCACCTATAACCTGCATTGAAAGGCACATTCCCAAGCCTGCAACAAGTGCGCACACAATACCGAATGTGTATGTGAAAACAGTAGCAGGGAGCTTTGCTTTCTTATCAAGCTTTCTTAATGCAACAATTTTTGAATTGTCCTTTGGTGCATATTCCTTTGCGATTGATTGAGCGTAAATTTTGTCTGTGTTCATATTATAACCTCCTTTTGATTACGGTTCAATTATAAAATACATTTATAATAAAACGAACAACACGAATTTGAATTTTTGTTGATTTTTAAAATATTAATATAATATTTGTTTACACTCGTTTTTCAATGTGATAAAATGTAATAGTAATTACTTTTGGAGGTTTTTGGTATGAAGAAAACTTTTAAAATGATAAGCATTTTTTTAACGTTGACACTACTGTTTTTATTGTGTGGCTGTAGCAATAACACTACGCAAAAGAAGCTAATGGCGGTAATGAATAATGAGGATTCATTTATATATGAAAACGGTAAATCAATCTATATAAACGAGTTTGAGTATTCGAAGGGTAATGTTGCAAAGATTGTTGAATACACCTTTGTGGATTTTGATAGCGAGGGTATAGATGAACTTGTTGTCAGAATTTCCGATAAAGCTACAGTTTATCTTGTTTTCAGGGTATCGGGTGAAGTCGTTTATGGTTATTTGTTTTACGGAAAGTCGTTGCAAACTATAAAGGAAAGTGGAGGTTTTAGGCAGACGGGTGGCGCTGACGTGAACTACTACTGTCATTTATCCTTTGATGAAAATAGGTGCTCTGTTACATACGAGGCTATTTGTGATGATGTTGCAAATAAATATGAACTTTATGGAGAAAACTGTTCGGTTGAGGAATTACAGGAATATGTAAAAGAATGGAACTTATTACCAGATGTTACTTGGGAAAAAGTTTCTTGATATGAGAAATAAGTATTTGGAAAGGTTGTGCGATATGAAGGTTGCAATATATGGTGTGTGGCATGTTCACGCAGGCGGATACACCCGCAAGGCTATGGAGATGGGTGAGGTAGTAGGCTTCTATGAAAAAAACGAAGCTTTTGCCGAAAGCTTTCAAAAAGAGTTTAATATACCGCGCTTTTTAACTCCTGAGGAGCTTCTTGAAAGCGATGCAGAGGGTGTAATCGTTTGCAGTGCTTCAAATGAACACGTTGAAGATATGGTTAAAATTGCAAATGCAGGTAAACATATCTTTACTGAAAAGGTGCTTGCTCTAACCGATGAGGATTGTGTTGAAGTTGAGAAAGCGGTAAAAGCTAATAATGTTCAGTTTGTTATTTCTCTTTTTCAAAAATATATAGGCGCTCGTATTGCCGTTAAAAATGTGGCGGATAGCGGAGAATTAGGCAAAATCAACTATATGCGCTTCCGCAATTGCCATAGTGGGTCTCTTGCAGGCTGGTTACCACCACATTTCTTCAATAAAGAGCAGTGTGGCGGTGGCGCTATGATAGATTTAGGTGCACACGGAATGTATCTGACTCATTGGGTTTTAGGTCTTCCTGTTTCTGCGAAATCAGTTTTCACAATTGCTTGCGAAAACGAGGGCTATGAGTTGAAAAACACTGATAATGTTGAGGATAACGCAGTAACTGTAATGCAGTTCTCAAATGGCGCAATTGCCATAAATGAAACAGGCTTTGTTTCCGATAAATCGCCTACAGTGTTAGAGGTGCATGGTGAAAACGGCTTTGTTCGTATGGAAGGTAACAGTGTTGTTAAATGCACTAAAGAAACAGATGGTGCAACAGTAGCGGTAGAAATTCCTGATTCTTTGCCTTCACCACTTGAACAGTTCTTGTCAGGTAATATTCTTGATGGCTGTGGGATGGAAGAGGCAAAGGCTTTAACTCATATGATGGTTATGGCATACGGAGAAAAATAATATGAAAGTAATGTCTTTTAACACACAGCATTGTATGAATTATATCACCAAGGAGATTGACTATCAGGTTATGGCAGATGCGATTCTTAAATGCGGTGCAGATATTGTAGGTCTTCAGGAGATGCGCTACGAAGACCCTGAATCAAATTTTACCCGTCAGACCGAAAAGCTTGCAGAGCTTACAGGTATGGAGTATTCCTTTTTTGCAAAGGCGGTTAATATTATTGATGATGACGGTTGGTTCGGCAATGGCTTTATTTCACGCATACCAATCCTTAAAGCCGAAACAATACCTATTCCTGATCCTGAGGAGAAAACAGGGGATCAGCTCTACGAAACACGTTGCATTTTAAAGGCAACGCTTCAGAATGGATTTACTGTTTTGTGTACTCACTTCGGACTTAATCATGATGAGCATATAAACGCAGTTGAAACTGTGCTTGCAAGCCTTGAAAAAGAAAAATGTATACTTATGGGCGACTTTAACGTTCGCCCTGAAAATGAAATTCTTTTACCTATCAGGGAATGTATGAAAGATACTGCGGATGTGTTCTCCGAGCCACTTGTAAGCTTTCCGTCAGATAAGCCAAACAGGAAGATTGACTACATATTTGTAACTCCTGACGTTAAGGTACTTGAAGCGGATATTCCTGCAATTGTAGCGGCAGACCATAGACCACATACAGCAACTATAGAGTAATAAATATATAAAATTTAAAGAGGTAAAAAATGATAATTACAAATGATATTAAATATATTGGCGTTAATGACCACGATATAGATTTATTTGAGGGACAGTACGATGTTCCTAACGGTATGGCGTATAATTCATATGCTATTATTGACGAGAAAATTGCAGTTATGGATACTGTTGACGCAAATTTTACAGATGAATGGTTAAACAATATAAAGGTAGCGCTTAACGGCAGAACACCGGATTTCCTTGTCGTTCAGCATATGGAGCCTGACCATTCTGCAAATATAACAAGCTTTGTTAAAGCTTATCCGGAAGCAAAAATTGTTTCATCATCTAAGGCATTTGCTATGATGAAGCAGTTTTTCGGCTTAGCGCTTGGAGATAAGCAGATTGTTGTAGGTGAGGGTGATAAGCTTTCTCTCGGCAAGCACGAATTAACCTTCGTAACTGCACCAATGGTTCATTGGCCTGAGGTTATTGTAACATACGATAGCTTCGATAAGGTACTTTTCTCTGCAGACGGCTTTGGTAAATTCGGTGCCCTTGATGTTGAAGAGAGTTGGGCTTGCGAGGCAAGACGCTACTATTTCGGGATCGTTGGTAAATATGGCGCACAGACTCAGGCTTTACTCAAAAAAGCTGCAAATCTTGATATAGAAATCATTTGCCCTCTTCATGGTCCTGTGCTTAACGAAAATCTTGGTTACTACCTTGATTTATATAACACATGGTCAAGCTATGAGCCTGAGGAAGAAGGCGTTGTAATAGCTTACACATCTGTTTACGGAAACACAAAGAAGGCTGTTATGCTTCTTGCGGACAAGCTTACGGAAAAGGGTTGCCCAAAGGTTGCAGTTAATGACCTTGCCCGTTGCGATATGGCGGAAGCCGTAGAAGATGCTTTCCGTTATGATAAACTTGTTCTTGCTACAACAACTTATAACTCAGATGTATTCCCGTTTATGAAGGAATTTATAAACCACCTTACAGAACGTGGCTACAGAAATCGTACAGTTGCATTTGTAGAAAATGGTAGCTGGGCACCTGTTGCAGCTAAAGTAATGCTTAAAATGCTTGACGGAAGTAAAAACCTCATATATTGCGAGAACACAGTTAAAATTCTTTCTGCATTAAACTGCGAAAGCGAAGCACAGCTTGAAGCTCTTGCAGAGGAGCTATGCAATAATTAAAAACGCAAAGCTTATAGGGCACGGATATCAGCCGTGCCGTATTGTTTCACTATAATTTACTTTGCTGTAATCTTAGGGAACGGACACAATGCCCGTTCCTTACGATTGTTCTATCATATCTGGCATCTGGAATCTGGCATCTGCCAGCTAATCGCTACTTGCTATTTGCTATTTGCTTGAATGTAAAAAAATATATAATAAATATGTTTAAAAAACTGCTTGTTTTGTATCATTTAATGGTTGACTTTAAATGATGCCTATGTTATATTTATAACAACCGATAGAGGTGCATTTTGTTATCAGTAACCAAAGCGCGAAGGCTTGCCAAAAGCCGCTGTGGTGAAAGGAGCAGGTGCCGAAGTCGACTTTTGGCAAAAGTCGGTCTGGCAATAAGGAATAATATCCTTATTGTTGTCATCCTTTTAGGATGGAGAGCTATCTTCCATAATTTTATACTGTATTGTATATTTATGTAGATAGTTGCTTTTCGGCAGCTATTATTTTTTTGAAGGAGAATTCCACAATGAAGAAAACAGTTTTTACAGGTGTAGGTACAGCTATTGTTACCCCAATGAATTCAAACGGCGTTGATTACGAAGCTTTTGAAAGGCTCCTTGAGTGGCAGATAGCAGAGGGTGTAAACGCTCTTGTTGTTGCAGGTACAACAGGCGAGGGTTCAACTCTTACAGACGAAGAACACAAAGAAGTTCTTAAATTTTCAGTAGATGTAGTAAAGGGCAGAGTGCCGATTGTTGCAGGTACAGGCTCAAACGATACAGCATACGCTATTGAGCTTACAAAATATGCTTGTGAAATCGGTTGCGACGCAATGCTTCTTGTAACGCCTTATTACAATAAAGCAACTCAGCGCGGTCTTATTGAATCATTTACCGCTATTGCAGATGCTTCAACAAAGCCTTGCATTCTTTACAATGTTCCTTCAAGAACAGGTTGTAATTTAACTCCTGCTTCTTGTGCAATTCTTGCAAAGCACGAGAATATAGTAGGTATTAAGGAAGCAAGCGGTAACATTTCTCAGGTTGCTGAAATTGCTGCGCTTACAAATGGCGAATTTGACATTTATTCAGGTAACGATGACCAGATTGTTCCTCTTATGTCTTTAGGCGGAAAAGGTGTTATTTCTGTTGTTGCGAATATCCTTCCGAAGAAGACTGTTGAGCTTTGCGATAAGTTCTTTGCAGGCGACCTTGCAGGCAGCTGCAAGATTCAGCTTGACCTTCTTCCTCTTATTAACTCACTTTTCTGTGAGGTTAACCCAATCCCTGTAAAAGCCGCAACTGCTGCAATAGGCTATGGTGAAAACTATGTTCGCCTTCCTCTTACAACAATGGAGCCTGAAAATGAAGCAAAAATGCGCGCTCTTATGAGAGAACAAGGACTTAATGTATGATTTCAAACAATTTATCAATAAAAAATAATATCCTTTACTTTGGTGGCAGAAGCACTGTTGAATTAGCAGAAAAATACGGCTCACCCATATATGTAATGGATGAGCAGAAAATACGCGAAAACTGTGGCAAGTATGTAAATGCTATGCATCAGTATTTCGGTGAGAATGCAAAGCCGTTTTTTGCAAGTAAAGCGTGCTCTTTCAAAAAGATTTATAACATTGTAGAGTCTGAGGGAATGTGTGCCGATGTCGTTTCATGCGGTGAAATTTATACTGCAATGAAATCAGGATTCAATATGCAGAATGTTTGCTTTCACTCAAACAGCAAAAACGATTACGATATAAATTTTGCTATGGACTGTGGCGTTGGTTGCTTTGCGTGCGATAATGAAGAAGAGCTTGAAGCAATCAATAAGTTTGCAGGCGAAAGAGGCTTTAAGCAGGAGATAATCTTCCGTGTTACGCCGGGTATTGATACTCACACCTATGAAGCTGTTAACACCGGCAAGGTGGATTCAAAGTTCGGTTTTCCTATCGAAACCGGCGCTGCTATGGAGATTACAAAAAAGGCACTCGCTTTACCTAACATTGACCTTGCAGGCTTCCATTGCCATGTTGGCTCTCAGCTTTTTGAATCAAGCGTGTTTGTACGCTCTGCGGAAATAATGCTCCAGTTTATTGCAGATGTTAAAGCCCAAACAGGCTTTGAGGCAAGGGTGCTTGACCTTGGCGGTGGCTATGGCGTAAGGTATACCGAAAACGATCCTGTGATTGATATTGAAGATAATATCCGTCAGGTTGCAGAATATGTAAAAGCAAAGTGTGCAGAGCTTTCTCTCAGCGTTCCTGAGGTCCATATGGAGCCGGGCAGAAGTATTGTTGCAGATGCTGGTATCACGCTCTACAGAGTCGGTAATGTAAAGCGTATTGAGGGCTATAAAAACTATGTTTCTATAGATGGCGGTATGACTGATAACCCACGCTACGCTCTTTATGAGTCTGAGTATACAGTTGTTGCTGCGGATAAGGCAGAAGTGGAGTGTACATTCCTCTGCGACCTTGTGGGCAGATGCTGTGAGAGCGGCGATATTATTCAGCCGAAAATAATGCTTCCTGATTCTGTAAAAAGGGGCGACCTTATTGCAGTTCTTACCACAGGCGCATATAACTATTCAATGGCTTCAAACTACAACAGAATCCCAAAACTTCCTATTATAATGGTGAATGGAGAAGAGGATTACGTTGCAGTCAAAGGCGAAACATTAGAGGATATAATAAGAAATGATATGTAAAATAATAAAAGGAACCTACCAATTTGGCAGGTTCCTTTTTTAATATTAAGTTACGGTGCAATACCCTTTGTGTTAAGCTCACTTTTGTATTTTCCGTTTGTAGCAACAACAGAATATTTACTAAAATTATTGTAGTAAGTCGGTTCCTTAAGAATGTATGATGTTTTTTTGCCACCATTCACATGACCGATATATGTCCAGTAATTTTGGAATCTATGGTAACCATAGATATCGTAACCGGTTGCAGATGGTGCGGTTTCCCATTTTAGCACTAGTTGTACTCTATCATTGTATTTAGCACTTACAAGCTTCGGTGCTGTAAGGCGCATTGTGTACAAATAGTCTTCAAAACCGCTATATCTGCCATCAACAACTGCTCTTACAGTATATCTGTAATATTTTCCGTTATTGTTTTTAATGGCTTTGTCCAGATATTCTGTGGTTTTTACTGTACCAAGATATTTCCAGCTTTTTCCGGCTTCTCGTCTGTAAACACGGTAACCTGAGGCACCTGTAACTTCTCTCCAGCTAAGCAAAATGCCGTTTTTGTGGTTTTGTAATCCTGTGAGTTTTGGTGTTTCAACATATTTGAGGTATTTTCCGTTGTAGTCGAAATTGCTTACACCATCATCATTCAAAGCTTGAACAGAGTAACGCCAAAATTTTCTGTGGTCGGCTTTTGTATCAATAGCGGCGGTTTCTGTTGTTACGCCGAGAAGTGTCCATTTATTTGAACTTGTGCCTCGTCTGTATACAGCGTAAAGATCAGCGTTAGCAACCTTATCCCATATGATTTGAACACCACCGGCAACGTTTCCAACACTTTTTACTTTTGGTGTTTTGGGAATGTTGCTTTTGTTTATTCCGCAAACAACAACCATATTTTCAAGTTGTGTTATGTTGTTACCTAAATTAATTTGTTTAAACTGACTTTCTGTTCCTTCGTAATAAATAATACTTATGGATGAATTTTCGAAAGCATTATCACCAATATATTTAACACTAGTGGGAATTGTTATAGCTATGAGATTTTTAGTGCCTTCATATGCACATGGGTTTATATGGGTTGTTCCGGGTCTTACTGTACGAGTTCCATGAATATACCAAGTGGTGTTTATAAGCTGGTTGCCAATGTAGAATGAATCTCCGTACCAGTTATTTTTATCCTTATAAATCTTAGAACCTTTGAAATCTGAGGCTACAAGATTTACATGTGTTTCGGGTAGGTTTATTTTTTCAATGTTGTAACAATATTCAAATGCGTTGTGGGCAATACTATCTACGCCACCAAGGAATGTGAGTGTTTTTAAATTCGAACAATAACTAAACGCAGAAGGATGAATTTCTTTTACATTTTCGGGAATTGTTATTTCTTCAAGTGATTTACACATAAAAAAAGACATAAGACCGATTATTTTTATTGTGTGTGGTAGTTTGATGCTTTTTAGTGACGAACAACCGTCAAACGCACTGTCGCCTATATATGTTAATCCGTTATCTTCAATATTGACCTGTTCTATTGTTGAGGATCCAAATGAACTTTGTCCAAGTGATTTGACGCTATTGGGAATTGTAAGTGTTTTAATGGTTTTACAAAAGTAAAAAGCAGAATCAGCAATAGAGGTTACAGGTTTACCCTCGTATTCCGTTGGAATAATAACATTAATAGGAGTGCCTGTGTAACCGGAAACGGCATATTCACGATTGCTGTTTATGAGTGAGAATTTTAACTCATATTCTGGAGTGGGGGTTTCATCACCTTCACTCGGTACAGTTGCGTCCTCGGGTGTAGAGGTAGTTCCTTCGGGAACAGTTGTTCCCTCTGCACTTGCAGAAACAACAAAGTCGGGCAATTGTAATGGTGTTGCAGTAAGCACACCTGCCGCTAAAACAATTGCTAAGAATAAACTTAAAAATCTTTTCACAAAAATACCTCCTTGTATTTTTTATTGTAATTCTACAATAACATTTACAAGGAGGGTTTTCAATAGATGTTACAGAATTGTAATTATTATGAGTTACTTCTTCTCAGCAATAAATGCTCTGAACAGGGGCAGGCAGGCATCAAAAAACGCTTTGTAGCTTTCACAGTAGTTTCTGTCTTCTCGTGTTCGTTTGCAGCCACCACTACGGCACAGAGCAAAATATTTGCATTTTTTACATTCATCACTTACCGCAAGGCTTTCTCTTAAAAATTCAATTGCCTTTTCGCAATGAGCAAGTGTATCAAAGTTTTCTGTAGGCTCATTTATGTTGCCTAAAAGCCATTCATCCGTGCAGTAAAAGTCGCAAGGGTAAATGTTGCCGTTGCCCTCAGCCACAAACTGATGTGTGCAATGTCCGCACATACCGCATTGCTCTGTAGGGTTGCCGAGATACAGGTGCACAAGGTTATCAAAGTAGCGTATGCTTGTGTATTCGTCTCTCACATAGTCCTTTACGTAAGCATTAAAGCCGTGTATAAGAAAGTGCTTATATTGCTCGGGTGTCATATAAAGCTGGCTTTCACTTTTATCTCCGAATGGTCTCAGGCAGGGGATGAATTGTAAATATCTGAAGCCGCGCTTTTTAAAATAGCGGAGTATTTCATCAATATTTTCAGCGCATCTGCCTGTAAGAACAGTAAGAATATTGAAATCAACACCGTGCTTTTCAAAAGTGTTCGCGGCTTTTATTATCTTATAAAAACTATTTTCGCCTTTTTCATCAATTCTGAATGAATTGTTTTTAAATTCACCATCAAGACTAAGACCGATAAGGAAATTACGTTGCTTGAAAAACTTTGCCCATCTGTCATCTATAAGCGTGCCGTTTGTTTGCAATCCATAGTATATTTTACTGCCTTTAGAATTCAATTCGTCTACCTTCTTGTAGAAAAAACGGAAGAAATCAAGACCGCGGATAGTAGGCTCACCGCCCTGAAACGCGAAAGCAATGCTCTCACCATCTGCAAATGTGAGTGCCTTGTTTATTAAGTTTTCTGCAGTCTCTTCACTCATAAGCCCAAAGCTTTTAACGTCGCGGTGGTCAGTAACATCGTGGTAAAAGCAGTATTCACATCGCATATTGCATAACGCTGATGCAGGCTTAATCATTATTGAAAGTGGTGGCATAGCTTTCTCCTTTTAAATTATAGCCTCGGAATAATCCGAGGCTAATAATTCAGGTTTATTTGTTGTAGTACTCTTCGTTCTTACCTCTGCGGTCTTCCTTAAAGTTTTTCATTATTTCGTCCATCTGAGCTTTCATTTCCTCAGCAATTGTGGGGTAAACGCTTGAACGGTTAAGGTTTTCGCCTCTGTCATCAGTAAGTATATGGAGCCAGTTCTTTCTGAACTTATCAAAGAATGCAGAGTTGTCATTCTGAATTCTCTTGAAATATTTGAATGTGATATATTCATTATCTGTAAGAACAGGGTATGTATAGTCGGCATATTCTTCGCGACTGAGAACATCTGCTGTAGGGGTTGTATACTGAACAGCCATAAGCTTTTCTCTCTTCATATGAAGAATAGGATGTTCTTTTGTGTGGATTACAGTATCGTTTTTAAGGAGTTCAACCATTGAAACGCCGTCAATGTCTCTGTCAAACGGAATGTAGTTTGTTTTTGTGCCGTTTTCACCTGTAATACCGCAAAGCTCTACAAGTGTAGGCATAATATCAACAAGTGTTGCAGTCTGGTTTCTTGTTTCACCTTTTTTCCAAAGGTTATTGTTGTTGCCCCAACGAATCATAAACGGAACCTTTTGTCCACCCTCGTATGCAAGGTATTTACCGCCTCTGTGTCCGCCAACTGAGCCTTCAAGAGCAGGACCATTGTCGCTTGTGAAAACAATAATTGTATCGTCCATAACACCGAGAGTTTCAAGTGTGTTGAAAAGCTCGCCCAGATAGTAGTCAAACTCTGTTACGCAGTCAGCGTATGCGCCCATACCTGTTTCGCCGTTAAAGTCATCGCCAACAAATATTGGTGCGTGTGGCCATGGTGTAGCATAGTATGCGAAGAAAGGTTCATCACTGTTTGTAACTTGTTCTGTAACCCAATCATTGATTTCTTCGTGAATCCATTCGCTTAACTGGCGTTGGTCTTTTTTGCCGTTTTCGTCGCGAAGCTCTTCAACGCCGTGAACTATTTCAAACTCGCCGGCTTCTTCTCTTACATGGTAGAATGGAGCCATATCGTTAACGTGGTGGCTTCCGTAGAAGTAATCAAATCCCTGGTTTGTTGGGAGATATTCTCCATAGTCGCCTAAATGCCATTTACCGAACGCACCTGTATTGTAGCCTGCATTCTTGAAAATCTCAGCAAGAGTAATTTCATCACCAAGCATACCATCGCAGTTGTTGCCCATTTCAATTGAGTTGAAAATTCTTGTTTGTGCAAATGGTGAGAATGTGTCGTATGTTGGATAAATAACGTTATCAGCATAACCTCTGAATGGGTATCTGCCTGTCATAAGAGCAAATCTTGCAGGAGAGCAAACAGAATAGCTTGAATAGAAGTTATCAAAATTAAGACCTTCTTCACCGATTCTGTCCATATTAGGTGTATCGTAAATAGCACCGTTTAAAGAAGTATCGCCGTAGCCCATATCATCCATAAGAATGAAAAGAACGTTAGGACTGCCTTTTTTTACTTTGTCAACGCCATCAAGGTAATCGTCGTGGCCTTCCCAGAGTCTTTCAACATTTGGTTGAGCACGAAGATTCATTGTAAGAACGTAAAGGACAGTTGTACCTGCTAAAACTAAACTCAAAACAGATGTAAGGAATTTGTGAAGCCCAACCTTTTTGAAATTCTTTTTAGCAACAACAATTAAAAGAATAACTGCAACTATGCAAGGAAGGAGAAGAAGTAATCCGCCACCAAGCCTTGTAAGGAAGCTGCCTTCACCGGCGAAAAGAGGGTTGTCTGCACTTGACCAGCCTGTTTTACCTGTTGAGAATGCACCAAAGCCTGCGTCTGCACCCCAGATAAGGAAATAAAGGAAGATGCTTATAGCCGGTGCACAATAACCGATAATAAACCATTTGTAAACCTTCTTGCAGAAGATAGCACCTATTATGGTAAGTGCCGCAATAATGCACATATAGGCTACATTAACTACTGCAACGAAATTGATTCGTGCAATCAAAAGAGCAATTGCAAGCAGAATTCCGATAATACCCATAAGCTGTGGGAAGGGTTTACCGCTTTTGTCGTAAGCTACATTTTTTTTCAAAGCGAACTACCTCACTTTACTAAAATTTAACAGATATATGATACAATATTTATCTGATTAAAACAATAGAAAAACTGCCCTAAAATAGGGCAGTTTAATCGTTAGTATTAACAAAACAAATTATACAGAAACGGAAATAACGTGCTCGTTGTTGGTGAATAATGCGCTTACATCTTCAGGATTGATATGACCCTTTGATTTTATAACGAATAGGCAAACAAGCTTTTCGTTTTTCTTTTCTACGCTGCTTGAAATAATTTCAAAATTATTACCCTTAAGTGTTTCTGTTATTATCTCAATAGATTCAGGGCTGTCAACAAGCTTCATGCTTAATGATGTTGTGCTTGTGTTTTCAACAGGAAGAATTCTGTGGATAACAATCTGAACAACAAGAATAATAAGCGTTGCATATACGGCAATACCATACATACCCGCACCGGCTGCAAGACCAATACCTGCTGTTGTCCAAACACCTGCAGCTGTTGTAAGACCCTTAACTGTACCCTTGTAAACGATAATGCCGGCACCGAGGAAGGAAATACCTGTAACTACCTGAGCGGCAAGCCTTGCACCATCAAGGTTAATGTTGCCTTCGATGCCTTGCAAATTTACAATATCGAAGAAACCATATTTACTTACAATCATAATAAGTGCAGAACCCATAGCAACAATTATATGTGTTCTGATACCGGCTTCTTTTTGCCTGAGCGTTCTTTCAACACCTATCGCCGCACCGCAGACAGTAGCAGTTACGAGAGCGAGGAAATAGGGGAAAACGCTTGAAATTCTGAAGGTGTCAAGGAATGCATACAAAACATCCATAACGTCATAACTGGGGTTAACATTAAGTAACAAAATATTCACTCCTGATTTTTAATATTTTTATATTATAGTATATTTCAAAAATAATGTCAAATTCAATGTGGATGTTTGAATTGTAGGTGTTGGTGATAAGTGGAGAAATCAAAACAAGCGATACCTTCAATTAAGAAAATACCGCTTGTTTATTAGATGTTAACCATCAACACAGAGAACCGTCCCCTGTGTTACCCTCTGTCCTGTTACCCTGTGTTACCGTCCTTTACGATTTTTTTGTTTCCAAAGGAAAAAATAGATTAACATAAAGATTAGAGTTGTAATGCTTATAACGATTTGTGTGGCTTGTGAAAATATAAAGTTCTTATCGTTAAACCAAGAATCCCAAAAACTGATTAAAAGAAAAGATAGATCACACAACGAAAATACAAAAAGAATTATCGGTGAAATTATCCGTTCTTTAAGAAATGAAAATGCAGTAAAAAACATAAAAATACAGATCAAAAAAACGATTGGTATTAGATAATAAATTTTTAAGAAAAGGGATGTAAACATTAAACTTATAATCGAATAAGAACTTAAAGGGATTTGTACTTTGAACCAATATAGGAATGATATGTTTATAAATGATATCGTTGAAATTATTATTAGTGAATAATATAAAAATTTTTTTGAAAATTCAAACATTATAAAACCTCACTTTCCTAAATAATCCCAAAATTCCAATCCTTCAGCTTCATAATAGCACAGGGTAGCACAGGGGACGGTTCTCTGTGCTATTTTATTTTCATAAAATCATTTAAGAATCCACCTAATAACGTCTATGTTAATTCTTGTCTTACTCCGCTAACCGTCCCCTGAGTTATTCTTTGTTAGATGTTAACTACTAACACAGAGAACCGTCCGGCGTTACATTGCCTATCCTTACTCTTTTGATAGATTGGTTTTGTCTGTTGGCAAGATATACGGAACAACATTAATCAAATCATTATTGTTTACTGTTAATTCTTCATTGGAATAAAATTCATATGATTTTGCGACTAGATAATCATCATATTCAACAACAATGATACCATCAGTACATAAATGAGCTGTAGTGATTTTTTTAGAGGATGGATATACAAAAAAATCAAAAACACGCTCTTCCATTTCACTAAATGTAGTTTCTCCTAATAAGATCGTACTTTTAAACTCGTCAGAAGGGACAAATCCTTTTGTTCTGTATATAGAATAAATCTTGTTTTCGAAGTTCCAAAAAACAAAACAAAGAGAATCGTCCTCATGAAGCAAAACAGCATAATATCCTACCGAGGTCTTGCGTATAACTTCTGGTTTGTATCTTAAATTGAATTTCTCAAAAGGATAATCAACATATATATTACTGAAAGAAACCACATTTTCTAGTTTAGATATCTCTTCTTTTGAATATCGCTTATCAAAAACTTTTGATATAGGTTGGTTATTGTCATATTTGAAAGTTTGCGAAGACAGGTATGTATTGATACAGATTGCTAATATAAGTAGAGGAATAATTATAATTAATATTATATTTTTGCATTTCATAATCAACCACTCACCACAAAACAAAACGTTTCAATATCAAAAATCAGAGACACGGTTCTGTGATTGGGTGCTTTTCCAACGAAAACCACCCCTGATCGTTCTAATAATCCTTCTATTATTTAACTTTAGCACATTGAAGAAATGTTGTCAATTTTATCGTTTGTTTCTGGCTTTGTTCAAGGAAAGCCGAATATTACATAGCATTATGTTTATTATATGCGATAGCCATCTGGCAACTCTTGCGCTATCCGCCATTTGTTAATCGCTATTAGCTTTTTACGCCTGTCATAAAACTCGTCTTCTGTTCATATGTATTTGGTGAAATACTTTGAGAAGCGTATGGAGGTAAAGTTATGACAGAAGCAAGTATTTATAAGGATATTGAAGCCCGTACAGGCGGTGATATTTATATTGGCGTTGTAGGACCTGTAAGAACAGGTAAATCTACATTTATAAAAAGGTTTATGGATACATTGGTAATTCCCAATATTGAAAGCGGATATAAGCGTGAAAGGGCGCAGGATGAATTACCTCAATCTGCCGCAGGCAGAACTATTATGACAACTGAGCCTAAGTTTATTCCCGAAGAAGCGGTGAAAATTAATCTTCCTGATAATGCTTCTCTCAATGTCCGCCTTATTGATTGCGTTGGCTATATCGTTCCAAGCTCTTTAGGGTATATTGAAGAGGATAAACCCAGAATGGTTAAAACACCTTGGTATGACCACGAAATTCCGTTTAATATGGCGGCAGAATTAGGCACCCAGAAGGTTATAACAGAACATTCTACTATTGGTCTTGTAATAACAACCGACGGAACAATAAGTGATATTCCGCGTTATGAATATGAGGAAGCAGAAGAAAGAGTTGTTGATGAGCTTCGTTCCATTAATAAGCCTTTTGTTATGCTTCTCAATACAACCTCTCCTGAAAGCTATGAGGCTGTTTCGTTGAGTGAGAGTCTTTGCGCGAAATATGGCGTGCCTGTAATTCCTGTGGATTGCGCCCGAATGAACGAAAATCAGATAAAAAGCATTCTCGGTACTGTTTTATATCGTTTCCCGGTAAGAGAGATTGGTGTGAGTCTTCCGGGTTGGTTTACAGCCCTCGGCAGAGAGCATTGGCTCAGGTGCTCTGTTTTTGAAAGCGTTAAAGCATCGGTAACAGATGTTTCTTGTATGGGCGATATAAGCGCTATGCTTGATGTTTTAGGTAAAAATGAGCATGTAGCATCAACCCGTATTTCCAAATTAGATTTAGGTAAAGGCAGAGCCGTTATCGGAGCAGATTTGTCGGCAGAGCTTATATATAAAATAATTGAAGAAAAAACAGGGCTTTCAATAGAAAATGAGGAACAGCTTATGGAAAGCCTTGAAGAGCTTTCACTAATAAGAAAAAAGTATGACCGCATTAAAAATGCTCTTGATGAGGTAGAGGCAACGGGATACGGAATTGTTATGCCTGATATTGATGAGCTTACCTTCAAAGAGCCTGAAATTGTAAAGCAAGGCGGAAGGTACGGGGTAAGGCTTGCCGCTTCTGCACCCTCTATTCATATGATGAAAACCTGTATAGAAACAGAAGTGGCTCCCGTTGTTGGAACGGAGAGCCAGTCTGAAGAGTTGTTAAAATATTTACTTAATGGTTTCGAGGAAGACCCGCTTAAAATCTGGGAATCAGATATTTTCGGCAAATCTCTCAGCGAGCTTGTTAATGAGGGGTTGCGCAGTAAATTATGCCATATGCCTGTTGATGCACGCGGAAAAATTCAGGAAACATTAGAGCGTATTATAAACGACGGCTGCAGTGGTTTAATCTGCATTATACTTTAAATTGTTATTCCTCGCTTTTTAAAACGCCATAGCTTCTGTCAACAACTACAACTGCGTAAAGGTTGCCGTTACCGGCTTCGTTTACGCGGTTTTTAATTAAGTTAACAAGGTCATCGTCGGAGTACTTGTATTTTGGCGGAACAACAACATCAAATAAAACGTTTTTCGCATTTTCGCCCATAACAACCCTGAAATCGTGGAAGGTGATAACAGGGTCTATATCAAATAAAATTGATCTTACAGTGTTTTTTAGCTCGTTTGTTTCCTCGCAGTCAAGAACAGTGGGGTCAAGATGTACTACAAGGTGAATGTTGTGGTTTGCTTTGAAATCTCTTTCAATCCGATCCATAATATCGTGGCATACAAGTACATTTATTTTGGCATCCATTTCAATATGAGCAGAAGCAAAGTAGCTTCCGGGACCGTATGAGTGAACCATAAGGTCATGTACACCTAAAACGTTTTCGTATTGAAGTATACCATGCTCGATTGTTTCGTAAACTTCCTTTGATGGCGCCTGACCGAGAAGGGGACCAACAGTTTCTCTTACAAGATTTATACCTGAAACAATGATAAGAACAGCAACACCAAGACCAATAAACCCGTCAAGGTTTATATTCCACAAGTGAGAAGCAATTGTAGCAAATAAAACAGCGGCTGTTGAAATGCAGTCGTTACGGCTATCTGTAGCAGTTGCCTCAAGGGTTTTTGATTTTATTGCTGCAGCAAGTTTTTTGTTGAATGAACTCAGCCAGAGCTTAACAATAATTGAACCAAAAAGAATACCAACAGTTACCCAACTGAAAATGCTATCTTCAGGGTGAATTATCTTATTAAAAGAATCAACCAGAATATCAAAACCGATATGAATTATAAGGAAAGAAATAATAAGTCCTGTTATGTACTCGATTCTTGCGTGGCCGTATGGGTGGTCTTCGTCAGCGGGCTTTTCAGATAACCTGAAGCCTATAAGAGTAACAATTGATGAACCTGCGTCAGAAATATTATTGATAGCATCCGCTGTAATTGATACGCTGTTTGAAACAGAGCCTACAATGAATTTCAGTATACTGAGCAAAAGGTTGCAGATAATACCAACAATACCTGCAATCCTGCCGTACGCTTCTCTTCCGCTTGGTGTAGAAGCATCTTTATCTTTAAGAAAAATTTTAGTTATAAGTGATGTCATATTTTACCTCTTGGTTATTTATTCCATATGATTATAAATCAACTGAGAATTTTGTCAACCGAAAAATTAAGTAGACAAAAAAATAATTGTGTGCTATTATCAATAAAGGCGCAAGCCTTATAAATTCCGAAAGGGAGAAAGAAAATGGATAAAACATTAGTTATTCTTGCCGCCGGTATGGGTAGCCGTTACGGTGGACTTAAGCAGATTGACCCTGTAGGCCCTAACAATTCAATTATTATCGATTATTCAGTTTATGATGCTATAAAATGCGGTTTTAATAAAATCGTGTTTATTATAAAAAAAGAAAATGAACAGCTTTTCCGTGAGGTTATAGGTGATAAGGTTTCAAAGCATGTAAAGGTTGAATATGTGTATCAGAGTACAGATATGCTCCCTGTTGGTTTTGAGGTTCCTGCAGACAGAGTTAAGCCTTGGGGTACGGCTCATGCTATTTATTGCTGTAAAGGTGCTGTTAATGAACCATTTATGGTTATTAACTCCGATGATTTCTACGGCAGGGGCGCATTTGAGAATATTTCAGGCTGGATGGATAAAGCTGATTTCAATAGTGATAAATATAGCTTTGCAATGTCCGCCTATTTCCTTAAAAATACACTTACCGATAATGGTACAGTTTCTCGCGGTGTTTGCGATGTTAATGGAGATGGCCAGCTTATCGACGTTATCGAAAGAACTAAAATCATGCGCGTTAACGGCAAAATTTCATATACCGAGGATGAAGAGAATTGGGTAGAGCTTCCTGAAAACAGCGTTTGCTCAATGAATTGCTGGGGCTTCCCTGCAGAAGTAATCGGTGAAATTGAAAAGTATTTCATTGAATTCCTTAAAAACGAGGTTCCTGAGAATCCGCTTAAATCAGAATTCTATCTTCCTTTCCTTGTTCGCGATATGCTTTCTGAAGGAAAGTGCACTGTAGATGTTCTTGAAACAAAGGATAAATGGTTTGGCGTTACATACAAAGAGGATAAACCTGATGTTGTGAAGTCTGTTCAGGCTCTTGTTGATGGTGGCGCGTACCCTGAAAACCTCTGGTAATACAATTTGAAATGAAAGACGGAATCATTTTTGATTCCGTCTTTTTTCAATGCTTTTCAGGTTGCTTTTGAATTCTTTTCTTATCCATAGGAATGATAAAATCCAGGCGCCTATAACAGCGAGAAAAATATCGATTCTTCCCATTGGGAAGCAAGCCACGATTGTGAAAAACAATTCTGTTATTTCGTTTCTTATTCTCATAATCATAAGAAACCATTCCAGCACTATTATCATACGGCAAAAGGGAAGCACGCAAACTATAGACCAACAAAGGCAAGCTGTCTGTGGTCCCCAGTTTTTAGGTAGCTTCCACATCATAGGTACATATTTATCTGCATCGCCATAGTTTATTAATGCAAGGTATCGTTTCATGTCGGTTTCGTTTGTGATTGGTGATTGGTATTTTATAAAAGCATACCAAGCCATAGCAACATAACCGATAAAAGTAATAACGTTTATAGCAATAAGACCGGTCCATCCGAAGTTGGTCTGGTTGTATAACGGATTGCCTTCAAGCAGCAAATTCGGTGTTGCAATATATGTGAACAGAAGGTCTAAAATAATGGTGAGAAGGTAAGCGGAGCAACTGAGATAAAAGTTGAATTTACCGTTCTTTTTTCTTTCCATTTGAAAAACACCTCCCATATTTATTTGATTATATTTTACCATTATATTGGAATAAATCAACATTTTAATTGAAATATCATAATAAAGTAGAAAACTCCTGTAAAAACATTAAATATTATTATCTTTTTTTGAAAAAAGACTTGCTTTTTTTCTCTTGTTGTGATAATATTCTTCTGCTAATGTGTTATTACTAGTGTGATATCAATTTTAAAGAGGTGAAATTACAATGAAAGAAGGACTTCATCCAAAATACGGCGCAACTCAGGTTAAATGTGCATGCGGTGCTGTGCTCGAAACAGCTTCCACAAAGGACGGTATGCGTGTTGATATCTGCTCAAAATGTCATCCATTCTTCACCGGCAAACAGAAGCTCGTTGATACAGGTGGACGCGTAGACAGATTCAATAAGAAATATAACCTCTCTAAGTAAGTTATTATGCTTAGTAAGCCGGTGAGTTATCACCGGCTTTTTGCGTTATATAGGAGGTGTTGAGGTGGGATCATATACCACTCTCGGTCAATATTCCGCAGAAGAATATATAGTTAAAAAGTCTAGATTTATTGGATATGCAAAGCCTGTTAAATCGGAGCAGGACGCCCTTTGCTTTATTGAAGAAATAAAGAAAAAACATTGGGACGCTACCCATAACGTATACGCATATGCCTTGCGCGAAGGGTCAATTAAAAGGTTTTCAGATGATGGTGAGCCTCAGGGTACTGCAGGTATGCCTGTTCTGAATGTTATTACGCAGGAGGATATTTCCGACTGCGTTGTTGTGGTTACCCGATATTTTGGCGGTATTCTTCTTGGTGGTGGCGGACTCGTAAGAGCGTATAGCCATTCTGCTAAACTTGCTATAGATGCAGCAGGGGTTGTAACCCTTGTTCCGTGGCTTGTTCTTAACATTCTTTGTGATTATAACCTCTATGGTAAAATAGAAACATTAATAAGAGATTCAGGCGGTGTGGTACAGGATACTGCCTTTACCGATAATGTAAATATGAGCTTCAGAATTGAAAAAGATATTTTGAATTCCTTTGATAAAAAGTTAAAAGATCTTACAAATGGTAAGGTTGATTTTCAGGTTGTTGAAGAAATTATAGCCGCAAAATAAATTTTTTGTCAAAAATAAAGGGTTTTTCAAATATTTTCTGTATTAATAAGTAGGAGGCGATGTAAGTGGATAACAGTATCAGGCTAAGAACTCTACAAAGAGAAAAGGAAACACTCTCTGAATATGCCGCTTTTTGTGAAAATTCAAAGGGCAGGCAGCTGACAGAAGAAGAGTGTCCTTTGCGTACAGCTTTTCAGCGCGACAGAGACAGAATTCTCCATTGCTCCTCATTCAGAAGATTAAAAGATAAAACCCAGGTCTTTCTGGCGCCTGATAACGTTCATTACAGAACACGCCTTACTCATACTCTTGAAGTATCCCAGATTGCTCGTACAATTGCCCGTTCACTTAATCTTAATGAAGATTTAACTGAGGCAATCGCTCTCGGCCACGATTTAGGTCATACTCCTTTTGGTCATGCAGGAGAGAGAGCTCTTAATCAGGTTTACGAAAAAGGCTTTACTCATTTTGAACAAAGCCTTCGTGTTGTAGATAAATTAGAGCATGATGGCGAAGGTCTTAACCTTACCTACGAAGTGCGCGATGGTATTCTTTGCCATACGCGGGGTAAGGAAGCAGATACTTTGGAAGGCAGAATTGTTAAATTAAGTGATAAGATTGCTTATATTAACCACGATATTGATGATGCTTGCCGTGGCGGTGTTCTTAAAGAGGATGATATTCCTCTTGATATCCGTCTTGTTTTAGGCTTTTCTAAAACACAGCGTATCAATACTCTTATAAAGTCGACTATTGAAAATACCAAGGATGAAATCAAAATGGCTGACGATGTTTATGATGCTTATGAAAGACTTCATTCCTTTATGTTTAAATATGTTTATACAAACCCTGTTTGCAAAAGCGAAGAGGGCAAGGCAGAAAATATGATAAAAGAGCTTTTCCGTTACTTTTCAAGGAATCCTAACAGTCTGCCTGAATTTTACTATGAAATTGCAAAAAAAGAAGGTCCCGAAAGAGCCGCTTGCGACTATATTTCAGGAATGTCTGATAGTTACTCATTAAAAATATTCAATCAACTTTTTGTTCCTAAGACATGGGTTGACTGATTTAAATTAGCGACGGGGTAATGTACCATTTATGGAGCAATCATTATGGTATATTATTAAAAAAGGAGATGATAAACTTGGCAATGCGTTTTACAGATGATTTTATTGACCGCTTGCGTGATAGTAATGACATTGAGTCAGTTATTTCAAGTTATATCGAGCTTCGCCGTCGTGGACGTAATCTCGTAGGGCTTTGTCCCTTCCATAATGAAAAAACTCCGTCCTTTACAGTTTATCCTGAAACCGCTTCTTACTATTGCTTTGGTTGCGGTGCAGGTGGCGACGTAATAGGCTTTATAAGAAACATTGAAAACCTTGATTATGTTGAGGCAGTAAAATTCCTTGCAGACAGGGCAGGTATTAAAATGCCTGACGCTAATTATGATGATACTACCGCAAATTTAAGGCGTAGAATTTATGAAGCCAACCGCGAAGCCGCAAGGTTTTTTCACGAAACTCTTTTTACAGAGCAGGGGAAGGCTCAGCTTGAGTATCTTCAGCGCAGAAATGTTTCTCCGAAAATGATAAAGCATTTCGGACTTGGTGCAGCGCCTGACGATTGGCACGCTCTTGAAAACCATCTTACAGCTAAAGGTTTTAAAAGGTCTGAGCTTATTGCTGCCAACCTTTTGCGCTATAGCGAGAAAAATGGTAAAAAGTATTTTTACGATGCTTTCAGAGCAAAGGTAATGTATCCGGTTATTGATTTAAGAGGTAATGTTGTTGCTTTTGGTGGCCGCGTGCTTGATAACTCAAAGCCCAAATATATTAATACATCAGATACTCTTGTCTACAAAAAAAGCAACGAGCTTTTTGCTCTTAATTTTGCCAAAAACGGAAATGACCGTAAAATAATTCTTTGCGAAGGCTATATGGATGTTATAGCTCTTCATGGTGCAGGCTTTGAAAATGCAGTTGCAGGTCTTGGTACAGCGCTTACCCCTGAGCAGGTCAGCCTTATATCTCGTTATGCCGATGAAGTTGCACTTTGCTACGACTCCGATGAAGCTGGGCAGAAGGCAGTAAGAGCGGCGTTGGCGCTCTTCTCCAAAACCGGTGTAAGAGCAAAGGTTATACGCCTTTCGGGCGGTAAAGACCCTGACGAAATTATAAGGGTTCACGGCAAAGAAATGTTTGCAAAGCTTCTTAATTCTGCAGATAACGATACTGAGTATAAGTTATCTGTTTTAAGAGAAAAATATATTGTCGAAACTGCGGATGGCAAAATGAATTTCCTCAGAGAAGCGTCAAAATATCTGGCAACTACGGATGCTCTTGAACGCGATATTTACGCTATGAAGCTGGCGGACGAACTTCAGGTAAGTAAAGATGCAATTCTTAATCAAATTAAGGATGCAGCGCGCAAAGAGCGTTATAATAAGTCGAAAACTCAATTATCTGAGGCGCAGAAGCAGGTTCAGAATATTGAAAAGGCAATAGACCCTCAAAGGCTCAAAAATATGCGTATTGCAAAAGCAGAGGATACAATTCTTATCACTCTTCTTAACAACGCAGGCTTTTATAAGTCCTTAAAAGGTAAATTGCAAAGCGATATGTTTTTTACTCCTGTTAATAAACAGCTTTTCTCTGTTATTTCAAGTCGTATCGAAAATGGCGAGAGTGTGGATATATCCCATCTTTCCCAATTCCTTACAAATGAGGAAACAAGCGCAGTAGCAAAACTTCTTGCAAATCAATCTCTTGTATCCAATACCATGCAGGAGTGCGAAGATTGTATTATTGTTCTTCAGGAGGAACAGAAAAAGAGGCTTGTTCAAAATCCGTCTCAGATGAGTGATGATAGCTTTTTAGAACTTTTCAGTTCTTTAAATAAAGATGATAAAAAGTAATTTATTCAGAGTAAATGGTTTTGCTCTAGTGTGAAAAAGAAAGGTGAGATGAAAATGGAAGGTTGGGAGAAAAAACCGCAAATTAAAAACCTTATTGAAAAAGGTAAGGTAAGTGGTAAGCTTGCAACTCACGAAATCGACAACATTATCCTTGAAATTGAAGGTTTTGATGTTGACGATATCGAAAAACTCTATGAGCTTATTGAAAGCAATAACATAGAGATTATTGACGAAATGAGCGATGAAATGCTTGATGCACTTTCATTTGACATTGAGTCAACAAAGGTTTCAGGCGATGAAGAATCATCAGCTGATGCCAAAAATATTGCAATCGATGACCCTGTTAAGGTTTATCTTAAAGAAATTGGTAGAGTTCCTCTTCTTACATCTGAGGAAGAAATTGAGCTTGCTATCAGAATTTCTGAGGATGACCCTGAGGCTAAACGTCGCCTTTCAGAAGCTAACCTTCGTCTTGTTGTTAGTATTGCAAAAAGATATGTTGGCAGAGGAATGCAGTTCCTTGATCTTATCCAGGAAGGTAACTTAGGTCTTATTAAGGCTGTTGATAAGTTCGATTATACCAAGGGCTTTAAGTTCTCAACATATGCAACATGGTAGATTCGTCAGGCAATTACCCGTGCTATTGCAGACCAGGCAAGAACAATCCGTATCCCTGTTCATATGGTTGAAACTATTAACAAAGTTAAGAAAACAAACAGTCAGCTTCTTCATGAAAACGGCAGAGACCCGACTGCAGAAGAAATTGCAGCAAGGCTCGATATGCCTGTTGATAAGGTGCGTGAAATTCTCCGCGTTGCTCAGGAGCCTGTTTCTCTTGAAACACCAATCGGCGAAGAGGAAGATAGCCATTTAGGCGACTTCATTCCTGATGACGACGCTCAGGCACCGGTTGATGCTGCATCTATGGCTCTTATGAGAGAGCAGCTTGCTGAGGTTCTTAAAACCCTTACTCCAAGAGAAGCAAGAGTTCTCAGTCTTCGTTATGGTCTTGAAGACGGTAACTCCAAAACTCTTGAAGAGGTTGGTAAGGAATTCAATGTTACACGTGAAAGAATCCGTCAGATTGAGGCAAAGGCTCTCAGAAAGCTCCGTCATCCATCTCGCTCAAAGAAGCTCCGCGATTTCCTTGATTAATTTAATGTGAAACAAAAACCTCGGTTCATTCTGAACCGAGGTTTTTTTATACAATGTATTTATTGATGATAGGTATTTTATTAAGGATAAACGAAACAATTTCCGATATAACGTAAGTTCCTACAATAATTACAGGCATTGCTATATATGGGTTTATTGTTGTAGATTCAAAGTTGAGACATCTTTCAATAATAAGTATTCCTGCAACATGGAACATATAAACGCCAAAGCTGTCTTTGGAGAGAGTTGATATTAATTTCTCTGTTCGCGAAGAGAATTGCTTGTCCTCAAAAATTTCTTTAATAATCAGGAAAACGAATAAAGTCTGGAAAAGCACAGTAAATGAGTTGTATTCGTAAAGTGCTCCGTAAAACTTTCCCTTCGCCTGAGAGATGATAAGTGTGCCTGCAGGTATAAGCACAAAACTTATTGCACCAAGTACATATATAAGTCTCTTGAATTTTTTCCTTAATCCATATTTAACTATATAGTGTCCCATAAAGAAATATGGGGTATAACCAAGTGTAAGATTAAGAAATGCTTTGCTTGTTATTGGTTTTAACCATTTTAATTCAGGAACTGATACTATTGCGGGCACAAGGAATGTAACAATTATTGAAATAAAAATAAAATATAATGTTGCTTCCTGTGTATCGGATATTTTTCTTAAAATAGGAACAATCGCGTAAAAGCCTATTATTAAAAAGATGTACCACATATGGTAACCGCCGGCGCACACCGTTTTTATAATCTTTTCCATGCTCATTTCATTCACATCGTAGATCACAAATAGATAAACAACAGACCAGACAAGGAATGATATTGCCATTCTTGGTATGTTTTTGGAGTAAAGCTTTTTAATTTTCACTTTTCTGTCGCAATCTAAAAACAGAGATCCGCTGATCATACAGAAGACGGGTACTGCCCAACGGCTTAAACTATTAAATATATTGAATGCGCCCCATTCGAATGTGTCAACAGTGTAACTGTTCCAATTCTGTGCAGCGACATGTATAGTTATTACTGCGATACTTGCGATTATTCGCAATATATCAAGATAAATTATTTTCTTTTTAGGCATTGGCATCAACTCCGTGAGATATTATATCAAAATAGCGTTATTGTGTCAATGAATCGGCATCTTTGGGCAAGTTTTTAAAGAAAACTATCGCAAATGGAAGTGTAACGAAAAACGTTACAGCATCGGTTACGGTCTGCGAAATCTGTATGCCTGTAAGACCAATTATGCTTGAGAGTATTAAAAGGGTAGGTATAAATATAAGTCCACTTCTCAGGGCAGATAAAAATGTTGCGGATTTGTTTTTACCGATACTCTGGAAGGTCATATTAACGCATATAGAAAGAGGTTGAAAGAATAGCGCAAAAAGCTGTGCTTTTAAAGCGAAAGAGCCTATTTCAATAACTGCAGGGTCATCGCGGAAAATTCCTACAAGACCATCGCTTATAATCAAACCTACAATCGCAAGTATGCTCAATAAGGCTTCGCCTGTAAAAAAAGTGAAAAAGAAGCCTTTTTTTACTCGTGAATATTTTTTTGCTCCGTAGTTGAAAGAGCAGACAGGTTGGTAGCCTTGTCCTATTCCGAGACCGACCGCAAATATAAAGAAGCAGATTTTATTAACAATTGTCATTGCAGATACTGCTGCATCACCATATAAACCTGCCGCGTTATTAAGAATCATTGTGGAAATACTTGAAAGACCTTGCCTCATAAGGCTTGGGAAGCCTGTCGGTATAATTTTCTTCAGGTATGGTATACCTTTTATGAAGCACTTGATTGATAAATTACTTTGTGTTTTCTTTAGCAGGAACATTGAAAGTAAAATCGAAAAGCTTATAAATTGAGATACGGCTGTTGATATACCTGCACCTGCTATACCTAAATCAAAAATTTTAATTAAAATATAGTCTCCCAATATATTTAAAATGCCACCTGTTGTAAGGCCAATCATGGCAAGAGCGGCTTTGCCTTCGTATCTGAGTATATTATTTAAAACAAAGCTTGCCATTGTAATAGGTGCGGCAAGAAGGATCCATAATGCATAGTCTTTGGCGAATGGGAGAATTGTTGGTGTGCTGCCTAAGAGCTTTAATAATGGTGTAATAAAAATGAGACCACCTACAGTTACAATAAGACCTGTGATAAGCGAGGTAAAAAAAGAAGCAGAGGCAACTAAATTTGCGTCCTCATTTTCTTTTGCGCCAAGTTTACGTGAAATAATACTTCCTGCGCCATGACCCAAAGTAAAACCAAGTGCCTGTATTATTGCCATAAGTCCAAAAACAACGCCAACCGCACCGCTTGCGCTTGTGCCAAGAGTTCCCACAAAATATGTATCAGCCATATTGTAAATGTTAGTAACAAGCATACTTATGGTGGTAGGGATACCAAGTTTTATAATTAATTTTGAAACGGGAGTCTCTGTCATGAATTTATAGTGTTGGTTACTGCTATTGCTCGTAATAATCACACCTTGATGCTGTGGAATTAAATATATATGAATATAATATCACTTTTATTAAAGAAAACAAGAATTGTTATAAAAATATTTTTATTTTTTGAAAATTTGTATTGACAATTAAAAAAAGTGATAGTATAATATCAAACGTTCCTAGCGGGATAGTGTAACGGTAGCACGACAGACTCTGACTCTGTTTGTTGGGGTTCGAATCCCTATCCCGCTGCCAAAAAGAAAAGCACCCAAGAGGGTGTTTTTCTTTTTTTATTGAATTTGCAGTTTGGAATCTTCACATAAAATTCACAACCACATTCCTTGCACAACGTGTAAACATATGATATAATACTATTAGTAAAAGCAGGTGATATTATGGCAAAAAAGAAAAGAAGAAAATCAAAGAAAAACAAGGGTAACCTTACCCTTGCTATCATGCTTGGTATTATATTTATAATTATCGGAATATTCGTTTTTAAAGCAATCAATAAAGATGATACAGAAGTGAATACTTCAACAACTGAAGCTGCTGAGAACGGAGATTATCAATATAACGACGATAGTGTGGATGTTTCTCCTGATTATTCAGAAAATTCACGTGAGGAGTCGACAGAGGGTACAACTCAGGAAGACTCATCAACAACTACAGCAGAGCCTACGACAGAGCCGCTTACCTTACCTATCAATAATGAGCCCGAAGATATGGTTGATGTGATACTCTCATACTATACAGATTTAATGGGCTTCCCTGATGGTGCTCTCTTCATCAAGGATAGTGAAACAGATGAAACTGCAAGCGGTTACACCTATACGTTACGCCTTAACGCCAAAGGCTCGCCAAACGAGCTTATTGGTGATGTTTATGTTGAAAAGGGTACAGGCAAAGTAACCGATTCAATGGGTAACGACCCTTGGAATATTGAAGATTAATTTATAAATTATTTTACCGACTGAGATTTTTCTCGGTCGGTTTTGCTTTATTTACTCTTTTTTGGAAATAACAATATCAGAAATTAATTAGGGTGGTTACTAAATGGATAATATTAATATTCTTAATGAAGTGAAATCAATGGAAAATGAATTACTAGAAATGAGACGCTACTTACATCAAAACGCAGAAACAGAATTTGAATTAACAAAAACTGTGGAGTATGTAAAGACAAAACTTGCAGAATATGGTTGTGAATACTCTGACTGCGGTAAAAATGGTGTAGTTTGCCTTATTGGCAAGAAGAATTCGGGTAAATGTTTTCTTTTACGTGCAGATATGGATGCTCTGCCTGTACGTGAAGAATCTAAACTTGAGTTTGCTTGTGAAAATGGGAATATGCATGCCTGCGGACACGATATGCATACCGCTATGCTGCTTGGTGCCGCAAAGCTTTTAAAATTACATGAAAAAGAGCTTCAGGGTCAGGTGAAGTTAATGTTTCAGCCTGCTGAAGAAACACTTTCGGGCGCAAAGAATATGATAGATAACGGTGTGCTTTCAGACCCTGAACCACAAGGCGCTTTAATGGTTCATGTAATGGCAGGGTTACCAATGAAAACAGGAACTTTAATTGTTTCAGGTGGTGGTGTGGGTGCACCTGCCGCAGATTATTTCACAATAAACATTCAGGGTAAAGGGTGCCATGGCTCAACACCGCAACAGGGCATAGATGCCCTTACAATTGCTTCTCGTCTTCTTCTTGGTCTTGAGGAGATTCCTGCAAGAGAATTAGGCGTTTCTGACGAAGCGCTCCTTACAATCGGTTCGTTTCATGGGGGAACAGCAGGTAATGTAATAGCAGATACCGCAGTTTTACAAGGTACAATGAGAGCTTACGACGATAAAATCAGGGAGCATATGAAAAAACGTGTAACAGAAATTTCAGAGGGTATAGGCTCTGCTTATAAAGGTAAGGTCTGTGTTTCTTTTGGTAGTGGATGTCCGACTTTGAAAAATGATAAAGAGTTGTCAGTTGAAGTGGAAAAATATCTTACAGAGCTTTTTGAGAGTGATATGGTTATAAATACCGAGAAAATTGGTGCACGGTCATCTCGTAGCGGAGGCTCCGAAGATTTTTCTTATATCAGCCATCAGGTGCCGTCTCTTATGTTGGCTCTTGCTGCAGGGGAACCTGAAAAAGGCTTTCAATATCCTCAACATCATCCCAAAGTTATGTTTGACGAAAGTGTTTTACCTATCGGTACCGCTGCTCTCAGTTTTGTTGCAATAAAATATCTCCAATGTAACTAAATCACTTTAATTTTATTGTGCCTTGTGATACAATATTGAAAAGAAAATAAATGGAGGTTATTTTATGCCATATATCAATCTTAAAACAACAGTAAAGGTTTCTGACGAAAAGTGCGAAAAAGTAAAGGCTGCATTCGGAAAAGCTATTGAATGCTTTCCCGGTAAAAGCGAAGCATATTTAATGGTAGGTATTGAAGGCGATACAAAGCTCTGGTTCAGAGGTGATGCATCTGCTGATACAGCAATAGTTGATGTTGAGCTTTTAGGTGCAGTAAATTCCGCTGCAAGCGAGAATATGACAAAAGAAATCTGCTCAATACTCCAGAATGAACTTGGTATTTCGCCTGAAAGAGTTTATGTGAAATATACGGGCTATAACGACTGGGGCTGGAACAACAGAAATTTCTGATGGTATTTTTAACAATTTATTAAACTTGTATTTGGTCAGTTATTTCGTTGACTTTATTTACAGTTATTGGTAAAATGTAATTGTAAAGGTATATCTTATACCAAAGGAGGTATTTTAATGGGTTTTAATGAAATTGCCGCAAAAGCGGTTCGTGCAGTAGGTATAAAGGGCGGTAAAAAGCTCAGAAGAAAAGGCATTGTTGCTAAAGATCTTCCTCGTCCTGAGCCAACAGTAATTACAGGTGAAAAATATGTTTGTGGTTATGCTTCAAAGGAAGTAATGCCTAAGGATATTAACGCAAAAAAATATTGGATTGCAGGTCATGGTATGGGTCATATCATTGATAGTATTCATGACCCGATCACTGTAAGCGCTATGTGGATTGGTGCAGACGATAACGGTGGTTATGTTCACATTGCCGCAGATATTATCGGTCTTACAAATTTCGAGCTTAATATTGTTCGCGACAATCTTAAGGATTTTATGGCTGAAAGTAAATGCGCAGGCGTTTTCATTTCATGCTCTCATACTCATGCAGGCTTTGATACCGTAGGTTATTGGGGTCAGTTGTATAAGCTCCAGACAGGTAAAGACGCTGAATATATGGACCTTCTTCTTAAATCTCTTGAAGAGGTTGTAAGAGAGTGCTACAAAAACAGAAAACCGGGTAAGCTTTACATTGGTAAAACTCATGTGCCATCTGCTCAGCTTGATAAACGTGAGCCTATCGTTCTTCACGATGTTCTTACAAGAACACGTTTCGTGCCTGATGACAACGGTGCAGAAACATGGTTCATTAACTTTGCTGCTCACCCAAATACATTAGGCGGCGGTAACCGTACAGTCAGCGCTGACTATCCATATTGGCTCAGAAAAACAATCAAGGATGAAAAGGAAACCAATGTTCTCTTTGGTCCCGGTGCTATCGGTGGTGTTGATCCTGGTGATTATTCTGATGATGTTTGGGAAAGAACTCAGACTCAGGGTGAAACATTAGGTAAAGCTGCTCTTGGTATTACAGATGACAAAGAAATGCCTGTTGAAATAACAGTTCTTCAGCATAAATATTATTCACCTGTTGATAATGGTCTTCTTGCTCTTATGGTAACAATCGGTGCCTGCTCAGGTCAGCGTTATGCATATAATAAAGGTGATTTAGGTCTTGCGCTTCAGACCGAAATGGTATACATAAAGCTCGGTACACAGCAGATTCTTATGCTTCCGGGCGAGCCGTTCCCTGAGGTTGTTTATGGTGGCGCTGTTGAGGCAGATAAATCTGCAACAGGTAAGGGTACAGAGATTAATCCAACTCCAATTATTGATATTGTTGGTGATAAAGACCTTCTCGTTTACGGCGTTGCTAACGATATGACAGGTTATTGCTGTGTTCCGAACGACTATACTCTTCATAAAACACAGCCATATATTGAACAGGGTCATGATGTTCATGACAGAAGACACTATCATGAAACTAACTCTCTCGGCTACCTTACAAATGAAACACTTGCCGAAAATGTTGCAGACATTATGAAACGTGTAAAATAAATAACAAAAAGGGAGTATTCGTACTCCCTTTTTTAACGTAGAGGTTATAAAAATGTACATAAATCCTGAACTTTTTTCAAAACATCCCGAAACAACTGTAACTCAGAAGGAGATGGATAGTTATCTTTTCCTTGAGGAAAACGGGGTGGATTACATTCGTGCAGAGCATGATGAGGCGGCGACAATTGAGCTTTGCGAAGAAATAGAGAAGGTTATAGATGCAAAAATCTGCAAAAACCTTCTTTTATGCAATCGTCAGCAAACAAAGTTCTATATGCTTCTTATTCCGGGTGATATGGTGTTTAAAACAAAGTATCTTTCTGCCCAGATTAATTCAGCGCGTCTTTCTTTTGCAAGCGGTGAACAGATGGAGAAAATGCTTAATGTAACGCCCGGTTCACTTACCGTTCTTGCTTTGATGTATGATAAAAATAAAGACATAGAGCTTCTTATTGAGAAAAATGTTTTCAAGGAAGCGTTTTTCGGTTGTCATCCATGCGTTAACAGCGCAACTGTGCGCTTTAAAACTGAAGATTTAAAAAACAAGGTTCTTCCTGCTCTTAATCGTGAATATACTATAGTTGACCTGGAGTGTCCTGAAGATGAAGCCTGAAGCATTGATTTTTGATTTAGATGGCACAATTCTTGATACCTTAGGTGATTTAAGCAATTCTGTGAATTTTGCGCTTCGAAGCAACAATCTTCCGCCGCGCACACAGGACGAGGTTCGTAGCTTCGTAGGTAACGGCATACGCCTTCTTATAGAACGAGCAGTTCCTGTTGGTACAAGCGAGGATGCTATCAATAATTGCTTTGAGGATTTCAAAAAACATTATAAAGACAATTCTGCAGTGCTTACAAAATCATATGACGGAATAGAAGAGTTACTTTTAAAAATAAGAGAAAAGGACATAAAAACTGCGGTTGTTTCCAATAAAGCAGATTTTGCCGTGCAGACCTTGGTTGAAAAGTATTTTAATGGTCTGTTCGATTATTCTGTTGGCGAAAAAGACGGCGTCCGCAGAAAACCCTGTCCCGATTCCGTTAATTGTGCTATGGATTACCTTGGTGTAAATAAAGATAATTGCTATTATATCGGTGATTCTGATGTTGATGTTGAAACAGCGCGCAATGCGGGTCTCAAATGTATATGCGTAACATGGGGCTTCAGAGACGAAAGCTTTTTAAAAACGCTTTTTCCCGATTACATAGTACACTCAACTGAAGAAATTTTATCTTTTATAGGAGATTAATATGAAGGTTTTATTAGTAAATGGTGCGCCTCACGAAAAGGGTTGTACTTATACCGCCCTTTGTGAGATTCAAAAACAGCTTAATAACGAGGGCATCGATACAGAAATTTTCTGGCTTGGTAATAAGCAGGTGAGAGGTTGTATCGGCTGTGGCGGTTGCGCTTCTAATAACGGCAAATGCGTGTTTAACGATGATGTTGTAAATATACTTACCGAGAAAGCAAAAAATGCAGATGGGTTTATATTCGGCTCTGCTGTTCATTATGCCGCTCCGTCAGGCACAATCTGTGCTGTTCTCGACCGTGCATTTTATTCGGGCTCCGCTAATTTCAGGTATAAACCTGCTGCTGCAATAGTAAGTTGCCGCAGAGCAGGCTCAACAGCCGCTCTTGATGTTCTTAATAAATACTTCACCATAAGCTGTATGCCTGTTGTTTCATCAGGCTATTGGAATATGGTTCATGGCGCAAAGGCTGAGGATGTATTAAAAGATGAAGAGGGTATACAGATTATGCGCACTCTTGGTAAAAATATGGCATGGCTTCTCAAATGCATTGAAAACGGTAAGAAAAACGGAATTGACCGTCCTGCATCTGAGCCTAAAATCCGCACTAATTTTATAAGATAATTGATTTTATCGTATAATAGTGATATAATTTTAAAGTATTAATTTTGAAAGGAAGTTCCTTATGAATGATATAAATGCACTTTATAAAATCTGGTGCGAAAAAGCTGTTCTTGACCCCGATTTACAGGAAGAATTAACTTCCGTTGAGGGTAAGGAAGACGAAATTCTTGATAGATTCTATAAAAATCTCGAATTTGGTACAGGTGGTCTTCGCGGAGTTATCGGCGCAGGTACTAATCGTATGAATGTTTATACTGTTGGTCAGGCGACTCAGGGGCTTGCAGATTACCTTAACGAAACATTCGATGAGCCATCTGTTGCGATCGCATACGATTCCCGTATTAAGTCAGATGTTTTTGCTCAGTGTGCCGCAGGCGTTCTTGCTGCTAACGGCATCAAGGTTTATATTTATCCTGAGCTTATGCCTACTCCAATGCTTTCCTTCGCCGTAAGAAGATTAGGTTGTTCTTCAGGTATTGTGCTTACGGCAAGCCATAACCCGTCAAAATATAATGGCTTTAAGTGCTATGACCCGAGAGGCTTCCAGATAACAGACGAAGCGGCAGCCAAAACATATGAATATATGAAGAGCGTTGATATGTTCGACGGCGTTAAGAGAATGTCTTTTGAAGATGCTCTTGCAGAGGATATGGTTGACTATATCGAAGATTGGCTTAAGGATGAATTTATTGACTGCGTAATGGATTGCTCAGTTAATAAAGATGCCGTTAAGAAATCAGGTATTAAAGTTCTTTATACACCTCTTAACGGTACAGGTAACAAGCCTGTGCGCAGAGTTCTTAAGAAATTAGGCGTAAGCGAATTACAGGTTGTTAAAGCTCAGGAAAAGCCTGACGGTAATTTCCCGACTTGTCCATATCCAAACCCTGAAATCCGTCAGGTGTTTGAAGAAGGTCTTAAAATGACAGAGGATTTCCCTGCAGACCTTATGATTGCTACTGACCCTGACTGCGACCGCGTAGGTATTGCAGTACGTGATAATGGCGAGTATAAGCTTATGTCAGGTAACGAGGTTGGCGCAATGCTTTGCGAATATCTTCTTACTCAGCTTAAAGAGAAGGGTAAGCTTCCCGCAAACCCAATGGTTGTTAAAACTATTGTTACAACTCCTCTTATTTCTGCAATCTGCAAAGAGTATGGCGCAGATATGGCAGACCTTCTTACAGGCTTTAAGTATATTGGTGAACTTGTAACAGAGCTTGAAGAAAAAGGCGAGGCAGACCGCTACGTGCTTGGACTTGAAGAGAGCTATGGCTACCTTACAGGTACTCACGCGCGCGATAAGGATGGCGTTAATGCCGCAATGATTATCTGCGAAATGGCAGCATACTATAAAACCCAAGGTATTACTCTCTGGCAGTTTATGAACAGTATTTACGAGAAATATGGTTATTTCTTCAATCAGCTTGATAACTATGCCTTTGAAGGTGCCGCAGGTATGCAGAAAATGGCTGATATGATGGATAATTTGAGAACAAATCCGCCAAAAGAGCTTAACGGCAGCGCTATCAATTGGATAGGCGACTATAAGTCAGGTATTACAACTGATGGTGAAACAGGTCTTCCTAAATCAAATGTGCTTTCCTACAGAATGGAAAGTGGCGATACATTTATTGTAAGACCATCAGGCACAGAGCCAAAAATTAAAATCTATATTACCGCTAAGGCAAGTTCAAGAGAGGAAGCAGAAGAAAAGCTTTCTGTGCTTTCAGAATGCATTAAAAATCTTCTTGGTATTGAATAATGTTTTCAGATAAAGCAAAAAGAATAATGTGCATTATCCTTGCAGGCATAATGATTTTAAGTGTGGGAAGCGTTGTTCTTTCCGTAATATTCTAAAAATGATAACCGACCACTCGTTTGAGTGGTCGGTTCTTTTTCTGCAATTAGCAGCAGCCGCAGTTGTTGTTGCAACCACAGTCGTTGGAGATTCTGTTACCGCAACCATTGTTACCGTTGCAGCAAACCAAGATGATAACGATAAGGATAATAATCCATGTGCAGTTGTTACCGCCGTTGAATAAGCAACCCATTCTTAATCCCCCTTTCAATGCATAATATGAATGAGGGCAATTTTTGTTACAGATTGAATATAAATAAATTTAGGGAACAGAATATATGTATCATACTATATGAAGAGGGGATTTTAATGAGTTTTTCTTTTGATTTTGATAAGTACAGGAAGCATAATCCGAGGGATTATTCCGACTTTATAGAGGACGATGAATTTGATTATGAATTTTCCGATGAGTTTATATATGAAGATGAATTCTTAGACGAGGATAGATACTAAAATCTCTTGAATTGTCAATAAATAAGATGTATAATTATATAAGAAATTTTCCCGCGGGGTGATTTTTGTGATTTGTCAGAATTGCAATAAAAATGAAGCTAATATGCATATGAAAAGAATAATAAACGGCAGAGCCGCAGAGGTGCATCTTTGCTCCGATTGCGCCCGTTCATTAGGCTATGGCGAGGCTTTTTCGGGCTTTGGCCTTGGCTTTGGTGGGTTGCTTAACGACCTTCTTTCTAAGAATGAAATAGCCGGTAGCTCATTGCGTTGTAGCTTTTGCGGTAAAAGCTTCGAAGAAATTGCAAACGACGGTAAAATGGGTTGCGCGGAGTGCTACAACGTTTTTTACGATAAATTGTTGCCTTCTCTTAACCGCATCCACGGAAAAGCCTCTTACGCAGGTTCAAAGCCTGAAGGGGAAAACTTTGCTGAATCAAGGCTTGAAGAATTAAAAGCAGCGCTTTCCGTTGCAATTGAAGAACAGAATTTTGAGCTTGCCGCCACATTGCGCGACAGAATAAACGATATTATTTCACAAGGGGGCGAAGGTTAATGGGTGCAAAATGGTATTTAGGTACAGGCGCACAGAATGATGTTGTTATTAACACGAGTATTCACCTTGCCCGTAACCTCAGAAGCTTTCCTTTCCCTGCAAGGCTTTCTCTCCCTGATAAATTAAAGGTGAATGCAGTTATTAAAGAGGCAGCTGATACAATTTCAGGCTATAAATTCAATTACAACGAGATGAAAACCCTTTCTCAGTCTGAGGTCGTTTCTCTTGCAGAAAGGCACCTTGTAAGCCCTGAATTTGCCTCTTCAAGAGATGGCAGAGCTTTACTTCTTACAGATGATGAAGCCGTTAGTATAATGCTTAATGAAGAGGACCATATCCGTTTGCAGGTTATGTATGCAGGCTTTGCTCTTGATGAAGCCTTCCGTACAGCTACCGCTATTGATAAGGACCTTTCGCAGAAGCTTAATTTCGCTTTTGACGATAAGTTAGGTTATTTAACTCAGGACCCTATTGCTTTGGGTACAGGTATGAAGGCATCTGTTGTTCTTCATCTTCCTGCTCTTGTTACAACCTCTCAAATAACAAAGCTTATAACAACAGTTTCAAAGCTTGGGCTTTCTCTTCGTGGCTCCTATGGTGAGGGCGCGGCGGCAAAGGGCGATATGTTCAGGTTAAGCAATACAATTACTCTCGGCATAAGCGAGAGAGCAGCAATTGAAAACCTTAAATCAATTGCTTTGCAGATTGCGGCTCAGGAGCGAACTGCTCGTGAAGAAATTTTTAAAGCACCTGTTACTGAAGACAGAATTTACAGAGCTTATGGCGTTTTGAAATACGCAAGAATGATAGATACAAATGAGTTTATGGAGCTTATGTCTCTTGTGCGCTTAGGCGCTGTAAAGGGCATTGTTAATATGGATTGCGCAACTATTGAAGCGCTTATGATTCATATGCAACCTGCTACCATTTCGCTTTCTGTTGACAGACCACTTGATAGAATAGAGAGGGATAAACTCAGAGCAAGTCTTGTAAGGCAAAATTTAGGATAAATAAAACAAAATAAAAAACCGAAAATAGTAGTAATACTGTTTTCGGTTTTTTGTTGCTTAAAATATAATAATATGGTAATATAATCAATGTTCAAATTTAGATTAGAGAGATGTGTATGGAAGAGAAAATCAGAAGAAGAAAAGCTTTTGCTTCATCCTTGCTTTTAACTCTTGCAGCCTTTATATGGGGTACCGCCTTTGTTGCTCAGAGCACGGGTTTGGAGCTTATAGGGAATTTCACGTTCCTTTGCCTTAGGTCTTGCCTTGCAGTAGTTGTGCTCACACCTGTTTCATGGTTTATATTCAGAAATAACAGGAGAAAAGTGGGTGGAGGGGAGCACGGAGAAAATAAAAGTTTTATATCCAAACGCCTTTTGTTAGGCGGTCTGCTTTGCGGTGGCTCTGTTTGCCTTGCTTCATTAGTGCAGCAATACGGCATAATGCTTTCAAGCGTTGGTAAATCAGGCTTTCTTACAACCTTATATATACTTATAGTGCCAATATTAGGTATCTTTTTAAAACGCAAGGTGAAGCCTGTTTTGTGGCTTTGCATAGCAATTGCAACATGTGGAATGTATTTTCTGTGTGTTACTGCATCGGGCGGTGTAGGCATTGGCGATGTGCTTCTTATTATGTGCGCATTTCTTTTTGCCGTGCAGATAATGATAGTTGACCATTTCATACAAACAGTAGATGGTGTAAGGCTTTCTCTTATCCAATTCGCTGTTACCGCAGTGATTTCTGCTATTGGTATGTTTGCCTTTGAAAATCCTGATCCGGTAGCCATAGGACAAGCCTGGTTCTCAATTTTCTACGCAGGTGTACTTTCTTCGGGTATTGCGTTCACCCTGCAGATTGTAGCGCAGAAAAACCTTAACCCAACAGTTGCAAGCCTTATAATGAGCCTTGAATCTGTTTTTGCTGCCTTAGCAGGCGCCTTCTTCGGCGAAAGGCTTTCGGGCAGAGAAATCTTCGGTTGCGCCCTTGTATTCCTTGCAATAATAATTGCACAGTTGCCGTTTGAAAAATTAGTGAAAAAGAAAAGTAAATAAAAATAAAAACCTCTTGATTCCCGGAATCAAGAGGTTTTTTGTTGTTAATTATTGACGGGCAGTTTCATATTTAATATCAATATCCTTCTTGAAAAGCAAGTAGTCGTATTGTGGAATCCAGTTGTCGCCAATTTCAGTTTCTGCCGAAAACTCGTTTTCAGATTTAGCAACGTTCATAACGCTTACACCTTTAAGCTCGCCGTCTTCCTTGTAGCAAGTATCCCAGAAAGCATGGTGTCCTATATATGTAACGCTTTCAGGAATATAAACATAGCTTAAATTCTGGTTGTAGCTGAATGCGTCTGAGCCGATATATTGGAGACCCTCAGGGAGAGAAATGTAAACATCACCAAGAACATTTTTATCTACGAAATGCGGATCGCTAACATTATCTGCGGTATATGTATAAACATTTTCAAGGGATGGGTGAGTGCTCCATTGGTCAACACGCTCGTGGAGCTTAAATATAGCAAGTGTTTCAATTGTCTTTAAGCCTTCAGGAAGGTAAATCCTTCTCAGGTTTGCGTAGTTGAAGCACATTTCACCGATTTTTGTAACAGTAGAGGGCACAACATATGTCTGAATATCTTTTTCATATTCAGGTGTAACCTCGTCTCTGTAAAGCTCTTTTTCGTAGCCATATTTCTGCCTGAGATATTCGTCGTGGTCGCAAGGGTAGCAGAGAATCTCTGTTTTATCCTTGTTGTAAAGTACACCATCAACATCGCAGTAATTCGGGTTGCTTTCGTCAACCTCAATGTTCTGTAACGCCCAGCAGGAATAGAATGCCTTAGGGTCTACAAACTCAACATTTGCGCCGATAGTAATCGTTTTAATCTTATCATCGCAGTTAAGAGTGAACTGCCTTACAGATTTAATAGGCTTTGTAGTGTCCTTAACTACCTTGAAGTTTGTTGCAGGGTCATTGTTGCCGGGGATATATTCAATATCGGAAACATAGTCTATTTCAAGCTCTGTAAGGTAACCTGTGTTGCTGAATTTTGAGAATTCAATTCCGTTTGCAGTTTCTGTGTAGTCGAATGTATCGTTCTGCAAAGCAAGCACACTGAAATAGATGGAAAGTGAAACGGCAACGATAATTACTATAACAAATAACGCCTTCTTTAAATTATAGTATTTATAAGGCTTGTTAATGTGTGGTGCAGCAAGACCGGGTACCTGATAAGTCCATATTTCGTCTTCAGGAATATTAAGTTCAACGGCTGCGCCCCAGTCATTAACCTTTTTCTGCTTTTTTTCTTTTTTGCTCATACTTTCCACCTCCTTAACCTTTGTATCCGCCGGAAACGGAAATACCTTCTTCTTGTGCTTTCTTTTCAGTAACCTCAGCGCGTCGTTTAAGCACTTCCATAACCATATTCTGCTTTTTGTTATCGTAATCCCAGAATAAGTAAGGGATTGTCATAAGGAAGAAGCCTATTGCGTCAACAATGATTGGTACAACAACTATATTTCTTCTTGAACCGTCGAAGAAGAGAATTTCCCAGTTACTGTTAAAGCCGTATTTCAAAAGGAATATCGGAATAATAAGACCTACAAAGCTTGTTATAGGACCTGTAAACCAACCGAAAATACCTGCAAAGCTTTCGAGACGTTCACCTGAAAGGTACATCTGATAGTCGTTGATACGTACGCCCATATCGTGGCCTGCGGTTGTAGGAACAGTCTTTGTCATTTCCATAAAGAAAAGAACAACAACGCAGATTGTACCGCAAAGAGCAAGATTATCGCCAAGAGTCCACATTGCAACGGCAATAATAACGTTACCGAGTGCACGGCTCATCTGGTAGAAAATCATAATCTGCTTATATGAGAATCTTTTAAGGAAATATGGTGAGAGTAAATCAGGTGGTGTACCTGCAAATGAAATAAGCGCCACAAGAAGAGAGTAGGGAAGACCACTAAGGCGGAATGTGTAGAAATAAAGAATGGTAGCAAACGGAAGCATACCGTTACCCAAGGAGTCAATAAGACCTACAACTGTGTTTATAAGCAAATACTTGTTCTTAAGAACACCAAGCATACCATCCCAGAACTTAATCTGCACCTTTTTCTCAATAGGTGGTTGAGGAATTCTCTCCTTGATTCTGCCTGCAAGGAACATTGTAAATCCTGCAGAAATACAGAATGTTACAGGAATAACCCATCTATAGAAGTTAATGTCTGCCCATTCATAACGAAGGGAGCCAACAATTGCAGGGAGAATAATTGCAAGAATTGAGTTGAAAATGTGTGAAAGCTTAACAGGGTAGCTTCTTACAAGAATCCTTTCCTGAAGGTTAGGGCTGATTCTCTTTGAGCATTCCTCAAGAACGTTGCCGAAGCCAAATACGTTGTATGTAGCAAATAAAAGGTTCGCAACCCATACTCGTGTAGCAACGTCAGTAATATTGTAAACAGGGAGCCAACCAATAAGTATAACCATTATACATTTTGGTACAACGTCGCAGTAAAGGCTGTATTTATATCTGCCGTATTTAGGTATAAGCTTTTTGCGCCAGAAAATATTTCGGGCACCTACCCAGCCTGAATACAGAAAATGCGTACCAAAGGTCTTAAAGCAGGCGGTGGCATTCATACCCTCAAAGCTGTTAAGCATAGTTATAAATGCGCCTGATTGGTCAAATAACCGAGAATAATCAAATAATAACGTGGATATACCGAAAGCCATCATAAGACCATAAACAAGGTAAACCTTTTTCTCTGTCTTTTTAGGTAAAAAACCTAAGTTATCGCATACATACCACCAGATAAGAGCGGTAATGTAACCCAAAGGCATATTTAAAAGCCCTATAACTGAGAATGTAAGGTATGGTAACTTATAATGGTGCATAATGAGGAAGCAGCTTGACCAGAAGCCGATATACTCAAGTGTTTTAGAGCCTGTGTAGTTTGCACCAACACCGATAATTACATCCTTGTACTCCTTGTAGGGTACGTATTTGCCCTCTTCGGGAGTATTCCAATGGTCTTTTATTTCGTTAAAAAACCATTTACCTTTGTCAACAAGTGATTGTTTTTCACCGTTTGCCATAGTAAACCCCTTTCAAACGTGTATTTACTACATTTTATCATAGTTGCATAAAAAATACAATTGAAATTGAAGATTTTTTATTGAAAAAACAAGATGAGTATCAATGATACTCATCTTGTTTTATGCCTTCCAGAACTTTCTGTCAAGGCTTCTGTATTGTATTGCTTCAAGAATATGTGTGTTCTCAATGTTTTCGCTGTTATCAAGGTCTGCGATTGTTCGGGCAACCCTTAAGATTTTATCGTACGCTCTTGCAGAAAGCCCAAGCCTTTCGAATGAAAGTTGAAGTGTTTTCGAGGCACCTTCCGAAAGTGTGCAATATTTTCTTGTAAGAGCAGGTGTCATTTTAGCGTTGCAGGTTATATCTGTGCCTGCAAAACGCTTTTGCTGAATTTTTCTTGCTTCGTTTACTCTTGCGCGTATCTCAGCAGAGCTTTCACCACATTCACTGTCGGAAAGCTGATTATAATCAACAGGCGGTACTTCAATGTGAATATCAAGTCTGTCAAGCAAAGGACCCGATACCTTTGAAAGATACCTTGCAGGTGCACCGTTAGGGCAGGAGCATTTACGTGTCGGATGACCATAATAACCACAAGGGCAAGGATTCATAGCGCAAATTAGCATTACTGAGCAAGGGTATGTAAGAGCGCAAGCGGCACGAGATATTGTAATTGTGCTGTTTTCAATGGGTTGGCGCAACACTTCCATCGTGCTTCTTGTGAATTCAGGTAGCTCATCAAGGAATAAAACGCCGTTGTGAGAAAGTGATAATTCACCCGGTTTGGGAATTGTACCGCCACCTGAAAGACCTGCTGGGGAGACAGAGTGGTGTGGCGCTCTGAAAGGTCTGTAGTTAATAATAGGCTTTTCCTTTGAAAGATTTCCTGAAAGCGAATAAATTTTCGTTGTTTCCAACGCTTCATCGACTGTAATATCAGGAAGAATTGTAGGTATACGCTTTGCAAGCATACTCTTACCCGATCCTGGTGGGCCTATCATCATAACGTTATGGCCGCCGGCAGCCGCAACCTCTAAAGCTCTTTTGACCTCAAACTGACCTTTAACATCTGAAAAATCAGGCAAAAAATCGGGGAGCTCATACTGCTTGAAAGGAACAATCTCAAGAGGTTTGATTTTTTTGAAATCGCTTATATGCTCGCCCAATTCTTTTAATGTGTTAACAGGATAGATGTTTATTCCGTCAATAACCGCAGCTTCTGAAGCGTTGTCGGCAGGTATAAAAATATCTCTTAGCCCGTTCGCCTTTGCCGCCATAACCATTGGCAGCACGCCTTTGACGGATTTAATTTCACCTGAGAGGGAAAGCTCGCCTATAAACGCAGAGTTCCGGTAATCACCTATAATCTGCTTTGTAGCGGAAAGTACAGCCACCGCCATAGGTAAATCATAAAGTGAACCTTCCTTTTTTATATCCGCAGGAGCAAGGTTGAATGTGTAGCGTGAGCTTAAATGCATTTCATAGCCTGAATTGTTTATTGCCGCAATAATTCTGTCTCTTGCTTCGCTTACGGCAGTGTCCGGAAGACCAACAATTTCAACCGCATGTTTACCGCTTGAAATGTTAAGCTCAACATCTATCATATACGATTCTAAGCCTAAAAGGCCTATGCTTTTAATTTTAGAAAACATAATTATTCCTCGTTTTCAGTTAACTGGATAGATGGGTTTTCTTCCTCTGTGTCTTCAGTAAAACTGTCAATATCTGCTTCGCCTGAATCAACGTCGCTGAAAACAGATTCCTCTTCTTCAATTTCCTCAACGTAAAGAGGTGGATTGAAATCAAATATACCTGTTTTGAACATTATACAAAGCAAAATCATAAGTATAAGTGATGTGATTGAAATGAGTATTCCTAATAAGAGACCCTCAGGTACATATTTAAAGCGTACAGTATGCTCACCTGCAGTAATATTAACGCCAAGCAAAGCATCGTTGCCTATTGAAATAATGTCAGCCTTTGAAACCTTTTCGCCATCAATATAAATCTGCCAGCCTGTGTCATAGTTTATTGATGTGTAAAGCACGCCGTCTTTGGAAGCGTTTATAGTGCCTTCAATTTCTGTATCGTCAAACTTTGAAACATTAAGTGAATCTTTTTTGAGAATTTCATAACCACGCTTAAAATCTGCGTCGTTGAGAGTAACGCCGTAAAGGTATAAAAAACCTTCTTTTCCTTCATCAAGAGGAGCGTAAATGTTAACTGTTTCACCAGCTTCAAGGTTGCCTAAATCGAGGATATGAGGCTTTGTATCAACAGACTCAGTAATTGTAGTACCATTGGGGAGCGTTACTGTAATTGAATCAATATCATTAACGCTTGATTTAAGATAAATATAGCCGTTGCCACGCGCTTTTACTGTGTATTCAAAAGAAAGTGAAGCCTCAGCAGGTTCTGAAACAGTATAAGGATAGTAACCCTCATTCTCAAATGAAAGGTCGTTGAAGGTAGCACCGTTTCCTGATGTGGAAGTAAGCTCCATATCGCTAAATACTGTGTGTATGCCTGTTGAGTTGCCAAAGAGGCCGCTCTGAACCTCAAATGGATTAGGATTATCGTGAGACCACTCAGTAATTTCGTCATTAACTCTGAATGCTATTGGTAACTGGTAAAGGTTTTCGTAAGCAGCAAACTTAGAAATCGAACCGATTTCTTTGTAGAGCTCAGGGTTCATTTCAGGCTTTTCTTTTGTAGTGTTGTCAACAATATAGTCAAGAGCAAAGAAAGCATTATATATAGGTGTCTGTCTGTTGTAGGTATAGCTGTTGATATAGTTACTGAACATACCAAGGTGGCTCTGCATATTTGAAACCTTTTCGTATGCCATTGAGCTGAATGTAGACATTCCGTTGTAGTTGTACCAGCAAGGATCCATTCTGGCTCTCAAACTTGTAAGCTCCATACGGTAGTTTTCGTTGCCTTCGTATTTATCAATTTCTGCTTTGATTTTTTCGAAGTCTTCATAATCACCAACAAAGTTTACCTTTGCCTGGTCCATACTGTAGTTGTTAGTGTTTGCAACAGTATATTCTGCGCAACAAGAACACAAAACAAGTGCGGCAGCGGCGATATATGGATATTTATCATTTTTAAGAATTCCAAGAGCAAGGCAGTAGATACCTATGAACGCAATACAGATCCATACGCCTGTTTCTGAGAAATTCTTTGAACCGATTTCCTGAACAAGAATAACAAAGAATGCAGTTGCAGTACCAACGCCTATAATCTGACGGTTGGAATATTCCTTTATAAAAGTAATTGCTTTGAAAGCAAGTATAAGAAGGATAAAGGAATACATATATGAGAATCTGTAAGGCAAGTCGTTAGGGAAATGGAAGCCATGCCAGATATAGTTAAGGTAGTTTGTGTAGAAAGATGCAAACATTACCCCTAAAAGACCAACGCTCATAATCTTTTCTTTGAAAGAAACCTTGTTTGAGAAAAGGTAAAGAGGAACAAGCATAACTGTAATAATACCGCAATAAACGTTAGGTAAGACATCAGTTCCGCTGCTTCTTATTGTTGGATCAAGGTATGCAAGGTGGTTTGCAAGGAAATCGAATATTGAAAAATATGTTTTGAATTCCTGCGGGAATGTGCCCGATGTTGCAGAGCAATTCATAAGAATAAAGTAAACGGGAAGTATAGCGAAGCAAGAAAGTAGAGCCGCGCCGATGGAAGAAAAAGCAAATCTTACTCCACTGTCAAAGAATTTGCTGTTTCTAAGGTTGTTGTATGCCCATATAAAGAAGCCTTTAACGCCTTTTTCTCTCTTTGCAAGTTTACCGAAATATGTTTCTGTAAGGGTGAAGGTTGAAAGATAGCGGTAGATGAAATAAAGAACAGAGAAAATGCACACCATATAGCCCATGTAGTAGTTTGTTATGAGTGTAAATGCAAGCGAAATGGTGTAAAGCTTCATTTTCCTTTGGATAATAATATATTCAATACCAAGCATCACAAGAGGGAAAAGGTAAAAGGAATCGAGCCACATTATGTTCCAGTAGTATGCTATAAAGTATCCGCTGCAAGCGTAAAGCACACCAAATGCGGCAGTAAGAGGGTTCTGGATATTGAATTTCTTTGAAATGAAATATGCAAAGGTAAAGGATGCTATCGCAGATTTTGTAAGCACCATTGCCGCAATTGCTTCAGGCATATTCTGGTGGCCAAAAAGAAGCATAAATATGGCAGTAGGTGAAGAAAGGTAATTGTAGAAGTTACCAAGGAATGCACCGCCACCACCTGAATTCCACGAATAAAGCAAGCTATCAAGGTTAGTAACTCTTTCGTAAAGCTCCGCGAAAAGAGGTCCGTATTGGTGGTAAAGGTCCATTCTGAGAATAGTCATTTCACCAAATGGGAAAAGCTCATAGCAGTAGTATACAACCATCATAATAAATGCTGTGCAAAGGGCAGCAAGATAGCAGTATCTTATATTAAAGCCTTTCTTAAAAACAGGATTATTTATAATTTTTTCCTTCATATGTTACATCCTTTAGAACAGAATAAATGTATTTTATATAATTACAGTAATAATACCATATATGTAAATTTCTTTCAATGAAAAATCTGTAAAAATTTTCCGCAAAACAGTTCTATTTTCGGACAAGTGATAATATTTATTTTTTGAAAGGAATGATAAAAAATGCAGGATTTTTTGAATGCTATTTCACTCTTGCCTGAGGGTATTAAGGATATTCTTTCAAAAATACCACCGGATGTTGCCAAAACAATTAAAGAAATCCGCTTTCGTAACGGGGAAGCGGTTACCCTTAACAGCGACACTATTTACTACATAACCGAAAGCGGACTCCTTACAACTGCATATCTGAACAATCTTTTAAAAACAGACGATAAAGCAATGCAGGAAATTGTGTTTTGCTTGTCAAGACGCTCGCTTCATACATATCAGGATATGATAGCCAAGGGTTATATCCCTTTGAGGAATGGTTGTAAAGCAGGTGTTGCGGGCAGGGCAGTTATGAAAAACGGAGCTGTATATTCAGTTTCTTCATTCAACTCAGTAAATATACGAATTTCCCGGGAATTCCGTGGTTGTGCAAAGCCTCTTATCGACGCGGTAGGTGATTGCAAGTCCTTTCTCATTATTGGTCCGCCGCTTTCGGGGAAAACGACGCTTCTTCGTGATTTATGCCGTTATTATTCAGGCAAGGAATGTGCTGTGCCTAAAAAAACTGCGGTAATAGATGAACGGGACGAAATAGCCTCGCGTTCTTTTGGGTGCTTTGTTGATGTTGGCGTTCACACAGATGTTTTAACTCTTTATCCCAAAGCTGTCGGAACAGAAATTGCGGTGCGTACTCTTTCACCTGATATAATTGTGCTTGATGAAATCGGTACAGAAGAGGAGTCAAAAGCCCTTCTTTCAGGAGTGAACAGCGGTGTAGAATTTATAGCAACCGCTCATGGTAACAGTATGGAAGAGGTTATACGTCGTCCCAATATCAAGACACTCATAAATGCAGGTGTCTTTAAAAAAGCAGTTGTCCTTGCAGGCAGAAATGACCCTTGCAGAATAAAGGGAGTGGTTTCATTTTGAACTTTATAGCAGTTGTTATAATTGCAATTTCTATTGTGGCTTTCGGAATATACGATTGCCTGAAATATAAAAAAGATACAAAAACCCTTGAAGAAACAGTAAGTCTTTTAAATATGTTTAAAAATGAAATCAATTACCGAAAAGCTGATTTTTATAACCTTGTTTGCATAGGGGAAAATCAAGGTTATAAAAATATTCAATTTGTTAATGAAAAAATAACTCCTCTTTTTACTAAAGATTCGGTGTTCAGTAAAGATTTTATGCGGTTTTCAGAGCTGATAGGCACCACAGATTCCACAGGTCAGGTGGAGCTATGTGATGAATATATTGAGAAGTTTTCAACTTATCTTCAAAAACAAAAATCAAAAGAGGAATCAAAAATTCAGGTGAATTTATCCCTCAGCGTGTTAGGCGCTGTAAGCTTATTAGTAATTTTTGTTTGATTTATATGGATATTACAATAATTTTTAAAATTGTGGTGGTTGCTATTGTGGTTGCAATAGTTAACCAGCTTTTACAAAAAGCAGGTAAAGAGGAATATACCCTTATTATTACAATTGCAGGGCTTATAATAGCTCTTATGATTTTTCTTCCTGCAATTATGGAGCTGAAAGATGAGCTTTTCGCTGTGATGGAGTTTTGAGCATTTTATCAATCTGCATTCTTGCAATTGCTTCTCTCGTTGCTATTCTTATTCTTAAAGATACAGGTTCTGTTTTCGCAACAATTATTCGTTTGCTTGTGATTATTTTATTGGTTACAGGTATTGTTCCCGAAATAAAAGAGCTTTTATCTGCTCTCGATAGCTTTGCTTTTTTAGATAATGTACCGCAGAAAGCAATTACTATTATGATGAAATCGTTTTCTGTTTTGGCTATAGGAGCGGTATCCGCAGATATCTGCAGAGATAATGGGGAAAGCGGAATAGCAGGGGTTGTTGAAATGTGCACGAAACTTATTGCATTAACTCTTAGCCTTCCTATAGTAACGGCAGTAATAAGCGTTGCGTCTTCCTTTTTTTATAGGTGAAAAAATGAATCGGATTTTAAAAATATTCATATTTGTTTGCGTGTTGGCGGGTCTTGTATCACCCGTAGCATCCGCAATTGATAGCAACATAGACCAGTATGAAACAGAATTTGATTTTGATGAGATTTTTCAGTCGATGAACGATGAAACATTGAGTATTCTTGAAGAAATCGGAGTAACTGAAATAAGCTTTGATGCGATTTTTTCCATTGAACCTAAAAAAATATTTCAAGTTCTTTTTAATATTATCAGCAGAGCAGTTAAAAAGCCTGTACAGTTCGCATTTATATCAATGGGAATTCTTATGGTTACCGCCGTTGCATCTTCATTTACGGATAATACTCAAACAGTAGCTTTAGCAGGTGGTAGCGCTCTTTCTTTAAGCATTGCAGTGCCTGTTGCAAATCTTGTTTATTCAGCTTTTTCTGTGCTTGAAGCGTTGCTTGTTTTTACAAGTGCATTTTCAGGTGTGTTCTGTGCTGTGGTTTCATCATCAGGAAACATAACTCGGGGAGTAACATATGCATCTCTCACAATGCTGGCTAACACAGTTTTTTCAGGCGGTCTGACATATCTTTCTCAGCCTGTAGTCAACGCTATGTGTTCTGTGGGTTTTTTATCCTGCTTTGATATTTATAACTTTACAGAACGTTTTTCATCTATGATAAAAAAACTGTATGTTTTCGTACTTAGCTTGGTGGGAACTATTTTTTCGGGTCTTGTTACTTTAAAAGGCGTTCTCAGTGATGGCGTTGACTCATTATCTTCAAGAAGTATCCGCTTTGTTATAGGTCAGAGCCTTCCCGTAGTAGGTGGCGCTGTAAGCGAAACATATTCCTCGTTGATTTCAAGCCTTAGCCTTATAAAAAACACAGTAGGTACGTTTGGAATAATTACGGTAATCATATTCGTTCTGCCGATTCTGTCAGAGCTTATTATGTGGCTTTTTTCTTTAGAAATAACCCTTAATGGGGCAGTGGCTTTTGGTGTAGGTAATGCTACAAGCTTTCTCAATGTTTTGAAAGATGCTCTTACGTTGCTTATAGCAACAATAGTTATTCTGACAACTGTTTTTATTATAAGCGTTGGCGTATGTATTGTAGCAAGGGGCGGGGGAATATGAAGGAAGTAATACAGTCGGTTTTTATAAACTATATTTCATGTGCAATTTTCGGTGGCTTTCTCCAGTATCTTGCACCCGATAGAATGAAAAAGTTTCTTCGTGCCTGCATAGTTTCGGTTATGCTTATTGTTTCGCTTTCCCCGATATTAAAAATTGATTTTGACTTTGAAAATATTAATCAAGGTGATGAATTGGAATTGCAGACCCGATACGATACACTTATGCATACTGCAAACCTTATGGAAAAAGAGATATACACCGATATTAAGAATATACTCATAAAGCTTAATGTGAATGAATATGAAATATATGTAATCACCTCTGTTGACGAAATTGAAAATGCCGTTTTTTTAGACGAAATAAAAATAGAGGTGCCCAAAGACTTTCAGGATAAAATATCCGAAATCAAAAAGCAAATTCCAAAAGAATATAAAGAGATTTTAAAAATCGGTATAAAAAATGAATGATATTTTAAACAATCTGAAGAAAATCAAATTAAATAAAAAAACAGCCGGGCTGGTTATAGGCTTTGTATGCGCTGTTGTTTTGCTCCTTTTTAGCGAAATATCCGCCCTTTCCGAGAAGGAAGACATCAGCTATACCGATACAAACGCTTTTTCTGCTCAGTATATAGAAAATACCGAAAAAGAGCTTGAAAAAATACTTAGGAAAATCGAGGGAGCAGGCGATGTGCGTGTTATGATTACTTTACAGAGCTGCTACGAAAATATTTACGCCAAATCATACGAAAACGAAAAGAAACAAACAGAAAACTCAACTAACGAAAATTCAAAAGAAGATTATGTTATTGTCAAGAAAGGTTCCAGTAATGAAGAATGTCTTATAATAAAGGTTTACGAGCCCGAAATAAAAGGCGTTGCGGTTATTTGCCAGGGGGCAGATAACCTTAAAGTAAAAACAGCAATTACAGAAACTGTTTGTGCGCTCTTTGATATAAGCTCTGCAAAAGTTTCTGTAGCAAAGAGTGGGTAAAGCGCATCCGGTTCCCCACTCTAATTAAAACGATAGGAGAGAATACATATGAATGTTATTTTAAAAAGAAGGCAACTGATTTTAGCAACTCTTGTTGTTGCTCTTGGTGCAGCGGTGTTTGTCAATTGGTATTATACAGGTAATAATTCCCTTTCGACAGAGGACACAACAGGCTCGGAATATGTTCAGAATCTGGGCGAAGCAAAGTATGTTAATGCAACAGAAGAACATACACCAACCTTTGAAGAAATGAAATTTGACAGAAAAAAGAAAAATGATGAATCTCTTGATAAGCTTAATAAATCGTTAGAAGCCGCAGGGAAGGGCACAGAGGAAGCTAAATCAATAACCGCATCAATAAGCGCAATAACAAATAAATCTGCTCTTGAAACAGACCTTGAAGCGCAGATAAAAGCGAAAGTAAACACCGAAAGCTTTGTTTCAATAACAGACGATAATGCTCAGATTATAGTTTCCAAAGGCACCCTTAACGAAACAACATCCTTACAGATTCTCGAAATTATTACATCTAATACAGACATAGATGCTTCAAAGGTTATTATGTCGGAACAAAAATAATAAAACCCCGAACTGATTCAGTTCGGGGTAAATCTTTTATTCATCAAAAAGTGGTGTTGAGAAGTATCTTTCAGCTGTGTCGGGGAGTACGGCAACAACTGTTTTGCCCTTGCCAAGTTTTTTGGCAAGCTTTATTGCTGCGGCGACGTTTGTTCCGCTTGAAATACCGCAAAGTATTCCTTCTTTTTTTGCAAGCTCTTTTGCAGTATCAAGAGCTTCATCGTCTGTGACGATGCAAATATCGCTATATATTTCTGTGTTAAGAATAGGCGGGATAAGACCATCGCCGATACCCATCTGAATATGTGTGCCAATAAGACCGCCTGAAAGTATAGCCGCATCCTCAGGCTCAACCGCCCATATTTCAATATCAGGGTTAGCTTCTTTAAGCGTTTCGCCGATACCTGTAAGTGTACCGCCTGTGCCTATACCTGCACAGAAGCCGTCAATCCTCTTGCCGACCTGTTCTATAATTTCAACTGCAGTGCGCTTTCTTTGAATTTCAGCGTTAGCAGGGTTTTCGAACTGCTGAGGAACAAAAACATTTGGATTTTCTCTCTGCATTTTAAGTGCTAACTGCAAGCAGTCGTCGATGCATTTACCGATATTGCCTGCATCGTGAACAAGCTTAACCTCAGCACCGTAGTGTTTAACCAGCTTTCTTCTTTCTTCGCTTACGGAGTCAGGCATAATAATTATTGTTTTGTAGCCCTTAACTGCACCAACAAGGGCAAGGCCAATACCTTGGTTACCGCTTGTAGGCTCAACAATAATAGTGTCTTTATTAAGCTTGCCTTCCTCTTCAGCGCGAAGAATCATATTATATGCAGTTCGTGTTTTAATTGAACCGCCAACATTAAGACCTTCAAATTTAACGAGGATTTCAGCGCTGTCATCGTCTACCATGTGGTTAAGGCGTATAACAGGTGTGTTTCCTATAGCCTCTAAAATATTATTGCAAATCATCTCTGCACCTCGGAATATTTATGAATATATACTATATTATGTAAATACAAAACACAGGTTACAAGTTTAGCATATATTTAAAACCATTTCAATATTTTTACAGAAAATCTTTTCAAGCTCATTATCAGTAAAACCAAGGGATGTAATCCTGTCAATTTCCGACTTTTGACTCCAGATAGGGTAGTCGGTACCGAATATTACCTTATCCGTGCCGTATTTGTTTATAATGTTCTTCATTGTAGTATCGGAAAGCGTATATGATGAAGAACAAGTATCAACATAAAAGTTTTTATATTTATAAAGCTTTTCAGTTGCTTCTTCCCATAAAGACCAACCACCGAAATGAGCACCAATTACAACAAGGTCAGGGAATTCTTCAAGAATTTTTACGATTCTGTCAGGGTTAGAGTTATCGTACCTTGAGTCGCCTGTGTGTAAAAGAATAGGAAGATGGTTTTGTGCGCAAAGGTCATAGATTTTTTTGTATCCTTCGCAATCTGCTTTGCATCCCTGCATATCGGGATGAAGCTTAACGCCTTTGAAGCCGAATCCCATAAGGTGATTGAAATCATCTTCAAGAGTTTCGCTCTGAGGGTGCAAAGAGGCTAATGGTATTAGTTTTTCAGGGAAAATCTTAGTAAGCTCTAACAGGTGCTCGTTAAGTTTATGAGGTTGTATAGGTGTTGTAGCAAGCATTGATACTATACATTTATCTACGCCGCTTTCGTTGCATTGCTGAACTAGTTCACTTACAGTTCCATAATATGCAGTTTCAGGAATATTGTAAAACTCTTGTGTTTTTTCGGTTGCATATTTCGCAATTTTATCAGGAAATATATGACAGTGAGCATCTATTATCTTCATATTAAACCTTCTCTAAAATTATAGTCGGACACAGCAACTGCATAGTCCGACCATATTTATTTATGCTTTTTCTGCGCTTTGGGCCTTCTGCTTGTTATACTCTTCTATTGAAGTTTCGCGCATTTTGTATTTTAGAATCTTGCCGGCGGCATTCATAGGGAATTCATTAACGAACAAGAAATATTTAGGAACCTTGTGCTTTGCAATAGATGCGTAGCCGTATTCCTTCATTTCTTTTTCGTCTGCTGTTTCGCCTTTGTGAAGAATAACCCATGCGCAACATTCTTCGCCGTATTGTTCATCAGGAACGCCAACAACCTGAACGTCGCGAACCTTAGGATTTGTAAGGTAAAATTCTTCAATTTCACGAGGATAAAGGTTTTCACCGCCACGGATAATCATATCCTTAAGTCGACCGGTAACCTTGTAGTATCCATCAGGGGTTTTCATACATATATCACCGGAATGGAGCCAACCCTCGCTGTCAATTGCCTGAGCAGTTGCCTCCGGCATTTTGTAGTAGCCCTTCATAATGTTGAAGCCACGAGCAACAAATTCACCGCTCTCACCATCAGGAAGCTCAAGGCCTGTTTCAGGGTCAATAATCTTGCATTCAACACCCGGGAAAGCGCTACCAACAGTTTCAACGCGGTGGTCAAGGTCTTCGTTTACTTCACCCATAGTACAACCCGGAGAAGCCTCTGTCTGACCGTAAACCGAAATGATTTCGCGCATGTTCATTTCTACGGAAGCACGGCGCATAAGGTCAGCAGGACAGTTTGCGCCTGCCATAATACCAGTACGCATATATGAAAAGTCTGTTTTAGCAAAATCAGGGTGGCTGAACATTGCAATAAACATTGTCGGAACACCATTGAAGCAGGTGATTCGCTCATCATTTACGCAAGCAAGTGAAGACTTTGGTGAAAAATATGGAATCGGGCAAAGTGTACCGCCATGAGTCATCATAGATGTCATAGAAAGCACCATTCCAAAGCAATGGAACATAGGTACCTGAATCATCATGCGGTCAGCGGTTGATAAATCCATTCTATCGCCAATAGTCTTACCATTATTTACAATGTTGCGATGTGTAAGCATAACGCCTTTAGGGAAGCCTGTTGTACCTGATGTGTACTGCATATTACAAACGTCATCAGGCTTTACGAGGGATGCGCGTCTGCGAACCTCTTCACGTGGAACAAGTGAAGAGCGTGATAACATTTGCTCCCAATTAAGGCAACCGTCCATATCAAAGCCAACGGTAACAACGTTACGAAGGAACGGAAGATTTTTTGAATATAAAGGTGAACCCGGTTCAAGATTTTTGAGCTCAGGACAAAGCTCTTCAATAATTTCCTTGTAGTTGATATCCTTGCAATATTCAATCATAACAAGAGTATGGGTGTCTGATTGTTTGAGCAGATATTCTATTTCGTGAATTTTATAAGCTGTATTAACAGTAACAAGAACTGCACCTATCTTTGTTGTTGCCCAGAAGGTGAGGAACCATTGGGGTACGTTGGTTGCCCATATTGCAACGTGGTCGCCCGCCTTTACGCCGAGTGAAATTAAGGCGGCAGCACATTCGTCAACATCGCGACGGAATTGCTCGTAAGTTCTTGTGTAGTCAAGTGTAGGATATTTGAATGCATACTGGTCAGGATAGTTTTCTGCCATTGTATCAAGCACATCAGAGAAAGTTGCTTCAACAAGGTCATACTTCTTCCATACGAAGGTACCTGTCTTATCGCGGTTGTAGTATGCGCGGTCATAAGTTTTCTTCTCGCGACCCAAAGAGGAAATGTAGTTTGTAAAGTGTGTGAGAACAATATCAGCATCGCTGATTTCTTCGTTCCATGCAGCGCATATAAAGCCCTCGTAGTTAAGTGAAGAAAGGGAGTTCAGTAATTTCTCGACGTCTAAATCACCTTCGCCGATTAAAACTGTTTTACCATCCTTCATATCGCCAAGGCGCACATATTTGATGTATGCACCAAGGTTTTTAATGGTAGTTTCAGCGGTTTCTCCTGCATCAAAATATGTTCCTCGTACATTCCAAGATGCGCCGATAACTGCAGAAGCAAAGTGATTAATAATACCGATTACGTTTTCAGTCCTTGCAAGGTTACCAACAGTTTCAAATAAGATATTAACATCGGTTGATTCAGCCAGCTTGATTGCAGCAGACATTTTCTCATCCAGAATATCAAAAGAAATTTTCTCTTCTGCACGCACGATAACATTATCAATGCCTGATGCGGCAGCGAGATTTACATATTTCTCTATAAGCTCTGCGGTAGTCTCTTCGCTTTCAACAGGAGCAGGCATACGGAGTGCTGATACAGTAAGGTTTCTGTTAACAAGCTTTCTTTTTGCATCAGCAATGCGGTCGCGTCTTAAAATACTGTCATGATGTCCGCTACGTTCTTTTATGGCATCGTAAATTTCGAAGCCCTCAAAACCATAATCGAAGGCATAACGGCAAGTGTCAAGAAACGAGGCTCGACTTACATTTTTAGTCGAAAAAACGATTTTCATATTATGCCTCCTCGAATACGATTTTGTTTAAAGCATTGATATATGCTCTGATACTTGCAGCAACAATATCTGTAGATGTGCCGTTACCTGAATAAAGCTTTCCGTTGTTGCGAAGTCTTACAAGCGCAGAACCGAGAGCTTCTTTACCCTCTGTTACAGACTGTACCTGGAAATCATCAAGCTCATAGTGATGACCGATACACTGCTCAATAGCACGGAAAACAGAGTCAATAGGACCATCACCGTTGCTAACACCGCAAATAGTTTCTCCGTTGCACTTCAATGTAACCTGAGACATAGCGCTGGACATATTGCTGCTGGTGGTTGTGTATGTTTCAAAATGATATGTTGAAGGAGCCTGCATAGCTGAGCTTGCAATAACCGCTTCTAATTCTTTATAGCCAACAGCACCTTTCTTTTCGCATACATGTATAAGTGCTTTATATACATTTCCGATGTCTGAGTCTGAAAGCTCATATCCTAAAACTTTTGTAGCGTCAGTTACCTGATCCATAGATGAGTCAGAATCAAGTAATATCTTTTTCTTTTCGCTTACAGTTTTCTTGGTTTCATAAGCATCGTGATTAATGCTTGACATCATATCATCAATGCTTGCGTGAATCTTTGTGTTGTTGAGGTTGATTTCAGCGCCAATCTGTGAACCGCAAGCATTTATTGCATCGGATATCTCACCTGTTATAAGTGCATTTTTACCAACCATTGCACATTTGAGCCCGTCTGCACCGCTTTTGATTGCAGAAAAAGCAGAAGCAACTGCCATATTGATTCGGTCTGATACCTGTACGTAAACAGAGATGCTTACAGCTTCTTTTACCTTCGCAACCAATGTGGCAATATCATCAGGTGTTGAAACGCCTGCGTCGTCGCAGATAGTAACTATACCTGCACCGCAAGCTTCAGCTTCTTTTGCTACAGCAATAAGGAAATCCTCATCAGCTCTTGTTGCATCAAGTGCTGAGAATTCTACATCACCGCATAAAGCTTTAGCTTCCTTTATAAGCGCAGAAATTTTCTCAAGCATTTTTGCCTGCTTTACGTGATATGTGTATTCCATCTGAATCGTAGATACCGGAAGCTCAACCTGAAGGCGAGGCTTCTTGGCGTCTTTGATGCAATCCCAGGCAACAGCAACATCTTCAGTGCTGAAGCCGACAGGAATAGCTAGAACAGCATTCTGAACATTCTGTGCAATTGTTTTATAAATGATTTTATCTTCACGAGGAGATTTTACTGCAGGGAGTTCTATTACTTCTGTGCCAATTTTATCTGCACAGTTTGCAATAGCTGATTTTTCACGGAAAAGCAAGGATACGTCTCTGTCCTCTGAAATCTTTTTAAGTGTGATGTCTGAAATAGTAACTTTTCTCATTTTACTCATCCTTTCAGTAATGCTTGATATAATGTAATAAAAAATGCAATAAAAAACCTGAGGTCAAAAATACTATGACCTCAGGGACGAATCTGAATCCGCGGTACCACCCCGGTTACTGCAAAAAAGCAGTCACTCATTAAAGCTCTATAAAGCCTGTAGCCATGGTAACGGGGCGTCCGTAGCTCCTTATACACCAAAGGGGGGTTGGGGAGCTCTGCTCCGGAACGAGACCGGATTTTTGTAACAGATTGACTTGCACCTACCGTCAACTCTCTGAACTGTCGTACCAAAAATACGTAATTCCTTCATCGCATTTAATAAATATGTATGAAATGATATCATTAAAATCAACTGTTGTCAACACATTTTTGAGTAAATTTTCATTGAAGATGAATTTTTTGTCAAAAAAACTATTGACAGGTAAAAAACGATGTGTTAGTATTGACTAAATTAAAAATATCACAAATAAAAGCTATGACGAAGTCGGTTGAAAACCCGGTCTTTCAGAGAGTTGGCGGTTGCTGCGAGCCAATAGATAAGTTTTCAAAACCTATCCCTTCTGAGCTGAAGAGCTGAACCTTTCAGTAAGCTTCTTCCGAGAGTGCTGCGTTAGTGCAACGGGGTTGATTGACCTTAAGAGGCAGGTTTTCCTGCAATTTGAGTGGTACCGCGGATAATGTTATTCGTCTCAAGGTGAAGCGATTGTTTCATTTTGGGGCGTGTTTTTATTTGTGTGTTTTTGATTAGCTTTTTTGAAAGGGTGAAAATCATGAACAAATCTTATGAAAACAAGTTAGTAGAGGTTTCACAGCGAATTAAAGAGCTCCGCGATATTTACAGCTTTACCGATGTTGATATGGCTGAAAAAACAGGCGTAAGCTTAGATGAGTACCGAGCCTACGAAAACGGCACAGACGATATGCCGTTCTCATTCGTTCACAAATGTGCTCTTGCTTTCGGTGTTGAGCTTACAGACCTTCTTGAAGGCCAGAGTGCTAAGCTTACCACATATAACGTTACCCGTCGCGGTAAAGGGCAGACAACTGCAAACGAGGAAGGTATACTTATTCAGAACCTTGCTCATAAATTCAAAAATAAGCTTGCTAATCCGTATTGGGTAAAATATGAATATTCAAGTGAACTTCAGAATAAGCCTATTGAGGTTGCAACCCATTCAGGTCAGGAATTTGACCTTGTCATCAAGGGTGCTTTAAAGGTTCAAATTGGTGAGCATATTGAAGTTCTCCACGAGGGCGACAGCATTTATTACAACAGCTCAATTCCACACGGTATGATTGCGGTTGACGGCGAGGATTGTCTCTTCTTAGCAATGGTTATGGCGGAGGATGAAGTAGTTGCAGATACTCATATGAGCTCTGTCAAAACAGGTAAAGCTACAGCAGAGGAAAAGCTTATCTGCGATAAATTCATTACAACAACAGTTGATGAAAACGGTGTATGTGATCATATCGAGTTCCATAACGAGGATAAATTCAACTTTGCATTTGATGTTGTTGATGAAATCGGCAGAAATTATCCTGAAAAGGTTGCAATGATTCACATCTCTGAGGATATGACGGAGCGCAAATTTACATTCAAAGAGATTAAAGAATATTCGTCTCAGGCTGCAAACTATTTTAAATCTTTAGGTATTAAGAAGGGCGACAGAGTTCTCCTTGTTCTTAAGCGTAACTATCAGTTCTGGTTTGCGATTTTAGGCCTTCATAAGCTTGGTGCAATTGCAATCCCTGCTACAAATCAGCTTGTAGTGCACGACTATGAATACCGCTTCAATTCTGCAGGCGTAAGCGCTGTTGTGGTTACTGCAGACGGAAAAGCAACAGATTATGTTGACGAGGCACAGAAAAACTGCCCTACTCTTAAAACAAAGATTGTTGCTAACGGCTCAAAAGAAGGCTGGCACAATTTCGATGAAGAGTTTGGTCTTTTCAGCCGTCGTTTTGTTCGTGATGAGGATTCAGCTTGCGGTAATGATCCTATGCTTATGCTCTTCACATCAGGTACAACAGGTTATCCGAAAATCGCTACACACAGCCATAAATATCCTTTAGGACATTTCATTACAGCAAAGTATTGGCATTGTGTTCAGCGTGACGGTGTTCACTTCACAATTTCCGAAACAGGCTGGGGTAAGGCTCTCTGGGGTAAGCTCTATGGTCAATGGCTCTGTGAAGGCTGTGTATTCGTTTATGACTTTGACCGTTTCGATGCTTCAAAGATTCTTCCGATGTTCGCAAAGTATAATATAACAACATTCTGCGCACCACCAACAATGTACAGAATGCTTATAAAGCAGGATATCTCACAGTACGATTTGTCTTCTATCAAGCATGCAACCACAGCGGGTGAGGCACTTAATCCTGAAGTTTTCAAGCAGTTTGAAAAATCTACAGGATTAAGAATTCACGAGGGCTTCGGTCAGACAGAAACAACACTTTCCATCCCTACGCTTAATGGTACAAAAATCAAGATTGGCTCTATGGGTAAGCCAACACCTCTTTATGATGTTGATGTTGTTGATCCTGACGGAAAGCCTGTTGCAGATGGTGAAACAGGTGAAATCGTTATCCATACAGATTCATATGTTCCTTGTGGTCTCTTCCTTGGGTATTATAACAATGAAGAAGCAACCAATGAGGTTTATCACGATGGTCTTTACCATACAGGCGATACAGCATGGCGCGATGAAGATGGTTATCTCTGGTATGTCGGCCGTGTTGATGATGTTATCAAATCATCAGGCTATCGTATAGGACCTTTCGAGATTGAAAATGTTATTATGGAGCTTCCTTACGTTCTTGAGTGCGGTGTTTCAGCTGCGCCTGACGAGGTTCGCGGTCAGGTAGTTAAGGCAAGTATTGTTCTTACTAAGGGTACAGAACCAACTGAAGAACTTAAAAAGGAAATTCAGGATTACGTTAAGAAAAATACTGCTCCATATAAATACCCACGAATTGTTGTGTTCAGAGATGAGCTTCCAAAAACTATCAGTGGCAAAATTATGAGGAACAAGCTATAATTTATTTATATAATGTATGCAAAATAACTATTGACTTTTCAGGTCAATTATGATATTCTTTGAGAAATTGAATATTAAAGGCGTTGAAGAAAAGGGCACAGTATGTTGAGCTTTCAGAGAAATGGCGGTTGGTGCAAGCCATAGCAAGGCTTCTGTTGTTTGTAGTTTCCGAGCCGGGAGGAAGAAAGGCTTTTGCTTAGTAGAACCTCTCCGTGATTGCTGCGTAAATGCATAGAGGTTGTTTGACCTTGAGAGTGGCAGGTTTTCTGCAATTTGAGTGGTACCGCGGGTTATAATTAACTCGTCTCAAAGATTATCTTTGGGACGGGTTTTTGTATTTGTCCCGCAAAACAGGAGGAAAAACCGATGGATAAAATGACGGGTCTTGATTTTAAAATCAAGGAAATGGCCGCCAGAATCAAAGAACTTCGCGAAATTGAAGGCTATACAGTTGCTCAGATGGCTGAAAAAACAGGTGTTTCTGAAGCAGAGTATTTAGCTTGTGAAAACGGCGAAAAGGACCTTAACTTTGCTTTTATTTATCGTTGTGCTCTTGCCTTCAACGTAGATGTAACAAGTATTATTGAAGGTAGCACACCAAAGCTTACAAACTATGTTTATACAAAAGCAGGTAAGGGTCAGAAGATTGAAAAAGCTCATGGAATGACTTATTTCAACCTTGCTGCAAAGTTTAAAAATAAGATTGCTGAGCCTCTTTTTGTCGAAGCTACATATAGTGAAGAAAACCAGAATAAAGATATTGAGCTTACATCTCACGATGGTCAGGAGCTTGATATTGTTATCGAGGGTAAGTTAAAGGTTCAGGTTGGTGAGCATTCAGAGATTCTCGGACCCGGCGATAGCATTTATTACGATTCCCTTACTCCTCACGGTATGATTGCTGTTGATGGTAAGGATTGTACATTCTATGCTATTGTTCTTAATCCGTCAGGTGAGCCTATCCCTGAGCTTCAACCTGCTAAGGCTGTTAAAGATACAAAAACAACTAAGAAAGATACAAAATCCCGTATTTATAAGAATTATGTTGATGTTATTGAAAACGATAATGGTACACCAACATCAATTCAGTTTAAAAACACTGATAAATTCAACTTTGCATTTGACCTTGTTGATGCTCTTGCAGATAAAGAGCCTGATAAGCTTGCAATGCTTCATATCTCAAAGGATAAGACAGAAAGAAGAATTACCTTTAAAGATGTGAAAAAAAATTCTGCTCAGGCAGCGAACTACTTCAAGTCCTTAGGTATTAAAAAGGGCGATAGAGTTATGCTTGTTCTCAAGCGCCACTATCAGTATTGGTATGCAATGATGGGTCTTAATAAATTAGGTGCAATTGCAATTCCTGCACCAAATCAGCTTCAGGAGCACGATTTTGAATATCGTTTCCAGGCTGCAGGAGTTAAGGCTATTCTTTGTACTGCAGATGGCGATACCGCCCATCAGATTGACCTTGCTGCTAAAACTTGTCCTGACCTTCAGCACAAGATTATCGTTAATGGTGAGCGCGAAGGTTGGAGAAACTTCGACGAAGAAAGAGTTCTTTTCAGCACTCACTATGAAAGAGGCGAGGATGCTCCCGGCGGAGATGACCTTATGCTTATGTTCTTTACATCAGGCACAACAGGTTATCCCAAAATTGCGGCTCATAACTATAAATACGCTTTAGGTCATTTCCATACTGCAAAGTATTGGCATAATGTTGACCCTGAAGGTCTCCACTTCACTATTTCTGACACTGGTTGGGCAAAGTCAATGTGGGGTAAGCTTTATGGTCAGTGGCTCTGCGAAGCAGCAACATTTGTTTATGATTTTGACCGCTTTGATGCAGCTGACATTCTTCCAATGTTTGCAAAATACCATATAACAACATTCTGCGCACCACCAACAATGCTCAGAATGATGATTAAACAAGATATTTCAAAATACGATTTTTCATCTGTTAAGCATATGACAACAGCAGGTGAGGCTCTTAACCCTGAGGTTTATCGCCAATTTGAAAAGGCAACAGGTCTTCAGATTCTTGAAGGCTTCGGTCAGACCGAAAGCACAATGATTATTGGTAATATGACAGGTGCAGACCATAAAATTGGTTCAATGGGTAAACCTGCTCCTATTTATGATGTTAAACTTGTTGATGCTGACGGCAACGAAGTGCCTGTTGGTGAAAACGGTGAAATTGTTGTTAATGTTAAAGATGGCGCACCTTGCGGTCTCTTTACAGGCTACTATAACGACGAAGCAAAAACAAAAGAGGTTTGGCACGATGGCTATTACCATACAGGCGACGTTGCATGGCAGGATGAAGATGGCTTCTACTGGTACGTTGGTCGTGTCGATGATGTTATTAAGTCATCAGGCTATCGTATAGGACCTTTCGAAATCGAAAGTGTTATTATGGAGCTTCCTTATGTTCTTGAATGTGGCGTTTCAGCTGCTCCTGACGAAGTTCGTGGTCAGGTTGTTAAAGCAAGCATTGTTCTTGTTAAGGGCACCGAAGGCACAGAAGAGCTTAAAAAGGAAATTCAGCAATATGTTAAGGAGAAAACCGCTCCTTATAAGTATCCGCGTATAGTAGTTTTCAGAGACGAACTTCCAAAGACTACAAGTGGTAAGATTCAGAGAAATAAGCTTTGATAAATCGCGAATCAGAGTAAAGTGATATTACAATAGTGAGGTGATAAGATGCAATATAAAAGAATAACGCTTTTTGCAGGTCATTACGGTAGCGGTAAAACAAATATTGCGGTAAACTATGCAATGCATCTTAAATCTCTCGGTGAAGATGTAGTTGTTGCTGACCTTGATATCGTTAACCCTTATTTCCGAACAAGAGATAGTCTTGAAGATTTCGAGAAAGCGGGTATACGCCTTATTTCATCGGCTTTTGCGTCGTCAAATGTGGATTTACCTGCGCTCCCTCAGGACGTTTATTCAATCCTTGATAATCCTACGGAGTGTGCTATAATGGACATTGGTGGCGACGACAGAGGTGCTTATGCGCTTGGTCGTTATGCAGACGCTATCAAGGCAGAAAATAATTACGAAATGCTTTTTGTTTTCAATAAGTACCGTCCACTTACTCCTACAGCCAAGGATGCGGCAGAAATTATGGCGGAAATTGAAAACGCTTGTCATGTTAAATTCACAGCAATTGTCAATAACTCCAATCTTGGGGAACTGACAACTGCTGAGGATATATTAAATTCGGTTGATGAAACCGAAAAGCTTAGTGAATTAACAGGCTTACCTGTTAAAATGACTTCGGTCAGAAGTGATTTAGTTAATAATCTCAACGGAAAAGTCGAAAACCTCTTTCCGCTGACTTTACAAAAAAAGATAGTATAGGGTGAGGAAAATGGCAAAAGTAACATTTGCAGAAAATGTATGCAAGGGTTGCGGTTTATGCGTAACTGCTTGTCCCAAAAAGATTGTAGAGCTTGACTCTGCGAAGCTTAATGCAAAAGGGCATCATCCTGCTCACTGCATTGATGAAAGTCAGTGTATCGGTTGTGCTTTCTGCGCAACAATGTGCCCTGACTGTGCAATAACTGTTGAAAGGTAAGGTGAAAAAGATGGGTGAAAAAGTTTTAATGAAGGGCAATGAAGCTATTGCTGAGTCTGCTATCAGAGCCGGCTGTATGCACTATTTCGGCTATCCTATTACCCCTCAGACAGAAATTGCTGCTTACATGGCAAAGCGTATGCCTAAAATAGGCGGTGTATTCCTTCAGGCAGAAAGTGAAGTTGCTGCTATTAATATGGTTCTTGGTGTTGCCGCAACAGGTAAACGTGTTATGACATCATCTTCAAGCCCCGGAGTTTCTCTTAAGAGCGAAGGTATCTCATACATAGCAGGTAGCGATGTTCCTGCGCTTATCGTTAACGTACAGCGTGGTGGTCCCGGTCTCGGCGGTATTCAGCCTTCACAGTCTGACTATTTCCAGGCAGTTAAGGGTGGTAGCCATGGCGACTTTAAAAAGATTGTTCTTGCTCCTGCATCAGTTCAGGAAATGGCAGACCTTACTGCTACAGCATTTGACCTTGCTGATAAGTACAGAATGCCTGCAATGATTCTTGCTGACGGTACACTCGGTCAGATGATGGAGCCTGTTGAGCTTCCTGACACAGCTCCAAAGGCATTCGATAAGCCTTGGGCGCTTACAGGCACAAAGTGCGAGAGAAACCATAACATTGTTAACTCTCTCTACCTCAAGCCTGAAGAATTAGAGAAAACAAACTTTGAGCGTTTTGCAAGATATAAAGATATTGAAGACAACGAAGTTCTTTACGAAGAGTATCTTATGGACGATGCGGAAATTTGCGTAGTTTCATTCGGTATTACAGCTCGTGTTGCCAAAAACGCAATTGTTGAAGCAAGAGCGAAGGGTATTAAGGTTGGTATGATTCGTCCTATCACTCTCTGGCCATTCCCTGAGAAGGTTCTTAATGCTGCTGCAGATAAGTGCAAGGCATTCCTTTCAGTCGAAATGAATATGGGTCAGATGATTGAGGATATCAAGCTTGCAACAGAATGCAAGAAGCCTGTTTACCTTTGCAACCGCACAGGTGGTATGATTCCTTCACCTGAAGAGGTTCTTGCAAAGATTGTTGAAATCAACGAAGGAGGCGACAAATAATGGCTATTGTATTTGAAAAATCAAAAGTATTGACCGATGCACCACTCCATTATTGCCCCGGTTGTACACATGGTATTATTCATCGTCTTGTTGCTGAAGCTATCGAAGAATTAGGCATTGAGGGCAGAACAATTGGTGTTGCACCTGTTGGTTGTTCAGTTATGGCTTACGATTACTTCACAACAGACTTTATTCAGGCGCCTCACGGCAGAGCTCCGGCTGTTGCTACAGGTGTAAAGCGTGCAGATCCTGAAAACAATATTGTTTTCACATATCAGGGCGATGGCGACCTTGCCGCTATCGGTACTGCTGAAACAGTTCATGCTGCTGCGCGTCGTGAAAATATTACAGTTATTTTCGTTAACAACGCTATTTATGGTATGACAGGTGGTCAGATGGCTCCAACAACTCTTCCGGGTCAGGTTACTCAGACTTCTCCTTATGGTAGAGATGTTGAAACAGTTGGTTACCCTGTAAAGGTTTGCGAGCTTCTTCAGAATGTTGACGGTGCTGCATACCTTGAAAGAGTTGCAGTTAACAATCCTGCAAACGTAAAAAAGGCTAAGAAGGCTATCAAAAAGGCTTTCCAGAATCAGATTGAGGGCAAGGGCTTCTCTCTTATTGAGGTTGTTTCAACTTGTCCTACAAACTGGGGTATGACACCTGTTAAAGCACTTCAGTGGCTTGAGGAGAATATGCTTCCTTACTATCCACTTGGTGTTTATAAAGATATCTACGCAGAGGAGGAGGCAAAATAATGAGCGCATGTAATATTCTTTTTGCCGGCTTCGGCGGTCAGGGTATCCTTTTTGCAGGTAAATTCGTTGCATATAAGGGTCTTCTTGAAAACAAGCAGGTTTCATGGCTTCCTTCATACGGTCCTGAAATGCGTGGCGGTACAGCTAACTGTAGCGTTATCGTAAGCGACGAGCCAATTGGTTCTCCGATTGTAGGCAAACCTGATGTTCTCGTTGCAATGAACCTTCCATCACTTGATAAGTATGAAAATGAAGTTGTATCAGGCGGTAAAATCTTTGTAGATTCAACACTTATCACACGTAAGGTTGAACGCACAGATGTAGAGGTTTTCTATATTCCTGCTACAGAAATCGCAAATGAAAAGGGTATGAGTACCCTTGCAAATATGATTATAACCGGTAAGCTTCTTAAGGAAGTTCCGATGATTGGCTTTGATGGTATTGATGCACCTCTCTCAAAGGTTGTTTCTGCTCGTCATCAGGATTTACTTGAAGTAAATAAAACAGCTCTTAAGCTTGGTTATGATTATTAAGTTATATATTGAAAAGAGGTATTTTCAATGAGCTATAATTTTAAAATTGAAAAAACAACTGCACCTAAAGCAAAGCCTGCAGATGAAAGCAAGCTTGGCTTCGGTAAGATTTTTACAGACCATATGTTTGTTATGAACTATGATGAAGGTCAGGGCTGGCACGATGGAAGAATCGTTCCTTACGGTCCTCTTCAGCTTGACCCATCATCAATGGTTTTCCACTATGCACAGGAGCTTTTCGAAGGTCTTAAGGCATACAGAACTGCAGACGGTAGTATTCAACTTTTCCGTCCTCAGAAGAATATTGAAAGAATGAACAACACTTGCGACAGACTGTGTGTTCCTCGCATTGATCCTGATTTAGCTCTTGAGGCTATCAAGGCCGTTGTTGATGTTGATAAGGATTGGGTTCCTCATAACGATGGAACATCACTTTATATCCGTCCTTTCATTATTGCTACAGATGCTTTCCTTGGCGTTCACGCTTCACACAGCTACATTTTCTGTATAATTCTTTCACCTGTTGGCTCATACTATGCAAACGGTATGGACCCTGTTAAGATTTTCATCGAGAGAGAATATGTTCGTTGCGTTAAGGGCGGTACAGGTATTGCTAAGTGCGGTGGTAACTACGCTGCATCTCTTATCGGTCAGGAAAAGGCTGATAAAATGGGCTATGCTCAGGTTCTTTGGCTTGATGGCGTTGAGAGAAAGTACATCGACGAGGTTGGCGCTATGAACGTTTTCTTCGTTATTGATGATGTTGTTATTACACCAACTCTTGTGGATGGTAATATTCTTCCCGGTGTTACAAGAGCTTCTTGTATTGAGGTTCTTAAAGCAAACGGCTATAAGGTTGAAGAAAGAAAGCTTTCTATAGACGAGGTTAAAGAGGCTTATAAGGCAGGAAAGCTTACCGAATCCTTCGGTACAGGTACAGCTGCAGTTATCTCTCCTGTTGGCGAGTATATTGATGGAGATGAGCACATCATCATTAACGATTCAAAAATCGGTCCTGTTGCTCAGTTCCTTTATGATGAACTCACAGGTATTCAGTGGGGCAAGAAGGAAGATAAGAACGGCTGGATAGTTAAAGTAAACTAAAAGCTTCATATTTTGCGCAGAACAAAAGACGACTGTTTAGGCAGTCGTCTTTTTAGTCATTTTGGCACCCACTCGGAGTATCTGTATACGCCTTCGGAGTGCCAAAAAGCCTTCTGTATCAAAATCTGAAGCTTTTGAATGTATGTATTTTGTGTTGCTGCTTTTATAAAATTAATCATTAAAAAAATGCTTGTCTAAAATCTCTGCCGCAGTAATAACAAATTTAACACAAGGTCTGACCCTGTAATATTCTGCAGTTCGCAGGTCGGAAACGGGTGAAGTTGACTTACCTAAATTGCCGAGCAAATCTCGACAAATTATTGTTTCGTGCTCTGCTTTAAAATTGTTGGCTAATTCCTGAATAAGTGCATAGTGCCCGTCTTTCTTTTCCTTTGGGTCGTCTGTTGTGTAGCCTTTTAAAAGCCCAGCTACCATAAACATACCGGAAACTGCACCGCAAACCTCGCGGAGTCTGCCCATACCGCCACCAAATGAAGAGGAAAGCCTCATTGCCATTTTTTCATCTATACCGCAATCCTCTGCGAATGCAACAAACACTGCCTGAGCGCAGTTTGCTCCGTTGCAGAATAACTCTGCTGCCTTTTGTGAATGGTCTTTTTTCATCTATAAAACCTCTTTTTATAATTGATTTCAATTTATTTTAGCACAAATTATTTTTGTTTTCTATAATTTTACAACAAATGTTGAAAAAGTTAACAATATTATGATATACTACATAAGAACATGTTTTTTTCATCCTTGTTTTGTGAAACAAAATAGGGATGGAGACCACGCCAAAGGCGTGGTGGTGGGTAGGTTTCTTTCCGTTATTCATCAGTCGGATAGAACAACTGTAGGGCAGGGCATTGACCGTGCCGAAAAATAATTTGAAAAGGGTGCATAAATGAAGCTTTCTCTTGTTGTTCCTTGCTATAACGAGGAAGAAAATGTTCAGCGTTTTTATGATGAAGTTAATAAATCATTCAATGGTATTGTGGGTAATTACGAAATGGTCTTCGTAAACGACGGCAGTACAGATAAAACAGAGGAGAATCTTAAAAAGATTTATGAAATTGATTCTTCTCGCGTTCAGGTGCTTAGCTTCAGCCGTAATTTTGGTAAGGAAGCTGCGATATACGCTGGTCTTTCTAATGCCAAAGGCGACCTCGTTTGCATTATAGATGCAGATTTACAGCAACACCCTTGTGTGGTTGTTGAAATGCTTAGGGTTATGAATGAAGACGAAACAATAGATTGCGTTGCCGCTTATCAGGAAAACCGCAAAGAAGGTAAGGCAATGTCAGGTGCAAAATCTGCATTTTACAAGATTATAAATAAACTTGCAGAGGTTGATTTTGTGAACGGTGCATCGGATTTCCGCCTTATGAAAAGAAATATGGTGGATGCAGTTATAAGTCTTAGTGAGCGTCAGCGCTTCTCTAAAGGCATTTTCAGTTGGGTAGGCTTTAATACAAAGTATATCCCATACGAAGTTAAAGATCGCGAATTTGGTGAAACAAAATGGAGCGTCTGGAAGCTTTTCAGATATGCTCTTGATGGTATAATCTCGTTCTCTACTTTCCCTCTTAAAATATCAACAGGCGTGGGACTTGCTACTTCAGTTTTATCTGTAGTGTATCTTCTTGTGGTAGTAATCCAAAAGCTTTTTTTCGGTATAGATGTGCCCGGTTATGCTACTATAGTTGTTCTTGTCCTTTTACTTGGTGGTATGCAGCTTTTCTGTCTCGGTTTATTGGGCGAGTATATTTCGAAAATCTATATTCAGTCAAAAAACAGGCCTATTTATATCTTAAAGGAGCACCTTAAGAGAGATGATTGAAAAATTAAAACCAATTTATCTGAAATATAAAGAATTTATACTTTATGCAATATGTGGCGTAGGTACAACTCTTGCAAATCTTCTTACATTTATAATTTTCACTAAATTATTTGGTGAAGAGCATTTTATGATAAATAACGCTTTGGCGTGGTTTGCCGGTGTTGTTGTAGCGTTTGTTACTAATAAGCTATATGTTTTTAATTCAAAAAGCTGGGAATTAAAGATTGCGCTCAAAGAATTTAGTGAGTTTGTTGTTGCCCGTCTTTTAAGCTTCGGATTTGAAGAAGGCGGAATGTTGCTCTTTGTTGGTGTGCTTAAATTGGCTGACTTTTCATTTTCAATTTTGTTTTTTGAGGTTTCAGGTCAGCTTGTAATCAAAATTTTACTTTCCATTGTTGTCGTAATACTTAATTACTTTTTCAGCAAGTTTGTTATATTTAAAAAGAAGAAAAAATAAGCTATACGGTGATGTGCATCAATTTGCATCACCGTATTTTACTAATCTTTATTGACTTTTGTTTATATTTTGATATAATTATCTTTGTTCGGTTTATGCTTTTTTGTAACAATAAATCACCTATCAAAAATATATAGTTAATATGCCTCCATAGTTAAATGGATATAAGAACCTGACACTACGTGTCAGAACCTTGTTACTCGCTACGCTCGTAATAATAAACCCCTTATTGCAAGTTTTATGGTTAATATGCCTCCATAGTTAAATGGATATAATAAACCCCTCCTAAGGGTTAGTTATAGGTTCGATTCCTATTGGGGGTGCCAAAAAGCACTGCTTCGGCAGTGCTTTTTGTTTTGTATACATTCTTCCTTTCAGGAAACACTATTCGTAGTTTCTTGAAAGGAAGATTTTTTTATGAAAAATAACAATAATGTTTATAAAAATGATAAACCAAAAATAAAAATACAAAAGAATTCAAAGTCAGCAGAAAGTCCTGTAAGTGCGGAGAACTTTAACGTTCCTATAGATATTCCTGCAACACCATTCCGCTCTTGTCCTGAAACCTGTGAGGAGATAATAAACACTTACGGAACATACAATATCCAACCAACCGCAAATAATGAAAACGATTTTCCTGCAATAGCTCAGGGTACGTCTGATTATATGGCAGAACGGCCTCTTGAATTCTTTAGAGGCAGAGAGGACGAAAATCCTGCAGAAGATACGTCAGATAAACATTGTTTATAAGAAAACTTTATAAAAATATCATATATTATCTTATATACGTTTTATCGACAAATACTTCTTTTTATTATCCCCATATTACGACCTTTATTTTTCTCTTGAGGGTTTAAAATTATAAAAAACCAATCAGGAGAAGTTATATGAGTGTATATGAAGCTGTGAGAGTGTGTAAACAGAAAGGGAACAAGTTCGTTGAGTGGTTGAATGTTTTAGCGGTTCTTAGACATGTCTGTTGTTTCGGCTTGGGAGTGCTTTTCAGCTTGTCAGGGTTTAACAATGATTTTTCACCATTTGGTGTGGCTTTTACAGGCTGTGTTTCAGGGAAATATACAGTAACTGCTGCCCTTGGCGCATCATTGGGATATTTTATTTCCCTTGATTCTATCAGCGCATTACGCTACACATCGTCAACACTTGCTTTAGCAGTAATTGCAACTGCTCTTAAAGCCTTTCCGTCTGTTAAAAACCACGTTGCAACACCTTCTGCAGTTTCGTTTGTTTGTATTTTTGTTACCGGCGTTGCTGTTGTTTTATCTGATGGTATAACTGCTTTTAACTTGCTTGTAAAATTTTGCGAGGCGTGTGTAGGTGGTGCCTGCGCCTTTGTTTTCTCTAAAAGCAAAGCATACCTGACTGTTCGTGGTGGCATAAAAGCAGTAACATCAAAGGAGATAACTGCAATTGTAATAACAGGTTCTCTCTTGCTTTTATCATTCAGATACGTTGAGTTGTTTGATGTTTCCTTTGCCCACATAATTGCGTCCTTTTTAGTGCTTCTTTGCGCATACTACGGTAGGGAAGCCGGTGGAGCTGTTGTAGGCATTTGTTGCGGTATAACAATGTGTTTTGGTACAGACGATTTGTTCCTTTTGTCTTTTTACTCTTTAGGTGGACTTCTTTGCGGTGCGGCTTCGTCTTTTGGCAGACTTGCATCTGTTTGCGCTTTTTCTCTTTCGGGTATAATTCTGGGAATAATTTCAAATTACAGCGGTAATGTGTATCCTGTAGTTGTTGAGACAGCAGTTTCCGTCATTGCTTTTTTTATAGTGAGTCAGAAATTCGGTTATCAGCTTTATGAATTTTTCAGTCCTGCAGTCTCATTGCCCATAGTTGATTCAGTTAAAAACAATATAATAAATAAACTTCAACAGGCATCCGAATTTTCTGCAGAAATATGTGAAACTCTTGATAGTGTTAATTCTGTTCTTGCAAAATCAGAAAAATCAAAGTGTGAACGCATTCCGTTTAAGGTCCGTTCTTCTGTTTGCGCTTCATGTGGACTGTATGATAATTGTTGGAAAGAACTTCGCAAAGAGACAGAAGAAAACTTTAATAATCTTCTTGAAATGAAAAAGCAAGGTGCTTACCTAGAATATAAGAATGTGCCGCAGAGCTTTTCGGGAGTTTGTATCCGAACCGAGAATGTTGCAAGTTCATTTAATAAATATTTTTCGGAATGCAAAATGCACGAAAAAACAGAAACAAGAATAAAAGAAATTCAAACTCTCGCATCTGAGCAATTTACAAATGTTTCGGGTCTTTTAACTTCCTTATGCGGTGAGCTTGATGAGCAAGCGCGCTATGATATGGATATTGCCGCTCGTTGTAAGGCTGCTGCTACGGGAATGGGAATTCAGACAATAGATAGTTGTTGTATATGGGATACCTCAGAAAAAGTCGTTATTGAAATGCGATTCAGAAAGCCTGCTGATATTAAGGCTATTAAAAATGCTAAATATAGATTTTCAGCAATATCAGGCAGAACACTTAATAAACCTGAAGTAGAGGACTTTGAGGGTTATATCAGGGCAATTTATAGAGAAAACCCTGAATATAAGGTTATCAGTTCGGGTGTTCAATTTAATGCGAACGGAGAAAAATATTCAGGTGATACATACACTACTTTTGAAGATTCAAAAGGGTATTTTTATGCCATTATCTGCGACGGAATGGGCACAGGCTCAAAGGCAGCAATTGCCTCGAGTCTTGCCGTAAATCTCCTTGAAAAGCTTATAAAAGCAGGCTTTGGAATAAATTCTGCAATTAATACAGTTAATACTTCACTTATTTCAAAATCAGGTGATGAGTGTTCCGTAACTCTTGATTTAGTAGCTATAGATTCATATACAGGCAATGCCGAATTCTATAAATGTGGCGCTCAGGATACATTGGTAAAACGAAGAGGCAAAATCTCAGATTTAGGTTTTGATTCATTGCCGTTGGGCATATTAAGTGGCGTTGAAGTAAGCTCAGGAACAGCTACGGTAGGCGCTGGCGATGTTATTGTTATGTGTTCAGACGGCGTTCGTGAAGAAGATTTCTGGCAATTAAGGAACGCTCTTAAGGTTTTCAGTAGCGGAAATGTTAAACAATTTACAACAGATATAGCAAAGGTTATAAGGGATTCTCAACCACCTAAAAATGATGACTTTACCTTGCTTACATTGGCAATAACAAAAGATTTGGAGTAGTTATGTATAAGTTTACAGGTTTTACTGAAAGTGCCAATAATGCCTTGAATTATGCGGTGGAAAGCGCAGAAAATATGGGGCATACCTATATTGGTAGTGAACATATTCTTTTAGGCCTTTTATCAGATTCAAAAATGGTTTCAGCCACTATTCTTGGTGTGAAAAAAATCAGTTATAAAAAAGCTGAGGAGCAAATAAAAGCAACAGTCGGAATAGGAATGCCGACCTCTTTGACGCCTGATGATATTACTCCGCGTTGCAGAAAAATAATTGAAAACGCGCTTTCTCTTAATAATAAAAAAATGAACAGGGAAGCAGGCACAGAGCAGCTTCTTAATGCTCTTGTGCGTGAAACAGATTCTGCAGGCTGTCGTGTGTTAATTTCTCTTGGTGTTCAACCGTATGAGTTTTTTAGTGGTTATAATTCTCAAAGGAGAGAAGAACAGGAAGAAAAACAAAACAAGTTATCGAAATCAAAGCCGACTCTTGCGAAATATAGCAGAAATCTTAGTATGCTTTGTGAATCAGGGGAAATAGACCCTGTTATCGGTAGAGATAAAGAGATTCAACGAGTTATAGAAATTCTTTGTCGCAGAACAAAAAATAACCCTTGCCTCATTGGTGAGTCAGGGGTTGGTAAAACAGCAATTGCAGAAGGTCTCGCTTTAGAAATCGCAAGCGGAAGAGCTCCTGAAATATTAAAAAACAAGCAGGTCGTCAGCGTTGATTTAACCTGTATGGTAGCCGGCACAAAATACAGGGGAGATTTTGAGGAGCGCATTAAAAATATTATTGAAGAGGTTTCATCAGATGGAAATATAATCCTTTTTATAGATGAACTTCATAATATTGTTGGAGCAGGCTCAGCTGAAGGCGCAGTTGATGCGGCAAATATTTTAAAACCGGGTCTTGCCCGTGGAGAAATACAGGTTGTAGGAGCTACAACAATTGATGAGTATAGAAAGTTTATAGAAAAGGATGCAGCTCTCGACAGACGTTTTCAAACAGTTTTTGTTAATGAGCCTGACGAAAAAACTGCAATTGAAATGCTTAAAGGTCTTCGTGGTCTATACGAAAAGCATCATGGTGTAGAAATATCTGATGACGCAATTAATGCGGCAGTTTCATTAAGTGTGCGTTATATGACAGATAAATTTCTGCCTGATAAAGCTATAGATTTGATTGATGAAGCGTCTTCTCAGGTGCGTCTTAAAAGCTATATTCCTCCTGAAGATATAAAAAAACTTGAGGGGAAGCTTTCTGAGGTTGCACGAAAAAAGACAGTATCTATTGAAAATCAGGATTTTGAAACTGCCGCGAATTTTAGGGATAAAGAAAAAGAGTTGTCAGCAGTTTTGCGAAGTAAGAAACAGTATTGGCAGGATAATATCAGGGTTAATAAAGGAACTGTTACAGCAGACGATGTTGCTCGTGTTGTATCCTCTCTTTGTGGTATCCCTGTTTCTCAGATAACCAAGGATGAAGCCCAGAAACTTCTCGCTCTTGAAGAACAATTACATGACCGTATAGTAGGACAAAATGAAGCTGTTTGTGCTGTTTCAAAGGCAATAAGAAGAGGCAGAGCCTCCTTTAAAAACCCAAAAAGACCAATAGGCTCATTTATATTTTTTGGTCCTACAGGTGTGGGCAAAACAGAGCTTACAAAAGCCTTGGCAGAAACTGTTTTCGGTTCAGAACAGAATATAATTCGTTTTGATATGTCCGAATATACGGAAAAACACTCTGTATCCCGTCTTGTTGGTGCGCCACCGGGTTATGTGGGTTATGACGAGGGTGGTCAGTTAACGGAAAAAATCCGCCGTCAGCCCTATTCTATAGTGCTCTTTGATGAAATCGAAAAAGCAGATACAGAAATATTCAACCTTTTGTTGCAGATATTAGAGGACGGAGTTTTAACAGATTCAACAGGTCGCAAATGCGATTTCAAAAATAGTATAATCATTATGACATCTAACATAGGCGCAAGGCTTATTTCTAAAAATGCAAAATCCATAGGCTTTCAGGAGGATAACGGTAACGCGAAATCAAACGATAAAATAAAGGAGCTTGTTCTACGCGAAGCAAAGGATTTCTTTAAACCTGAGTTTATTAACAGGGTAGATGAGCTTATTGTTTTTAACGCTCTTACAAAAGATGATATAAAAGAAATATCGCGGCGAATGCTTTCGGAGTTATCTTCCAGATGTAAAAAATCAGGTGTTGATTTAACATTCTCAGATGATGTAATTGAAAAAATAGCAGAAAAGGGTATGGATACAGTTTATGGTGCAAGGCCTTTGCGACGGGCTGTAACATCATATATTGAAGACCCGTTATCAGAAAAATTTCTTTCGGGAGAAATTAAAACAGGAAAATCATATCTTGCTACGATTGATGGTAACGGTTTCAATTTCCGTGAGCTTTAACTCTTTTTCTTTCCTTCAGTAATTCCTGAAATAACTATTCCTAAAAAACCGATTCCACAAACACTTTTTGCGCATTCAATAAGTGGGTCTGTCAGTAAAAGTAATTCGTAATGCATCTTTGAATGTGTTGCTGTAAGAGTGTACACAGCAGTAAACAGAAGTGTATAAAACAATATAATTGTTATTCTTATAATTAAGCGTGTGTTGCTGCCTAATTCACGGTAGCCTTCACACGCTTTTTTTATTATTGTCATTTTAATAATCACCAGAACAAGAATAAATTAAAATACTATAAAAATCAATGGTAATTGAACCCAAAATGTTGTTAAAAGTATTGCATAACAATACTGTATTTGGTATAATTATATATATTTTTTTAAACGAGGTGCACATTATGAAATGTCCTTTTTGCAGTTTCGAAGAAAGTAAGGTTATTGACTCCCGTCCAACAGACGAGGGTGAGCGTATCCGTCGTCGTCGTGAATGCATGAGTTGCGCTAAGCGTTTTACTACATACGAGATTATTGAAAGCGTACCTATTGTTGTTGTAAAAAAGGATAAATCACGTGAAGTGTTTGATCGCGATAAACTTTTCAATGGTATGATGCGCGCATGCGAAAAGCGTCCTGTTTCAGTTGATGTTATTGAAAGGGCTATTGACGAGATTGAAGCGGAACTTCAGAATTCACTTGATAGAGAAGTTACTTCTGTTAAAATCGGTGAATATGTAATGGATAAGCTCAAAGATATCGATGAGGTTGCATATGTGCGCTTTGCGTCAGTTTATCGTCAGTTTAAGGATATTAACACATTTATGAGCGAGCTTAAAAAGCTCCTTATTGAAGATTAAAATTATAAGGCTACCCTTGGTAGCCTTTAATTCGTGGTAAGGGTTATGTCTGAATTTATTTGTCCTGTTTGTAAGCATAAACTTAATAAGAGTGAAAGGCAATATTTCTGCTCTCAAGGTCATAGCTTTGATATTTCTAAAGACGGGTATGTAAACTTACTCATGAGCCAACAGAGCTCCTCTAAACGCCATGGTGATGATAAACTTATGGTCCGCTCCCGTCGTGATTTTTTAGGAAAAGGTTTTTACGAAAAGCTAAGCAATAAGTTGTGTGAAACAGTGAAAAACCATGTAAATTGCCATAGTGTTATTGTAGATGTAGGTTGCGGTGAAGGTTATTACTCAAATGCAATATCTGAAGTTCTCTCAACAGATTTTTACGGTGTTGATATTTCCAAGGATGCTCTCAGATATGCATCAAAGTCTATGAAGGAAAGGCAGTTTGCCGTAGCGAGTGCTTTTAATCTTCCTTTCGAAGATTCGACTGTTGATTGCGTTCTTAACATTTTCGCACCATCCGCTTATGATGAGTTCTATAGAGTTTTGAAGGAAAACGGACTTCTTATTAAAGCGGTGCCACTTGAAGAACATCTGTGGGGTCTTAAAAGTGTTTTGTACAATAATCCGTACAAGAATAAGCCTGAAATAAGAAATGAAGAGTTATTCGACCTTGTTTCTGAAGAGGAAATCAAATATGAAATAAACCTTACTGATTCAGAAGATATTCTAAATCTTTTCAGAATGACGCCGTATTATTACAAAACAAGCAGAGAAGATGCAGAAAAAATAATTAACAAAAAAGAACTTACAACAACAGTTCATTTTTGTGTTGAGGTATACAGAAAGAGGTAGCGTTATGAAATACGAAAACAACTGGGAATCATTAAATAGCCGTAAGGTGCCTGAATGGTTCGGCAAGGCAAAGTTCGGTATTTTTATACATTGGGGTCTCTATAGTATCCCTGCTTATGCACCTATCAAGGATTATGCTGAATGGTATGGTTATGCTTGTAATATGGAAAAACCTCAGACTCCTGCGCAGGAAAAATATAAGGCGTATCATAAAGAGCATTATAATTCGAGACCATATTATGATTTCAAAGACGAATTTACGGGTGAACGCTTCGATGCTCAGAAGTGGGCAACTCTTTTCAAACGTTCAGGTGCTAAATATATAAACTTCGTTTCAAAGCATCATGATGGCTATTGCCTTTATGAAACAAAGTATGCACCTGGTCTTAACTCGGTTGAATGCGCTCCGAAACGCGACTTCCTTATGGAACTTAAAAATGCAATGGAAGGTACGGGTGTAAAATTTGGTGTTTATCATTCAGTTTATGAGTGGTGGCATCCATATTACCTTGAAGACCCTGAAAAATATGCTCTTGAGCACCTTCATCCAATGCTTAAAGAACTTGTTGAAAAGTATCAGCCCCATACTCTTTTTACTGATGGTGAGTGGGAGCATGAAAGCTCAGTATGGCATTCAACAGAGTTTTTACAGTGGCTTTACAATGAGTCTTCCGTTAAAGATTTTATTGTACCTAATGACCGTTGGGGTAAAGAAACTCGCGGAAGAAAAGGCGGTAACTTTACTACTGAGTACGGCATTATCGATGTTTACCTCGGAACTGAAAGAAGAATTGAGGATGTTGAGCTTGACAGACCGTTTGAAGAGTGTCGCGGTATAGGTTGCTCTTTCGGTATAAATAAGGAAGAGGGTTGCGAAAACTATCTTTCTGTTAAAGAGCTTCTTAAAACGCTTTGCTCACTTGTTTCAAAGGGTGGTAACTTCCTTCTTAATATCGGTCCTGATGGTGATGGTACAATTCCACCACTTATGGAGGAACGCCTTTTAGGTATGGGTAAATGGCTTGAAGTTAATGGCGAAGCTATTTACGATAGCGAGGTTTACTTTAATAAAGCTCCTGAAGGTGTATATTACACTCAGAGAGACGGTTTTATTTACGCAATAACCGAAAGATTTCCATCAAAAGAAACAGTATTTGAAGCGATTGATTATAAAGATAACTATGAAATTACTCTTCTTGGCAGCGATGCAAAGGTTATTGCTTCCGATTGCGGTGGCAAATTAGCTCTTAACGCAGATATCTGCTCTCCCGAAGATGTGAATTCAGAACACCTTTATGTTTTCAGAATTAAATAATTATGATACATCCAATTAAGCATTTTAAAACAATAACAAAACATCGCCATGTTGTAATAGTCCATTGCTTTAAGGCGGGTGTTTTCTGGCAAGGTCTGCGCCATGATTTATCAAAGTATTCTCCGACGGAGTTTATCCCGGGTATGAAATACTATGCAGGCACCCATAGTCCTAATGAGACCGAGCGTGCAGAGTTTGGCTATTCACTTGCGTGGATACACCATAAAGGCAGAAATAAGCATCACTTTGAGTATTGGACTGATTATAATCCAAAATCAAAGGTTGTTGAGCCTGTTAAAATGCCTATGCGCTATGTTGCAGAAATGTTTTGCGACAGAGTTGCCGCAGGCAAAATCTACAATGGCAAAAGCTATAACGACAAATCACCAATAGAGTATTTTATGAAGGCGAAGGGAAGGCGTGTCATTCATCCTGAAACTTCAGATTTACTTGAATCATTACTTGTTATGCTTTCGGAATTAGGTGAAGATGCAACTTTTCAGTATATCCGTAAGCTTGTAAAAGAAGATAAAAAGCAAAGAAAATAAATAATATTTAACTATTTTGTAAATAAACTTTTATAAGTTTTCATTTTTATTGCTTTTTGGTGATGGTTTATGGTAAAATTTTTCTATAGTATATAAAAAATAAATTGGCGGAAATTATTAATTTAAAAACATGGTTTTCGTCTTGGAGGAATTATGAAAAAACTTGTTGTATCAATGGTAGCAATTGTTCTTGTGGCATCTATTATTACTCTTTGTGGTTGTGAAGCAAAAGTAAACCTTGATGGAAAAAATAATACAACCAATGTTCCAACAACTTATGAGGAGCCTACTCTTGTTGTTGAGGTTACAAATGAAGAAGGAACCGTTATATCTACTGAAACGGTAACAATGTCGGCTCAGGATAAGGAAGAGGAAAAGAATTTCTATGCGCCTATTACTCAGTCAGGTATTTCAACGGGTGTATCTCAGGATCGTGTTCAGCAGGCTATCCAGAATCAGCAGAATGCAGCCAAGCCTAACACAGAAAACACAGCTCCCGATATTAACGGAGATACAGGTAGCGTGCCGGCACCAGAGGTTCCATATGTTCAGGATGATGCTACAGTTCTTTGTTCGAATCAGTATATGATTAATGTCCGCCTTGTTGATTCTCAAGGCGTTGCCCAGAATTATAAGATTGCTAAAAATGGTAAATACTCTTCAGTTTCAATGGTTTATAACGACGTTCCAATGGGCGTTATTATTGGTGGAGATATGTGGTATCTCCTTTCTGTTCCGGATAAAATGTATATTGAAATTCCTAAGGAGCAGATTGAGGAAACTGCAAAAGACGACGAGTTCGGGAAATTGCTTATGGATGACCCATTTGACTTCAACAGAAAGATTATTTCAAAAACCACAGAAGTTGAAGACGGTATAACATATAACGTTGTAGAGTATGACAACGGCAACAAAGATTACTTTATCGGTAAAACAATTATTAAAACAACTGCAGAAGATAATAGTGTTATGTATTACGACAGTGTTTCTTCAATAGCTCCTATGTCTCTTTTTACTCCTCCTGCAGACTATAAGAAAACAACATTAACAGAGGATAGTGCATCAGATATAATTGGCGCTATTGAACCAAATGCAGTTTTAGCTTCAGATGAATCAGTTGAATAATAAAAAAACAGCTTTAGTTACCGGTGGTGCTAAAGGAATAGGTGCGGCTATATGTCGTGTGTTTGCCGAAAACGGCTACAATGTAGCAATAAATTATAATACATCCGCGGTTGAAGCGCAGGCTCTTAAAACGGAACTTTCTGATTCAGCATCTGTGGAGATTTTTAAAGCAGATGTATCACTTTCCAACGATGTTGAAAAAATGTTTTCGGAAATAGAAAAAATATTTGGCGGAGTTGATATTCTTGTCAACAATGCGGGTATAGCGGAGCAAGCGCTTTTTACGGATATTACTGACGAAATGTGGCAGCGTATGATTGGTACAAATCTTACAGGTGCATTTAATTGCTGCAGGCGCGCGCTTCCGTTTATGATTAGTAGAAAATCAGGTAAAATTATAAATATAGCATCTATGTGGGGAGAGGTGGGAGCCTCTCTCGAGGTGCATTATTCCGCAGCTAAAGCGGGGCTTATAGGTCTTACTAAAGCTCTTGCCAAGGAAGAAGGTCTTTCAGGCATTACAGTGAATGCAGTGTCTCCAGGTGTTGTTGAAACAGATATGCTCAGCTCCTTTACTGAAGAAGATAAGGCTGTTTTAAAAGAAGAAACACCGCTTAACAAAATAGGCTCGGTAAACGACATTGCTCAGATGGTAGCTTTCCTTGCTTCTGATAAGGCGGATTTTATAACAGGTCAGGTTGTTTCGGTAAACGGAGGATATGTAATTTAGGGGTGTTTTTATGAGTAAAAGAATCATAAGTGCTTTACTAACTCTTGTGTTAATGGTAACTTTTGCCTTTTCTTCAGCAGTCAGCGCTAGCGCTGCAACAGGTGTCAGGGGTACAGTTACAGGTACAATGCAGGATACATCTGATGACTCAAACGGTCCATTGAACTGGAGTTTTACCTATGACAGAACAACCGCTTCTGCTTCACTTACAATAACAGGTAATGGCTATATGCCTAACTATACTGATGATTCATGGTTTGGAATTCAACAAGAGGTTCAGTGCTATGTTACTAAGGTAACAATCGGTGAAGGTGTAAAAAGCATTATGGAAAATGCTTTTATGTATGAGGTCAACCTTACAAGCATAACTCTTCCTGAAAGCCTTGAAAGAATAGGCGATAACGCTTTTGCTTACACAGGAATAAAGTCGATTCATATTCCATCAAAGGTTGAATATCTTTCAGGAAAAATGTTTTTTAATTCTCCGATAAAAAGTATAACAGTTTCCGAAAACAACCCATATTATAAATCCTTTGATGGCGACGTTTACTCTAAGGATATGAAAACCCTTATTGTAAGTGCTCCCGGTAAGTTTGTTGAAGACAGTTATCATAAATTCAGGATACCTTCAAGCGTCAATGTTATAGCTCCTTACGCTTTTTATATGTCTCAGGTTCGCGAGGTGTTAATTCCGTGGAATGTGCGCGAAATCAGAAATATGGCGTTTGCAGGCTCAGCTGTTGAAAAAGTAAGTATAGATGCCGGTCTTCAGAGGATTTATGATAGTGCATTTCTTGCTTGCGACAACTTAACCGAGATTGCTTTGCCAACAACCATAACTTATCTTGGCTGGTATTCTTTCGGATATGGGTATCAGCTTGATTTAGAGGGAATAGAAGCGTTCCTCGATTCTGCAGGCGTATCTCATGGCGTTATTACTCCCGATAACTGCCAAAGCTACCTGGAGCAGATAGGCTATACTGCAGACCAGTTTGTTGTTATAGCTCCGAATAATAATTTTTCACTTTATGCTTGTCCCGGTTCAATCGGAGAACAATATGCAAAAGAAAATGAACTTACATATTTTGCAGTTTATACCGATTGTTCTCGTCTGTATACAGCAAGGATTACTTCAAGCGGAATTCTTCTTGAATGGATTCCTGCTTCAAGAGCATCGTCCTATAAAATTCTCAGGAAAAGCGTTTATAATACATGGGATGTTATTGATGTTGTAAATGGTCAGGACAAGTATTCATATATTGATACAAAGCCAATAGAAAACTATGTTAACGAATATGCTATTCAACCATTTAATAGCGTTGGTAATGGCTATTACAACAAAGAAGGTCTTTCCTGTTACTACATAAAAGAACCAAAACTTCTTTCTGCTTCAGCCGGTGCAAATGGTATAACAATCAGCTGGCAGGCAGTAAACGGTGCATATAATTATTGTATTTACCGCAAAACTACGGGAGATACACAGTGGAAGCTATATGCAACTGTTTCCAGCTCAAATACTCAGTTTACCGACTCAGATGTTTCAGCAGGCAAGACCTATTCATATACAGTTTCTGCTAAAAATGCAACTGCTGAAAGCACCTATAACGCCACAGGTATTTCAAAAGCATTCCTCAACCAACCAAGAATAGCTGTATATAATGTGGCTGCCGGTGTTGCAGTTCGTTGGGAATATTCAGGCCCTGCAGATACCTTTAAGGTGTACAGAAAAACAGCTTCATCAGGTTGGAGCCTTATTTATACCGCAAAGGGTAATGAGAGAGTTTTCGTAGATAAGAACTTGTCATACGGAACAGAGTATTTCTATAAAGTTGATGTAACAGCAGGTAATTCGCAAAGCAGTGATTCTCAGCCCGGCGGTGCTGTAATTGCAATGGAGTCGCCGATGAGATTTACTGTTGAAAACAGAGTTTCCGGTATACAAGTAAAATGGTCAAAGTGCGCAGGTGCAAAGGGTTACTACGTTTATAGGCGTACAGTTTCATCAGGATGGCTCAGAATTGCAGTTATAAATGATGCTGATCAGGTATCTTACCTTGATACAAATACTCAGAGCGGTACTACTTATATTTACACAGTTAAATCCTTTAATGGTAAATATATGAGTACTTATAACACAAACGGCAGGCGAACAATTTTCCTGAAAACGCCTAAGGCGAATAATGTTAAAAGTACTGCTAAGGGTATGCAGGTGAAATATACTGAAAGCCCCAATGCACAGGGATATTACGTTTACAGAAAAACTCCTACATCAACCTGGAAACTTGTAGGTACTGTTAAAAATGGTAAAACCACAACATTTTACGATACCACTTCAAAGAAAGGGCAAACCTACACTTATACTGTAAGAGCATATAAAAACGGCGTACGAAGCAGTTATTACTCTTACGGATATAGGGTTAAAGATGTTCATTAAATATGTTTTTTAAAAAGAAAAAGCCCGAGCAGAAGGGGTATGTTTATAAGCCTCGTCAGTTTGAGCGGGATGAAAAAATTGAAATACAAAAAATTGTGTCATCAATTCCTGTAACAAGAAAGCTGCTATCTCAGGATTTGCTTGTTACAGCAATAAATAATTTCGTTGTAAAGAACGTGAAAATCGGCTCAACAGCCGCCCATCATGTAAATACAACTAAGCATCCGCAATTGTTCTTTCAGTCTATGAAAGAGTTGATTTCGAGTACAGAGGAGCTTCAGAAAATAGAGCCATATTGGCGTTTTGAAGGCCATACTCCAACAGAACAGCTTGAAGATTTGCGTGCGAGGAAGGATAAAATCATACGTGGTTTTATTTATGATTCATTTACATGCTTGGTTGAACAGATTGAAAAGGCTAAAACTCCTTCAGCGAAACAAAAGCTTTTTGACACATATCAGGCATCATTAATAAACAATATAGATGTTTGTGGTGAAGAAAATTTTGAGTTTTTCAAAAATCTTTGTCGTGAAAAATTAACTATAGAAGAATAAAGGGGATTATGAAAATGGCTTATCTTAGCGATATTGAAATTGCACAGAGTTGTAAAATGAAGCCTATCGGTGAAATTGCCGCAAAGGCAGGTATAGGGGATGAATTCCTTGAGCCTTATGGCAGATATAAGGCAAAGGTAGATTTATCATACCTTAAAACTAAAGATAAAGACGGTAAGCTTGTTCTTGTTACCGCTATTACACCAACTCCTGCAGGCGAAGGTAAAACAACAACTACAATCGGTCTTGCAGATGGTATGAATATTTTAGGCTACAATACTTGCGTTGCTCTGCGTGAGCCTTCTTTAGGTCCTGTTTTTGGTGTTAAAGGAGGTGCAGCAGGTGGCGGCTACGCTCAGGTTGTTCCTATGGAGGATATTAACCTTCATTTCACAGGCGACTTCCACGCTATCGGTGCGGCAAACAACCTTCTTGCTGCAATGCTTGATAACCATATTCAACAGGGTAATGCTCTCGGTATTGACGTTAAACGTATCACATGGAAGCGTTGCGTGGATATGAATGACCGTCAGCTTCGTAATATTGTTGATGGTTTAGGTGGCAGAATGCAGGGTGTTCCTCGTGAAGACGGCTTCGATATTACTGTTGCAAGTGAAATTATGGCTGTTTTCTGCCTTGCAACATCTGTTACTGACCTTAAAGAGCGTCTTGCAAGAATCGTAGTTGCATATAACTACGACGGCGCACCTGTAACATGTGGCGATATTAAAGCTCAGGGCGCTATGACAGCTCTTCTTGTTGATGCAGTTAAGCCAAACCTTGTTCAGACACTTGAAGGCACACCTGCTTTCGTTCACGGTGGTCCTTTTGCTAATATTGCTCACGGTTGTAACACAGTTCTTGCTACAAAAATGGCTCTCAGAACTGCTGATTATACTATTACAGAAGCAGGCTTCGGTGCAGATTTAGGTGCAGAAAAGTTCCTTGATATCAAGTGCCGTGCTGCAGGCATTAAGCCAAATGCAGTTGTAGTTGTTGCAACTGTACGTGCTCTTAAAATGCATGGTGGTCTTAAGAAAGACCAGTTAGGTGAAGAAAATATTGAAGCACTCGGAAACGGTATACCAAACCTTCTTCGCCATGTTTCAAATATTAAAAATGTTTATAATCTTCCTTGTGTTGTTGCGGTTAACCGCTTCCCTACAGATACAGATATGGAAATTGATTTCATTATCGCAAAATGCAAAGAATTAGGGGTAAACACAGTTCTTTCAAATGTATGGGCTGAAGGCGGTAAAGGTGGCGTTGAGCTTGCAAAAGAGGTTGTACGTCTTTGCACAGAAGAAGATAATTCAGGCTTTACATATTCATATGAGGACGATACAACAATCGAAGAAAAGCTTAATGCAATCGTAACAAAGGTTTATGGCGGTACAGGTGTTGAGCTTACTGCTAATGCTAAAAAACAGGCAGAATCTCTTGTTGCCGATGGCTTTGGTAAGCTTCCTGTTTGCGTTGCGAAAACACAGTACAGCTTCTCTGATGACCCAATGAAGCTTGGTGCTCCCGAAGGCTTCAAGGTTACAGTCAGAAACCTTAAGGTTTCTGCAGGTGCAGGCTTTATAGTTGCCCTTACAGGCGATATTATGACAATGCCGGGTCTTCCCAAGAGCCCTGCTGCAGAGCGTATTGACGTTACAGAGGACGGCAAAATCACAGGTCTTTTCTGATATAAATATAACGGAGTTTAAATATGGAAAACACAACAGTAGAAAAAAAGAAAATAGTTTTAAGCTGTATTCAGCCAACAGGTACACCAACTCTTGGTAACTACCTTGGTGCGCTAAAAAACTGGGCAAATATGTGCGAAGATTACAATTGTCTTTATGGCGTTGCAGACCTTCATTCAATAACAGTTCCCACGTTCCGCGAGAATCCTCAGCAGCTTAAAAAGAATACGCTTGAGTTGTATGCTCTTCTTTTAGCAATAGGTCTTGACCCTGAGAAGAATATTATCTTCGTTCAGAGTCAGGTGCCAACCCACGCACAGTTAGGCTGGATTCTTAATTGTTATACTCAGTTTGGCGAAGCATCGCGTATGACTCAGTTTAAGGAGAAAAGTCAGCGCTTAGGTGAGAATATTTCCGTTGGTCTTTTTGATTATCCTGTTCTTATGGCAGCAGATATTCTTATTTATAATGCAGACTATGTGCCAATCGGCGCAGACCAGAAGCAGCACCTTGAGCTTGCAAGAAATATTTGCGACCGCTTCAATGCGATTTATGGTAACGTTTTAAAAACACCTGATCCATTCATTGGTAAAGCAGGCGCAAAGATTACCTCTCTTCAGGATCCAACAAAGAAGATGAGTAAATCAGATGATAATCCTAAGTCATATATTTCAATGCTTGATGAGCCAAATGTGATTATGAAGAAGATTAAATCTGCAGTTACCGATAGTGAGGCTTGTGTGCGCTATGCAGAGGGTAAGGATGGTATAAATAACCTTATGACTATCTACTCCTGTTGCACAGGAAAAACCTTTGATGAGGTTGAAAAAGAATTCGAGGGTAAGGGCTATGGCGACTTCAAGACTGCAGTAGGTGAAGCAGTTTGTGCTGAGCTTGCACCAATTCAGGCTCGCTATAAGGAGCTTATTGCAGATAAAAAGTACCTTGAGGAATGTATGAAAAAGGGCGCAGAAATGGCTACAAGAATTTCTCAAAGAACATTAAACAAGGTAATGAAAAAAATCGGTTTTTACCAGGCATAAAATTTATATATGATTTAAAACGAGTTGACTGTTTTTAAAACAGCTAACTCGTTTTTTATTCTCAAAATACTTATGTCCTTTTTATCAATATTTATAAAACTTTAAAATAGTTGCAAGGTCTTAAAAGTGTGCAAAGTCTTAAAAGATTTGCAAAGCCTTACCTTCCTATGCGTAAGCATAGGGAGGGGGACCGTGACGAAGCGTAGCGTAGTCGGGGTGGTGGGTAGTTCTCTTGCTCCTTTTCTTCAATTGGGTAGAAAAAACAAACGGTTATTTTATAAACCCAAATAAACCAAATGGTTTTATAGAAAACCCAAATAAACCAAACGGTTTTATAGAAAACCCAAAAAAGCAAATGGTGGCAAATGGTGGCAAATAAGGGTGACAATGATAATGATAATGATAATGATAATGATAATGATAATGATAATGATAATGATAATGATACTGATAACAAAACAATACCATCTCACTCCTTACGGAGTGGCGTGTGCGTTAAATCAAAAAATTGAGAGATTTACAAAAAAAGAGGGTTATTTTTGTTAATAATGATAATTATATATTCTGTAAATATGTGGTAATATGAAACTGCAATATTATTGTAATATATATTTGGAGTTTTGGCTATGAAAAAAGCATTTAAACGTAGCTTATCTTTCCTTCTCGCAATCACAATCATCTTTGGCTCTATGTACATAGGGCTTAGTGAGGTTGACTTTGCTGGTCTGTTTGCTGTTAAGGCGAAGGCAGCAAGTAGTGGTACTTGTGGTGATAATCTTATATGGATGCTTGACGATAGTGGTACACTTACTATAAGTGGTACGGGAGATATGGCGAATTATTCTTATTCAACTGCACCGTGGTGTTCATCACTAACGACCATTAAAACCTTGGTTATTGGTGACAAGGTAACAAGTATAGGCAATTATGCTTTCGTGGGTTGCACAGGCCTAACCTCCATTACTATTCCGGATAGTATAACAAGTATAGGTGATGGAGCTTTCTATAATTGCACAGGTCTTACAATTACTATTATAGGTGAAAATGTAGCAAGTATAGGTGAATCTGCTTTTTATAATTGCACCAGCCTCACCACCATCACCATCCCGGATAGTGTAACAATTATAGGCAATGCAGCTTTTTCGCGCTGTAAAAGCCTTACATCAATCAATATTCCAAATGGTGTATCGAGAATAAATAATAATCTTTTCTCAGATTGTTTAAACCTTACATCTATCACCATCCCGGATAGTGTAACAAATATAGGCATTTCTGCATTCCAAGAGTGTGGTAAGCTTGCTTCAATTAACATTCCGAATAGTGTAACAAAAATAGATAGTTATGCTTTTTATTCTTGTACAAGTCTAACATCAATCACCATTCCCGATAGTGTAACAAGGATAGATGGTTCAGCATTTATGTTTTGTTCAGCTCTAACATCAATCACCATCCCTGATAGTGTAACAAGAATAGGTGGCAGTGCTTTTGAAGAAACTAAGTATTATGAAGATAGTAACAACTGGGTGTCTGGTGCTTTGTATATTGGCAATCATTTGATTGATGTTGATTTATCAAAAACAGGCGCTTACGAAATAAAACCTGGTACAAAATGTATCGCGGATTATGCTTTCTGGGATTGTAAATACATTACATCTGTTATAATTCCTGATGGCTTGACCGTAATAGGAAATTCGGTTTTTCGTGATTGTGACAATCTTACATCAGTTCTGATTCCCAATAGTGTAACAAGCATAATTAATTCTGCTTTTAATGGTTGTCGAAGCCTACCATTAATCAATATTCCAGATAGCGTAACAAGTATTGGTGAATCTGCTTTCTATAATTGCTATAAACTTACGGATGTTTACTATAGTGGAACGGAAGAGGATTGGGCAAAAATTGAAATCGATACTTCAAATGAATGTCTGTTAAATGCTACATTTCATTATTCCGAATATTACGAAGAGCCAGTGTTTGATTACTTAACATATACATTGAATTCCGATGGCGAATCATATTCCATTACAGACTGTAACACATCTGCAAGTGGTGAGTTAATTATTCCTTCAACATACAATGATAAGCCTGTAACAAGTATAAGTGATCTTGCTTTTAATGGTTGTAGTAGCCTGACCACCATTGTTATTCCGGATAGTGTAACAAGCATAGGTGTTTCTGCTATCTCATATTGCAGCAGCCTAACCTCCATCACCATCCCGGATAGTGTTACAAGTATAGGTGATGGAGCTTTCTATAATTGTGAAAGCCTTATTTCTATAACCATTCCCAATAGCGTTACAAGTTTAGGTGATAGAGCTTTTTATTATTGTTCAAAGCTTGCATCTATTACTATCCCGGATGGTGTAACAAGTATAGGTGTTGAGTCTTTCCGTTACTGTTGGAGTCTTACTTCTATTACAATTCCTGATGGAGTAACAAGTATAGGCGATGGAGCTTTCTTGGGTTGTGAAGACCTGACCTCTATCACACTCCCAGATAGTGTACAAAGTATAGGTGTTTGTGCTTTCACTGATTGCTCTGGTCTTGAATTTATCACCATTCCCAATAGTGTAACAAGTATAGGTAAATCTGCTTTTTATAATTGCACAAACCTTAAAGATGTTTACTATGGTGGCTCAGAAGCTGATTGGGCAAATATATCTATTGACAGTGATAACGAAGCTCTTACCAGCGCTACAATTCATTTTACCGAAGAGCCAGTACCAGATTGCTTAACATTCGCATTGAGTGAAGATGGCCAATCATATTCTGTAACTGGTTGTGACACATCAGTAAATGGAGAAATTGTTATCCCCTCAACATACAATGGTAAGCCTGTAACGCATATTGATGAAACTGCATTTGCGTATTGTTTGTATTTAACTTCAGTTACAATACCAAACAGCATAGTGAGTATAGGTTATGGAGCATTCAAATATTGTCATTCCCTGCAATCAATAACAATTCCTGATAGCGTGGTTTGTATAAGTGATGATGCTTTTTGGGATTGTAAATATCTCGAAAGCGTTGTAATAGGTAGTGGCGTTATTGATATTGGTAAACATGCATTTTTTAGTTGTATGAATCTAATTTCACTAACAATAGGTGAAAATGTAGAGACTATAAGTGAAAATGCTTTTGAATATTGTAAAAGTCTTGAAACAATCAATATCCCAAAAAGTGTATTAACTATAGGAGCACATGCTTTTAGCAATTGTGATAATTTGGTTTCGTTTGTTGTAGATGAATCCAATCCCAATTTCTCTTCACAGGATGGTGTTTTATACAATAAAAATAAAACAACTTTAATTAAATTTCCTACAAATAAGGAAGTCGAAGATTACACCATAGCAGATAGTGTAATTAATCTTGGGGATTATGCTTTTTATAATTGTAAAAATATTGAGGTTCTCACAATACCAAATACTGTTGAACAAATTGGTGCATGTGCTTTTGCCTATTGTAAAGGGCTTTGGAGAATTGTGTTTGGTAATGGTGTAAAATCTGTAGGTGACAGCGCTTTTGCTCAGTGTGATATGTTGAATTTTGTAAATATATCAGATATGGCGGCGTGGTGCGGAATTAGTTTTGCTGATAAAGAAGCTAATCCTCTCAATTGTTCAGAAGATTTTTATCTTAACGGTGAGACTGTTGAAGATTTGGTAATTCCAGATGGTGTAACAAGTATAGGTGATTATGCATTTTATGGTTATAAGAATCTCGATACTGTAGAAATTCCTGCTGGTGTGACAAATATAGGTGAATTTGCTTTTGGAAGTTGTATTGGACTCATTTCAATTGTAGTGCCTGTAAGTGTGACAACTATAGGCTATGCTGCATTTTCAAACTGTTCATCACTTTCGTACATATTCTATGGTGGTACAGATAATCATTTGTATGCCGTGAATATCGGTAGATACAATACTGCTTTTACATCTGGACAAATACACTATGAAGCAACATGCCACACATACTCGTCAACATGGGTTGTGGATTTACATCCAACTTGTACAAAGCCTGGCTTCAAATCATATCATTGTACAGTGTGTAATCATAAAACAAATGTAGTAGAAATTGCTCCACTTGGTCATGAATATGATGTAGGCGTTGTAACAAAAGCATCATCTTGCGAAGTGAATGGCGTTATGACATATACTTGTAAAAGAGATAACTGTTCGGATTATTATACAGAAGTTATCCCTGCAACGGGTCATAATTATTCTGAAGAATGGACAATAGATGTTGAGGTCACCTGCGAAGAGAACGGTAGCAAATCCCATCATTGCTCTGTTTGTGGGGATAAGGCGGATGTTACTGTTATTATGGCAACTGGTCATAATTATGTTGTTCAAAGTTCGGATGATATACATACCCACACAACAACATATAAATGTTCGTTCTGTGAAGATGTAAAAACAGAAACAACCTCATCCGTAGGTTGTGTTGAATGTAGCTTTACAATAACTGCAATAGATGCAAATAGCTATAAGCTTGTTTCGTATATCGGTGCAGCGGAAGATGTTGTAATTCCTGCAGTACATGAAGGTGTTGCTGTTACAACAATCGCAAACTCTTGCTTTAAGGGTAATACAAAAATTACATCTGTAGAAATTTCAGAAGGTGTAACAACAATTGGTTCACTTGCATTTATGAATTGCACATCACTTCAAAAGGTTGTAATTCCTGCAAGTGTAACAAGTATTGGTACAAGAGCATTTTACGGTTTTGAAGGTACAATTTATTGCAATAATGGCAGTTATGCTCACGAATATGCGGTTGCTAATAACATAAAGTATGTTCTTGTAGATGCTCCTGAACAAGAGGATGCTATACAAGAAACAGAAAACACACAAATAGATTATGATAATTTCATAATACGTACAAGTGTGCAAAATAGTGAAGATATTGCAGAGATTTTAGGCTTGTCAGATAATGCAGTTGTTGTTGCAACAGCAAGCTATATCTATGGCAACCTTGAGCTTTACGGTACAGGTACGATCATTACTGTTTTTGATGGCAATGAGTACGTAGGCGACTTCACATTAGTTGTTGAAGGCGATACCAACGGCGACAGTGTATGCGATGCACTTGATGCATGGCAGGTTGGCCTTGCTTCAAACGGCCACCAAAATCTTGATGGCGCGTATGCTTTAGCTGCGGACAGCAATTCGGATGATATTGTTGATGTAATCGATTATCAGGCAATTGTTAATAAGGCTGTTTCATAATTAATCAAAAATCCCTTTGCTTTGAAAAAGCAAAGGGATTTGTTTTGTGTTTATTTAAAGCTTATAAAATAATTATTGTTATCAAGTGGTCCGCCTGTCATTAACTCAGGTGCGGCATTTTTTACGTGGGTAAGTGTTCTTATAAGCCCACCGTTTTTGATTTTAAGCTTTTTAACAAGTCTATACGGGAAAGCCATAGCTTGAGTAAATACTGTGTAGTATGCAGAGCCTTCCTCGTGCTTTACAAGTGAGCCATCAAGTATTGAATGGAAAGTGCCGAAAACCATATCAGTAACTTTAGTATCTGCAATTTCTTTAGCAGCTTTTTTATCAATTGCCTTACCAAAGGATATGAAGTTCATAATCCTTGCAGCTTTTTTAACTGTAAGCTTATCGAGCCATTTTAAAGCAGGCCTTGCAATTAACCATATTTTATTGGCTTTTTCTTCAGAAACGCCAAGGCAGGCAACTAATGCAGAAAAATCTCTCTTTTCGTTAGTTACCGCAGCTTCAATAACCTTTGTGAAAAGTCTTGTTGCGTGGTTTTTTAAATATTCGTTTGAATATTCTTTGCCCTTGTATGTAAAGTTCTGAAGATGCTCTGTTTTCATATCAAGACCGTTTTTATATGCATCAATATAAACGATAGGGGCAGGGTAGCCGCTTATGGAGCCAACATTCATTTCATAGAATGGGTTACCCTTATCTGAGTATATTTTTCTCAGGTGTTGCATATGAGAATGGCCTGTAAACATAACGGGGAAGCCGATATCAGCAAACTTTTTACAAAGCTTTTCGCGATATTCAACTGAGCCCTTGCCGTTTATAACTCTGTCAAACTCGGTAAGATGCAGGTGATGATGTTGCATACCAAAAACAATATCGCCACGTTTTTTAGCCTCATTTGTCTGCTCTGTAATCCATTTGAAATGCTCGTCAGAATATCCGGAGCCACCTTCACCGTTCTGGTCATCGTCAAGGCAGAAAACCGTAACACCTTCGCAAGGTCTTACAACATAGGAAACCTTATCTTGATGGGTGTGAAACTCGGATATAGCTTCATCAGGGCCGAAACCTTTATAAAATTCATGGAGCCTATTTACAGCAACCGTTTCAACATCGTGGTAAATGTTTTCACCCTCGTATCTGCGTGGATTACCGTCGCAGCACCAATCATGGGTTGCTGTAATAACGTAAACCGGTTTGTGCTTTTTAAATTCATAAAGCATTTCTCGTATTTCTTCGTGAGAGCAAAGCTCCCCATCGTTTGAAAGGTCTCCGGCAATCATAAGAAATTCTGCATCCGATTCAAGTATTTTCTTGAATGCCGCCTCAATAGTACCCTTTGAAGGTGCAAGCATTTTTTGGTCGGAGCCTGCACGTCTTTCGTAGGCTTCACCGGTACAGCCTAATTTTTCAGAATAGTAATGAGGGTCTGCAATAACAGCAAATTTTGTAAGTTTATTCATAATTAAAAATCCATTCCTGACGGCTGTGAGCCCCAAAGAATTCTGATTGTTGAGCCTGCACGCTTGTATTTAATCGGGTTCATAATTGAATTCATCTGTTGCTTTTTTAGAGACTGTAAAAAGGCGGTAGCCATAGCGTTATCTGTGAATTTAAGAGTCATATCCATTGTAATTGTGAAAGGTATTCCCATATGGAAAATCTTAAATCCTGTGAGCCACCAATGCTTCTCTGGTCCGCGTGAAAATACATATTGACCTTGGTTATAGAAATCGAACTGCATTTCAATAAGGTCTTCGTCATCGGCGCAGTCATACTGCATAACTTTTGAAGGGTCTCTGTTATAAAGACCTATTTCAGCGCCTGCGGTGATACCATACTGACCCTTCCAGATCTGAACCATCCATTCTCTTTCATCGTAGAGAAATTCAATTCTTATGGTATCAAATACCATACCTGCAATAGGTGCGGCTGCGTCAAAACCTACGTTATAGCCGAAGTTTCTCTGCCACGGATAGAGTGGGGTGTAATAAATTCCTTGCGCCTCGTCATAAGCAAAGCCTGCAGTCTCAAGTATCTGACTTGCTTTGTTAGGGTCAGTTGCAAACAATAAATCCTGTATATCCTTAATCGGCTCTTCTTTTACCCCTGTGTTAGGCTTCTTTGTTGTTTCAGGTGCTTGTGTACCTGAATTTTCTGTTTCATTTTGCTGTGTACCCGGAACCTTTGAAGGCTTCTGTGTCTGCGCCTGAGTAGGAGCATTACTTGAAGGCTGTGTTGTTCCTGCAACGGCGTTTTCTGTGGCATTTACAGAGTTGTTTGGAAAGTATTGCAAGGTTGTGTCTCCTGCCTGAATATTTGCAGTAACATCATCCGTATCGCTTGTAATAAGTGAACGGGTAAATTCAGCAAGTCCGCAACCGGAAAAGCAAATAATAATTGTAAGAGTAAGCGCAACGGCTGACATCAGTCTTGCAGCTTTTTTCATTATGTTCATCCTTTCGTAATGCAAATTAAATATACACACAATAACTATAACACAAATTAATACAAAAGTCATCATTTTTTTATAATATTATACGAGATTGACAAAACCATTAGATAGGATATATAATTTATTAAATTTAAGTATATAGGTGATTTTATGTTTGACGAGTTGAAAAAGGTTGTTTGTGATGCAAATAAAGAGCTCCACGCCCATGGTCTTGCGCCATTTACCTGGGGAAACGTTTCTCAGGTAGATAGAAACGCCGGGGTTTTTGCGATAAAGCCATCAGGAGTGCCATACGATGATTTAACACCTGAAAAAATGGTTATTGTATCCCTTGAAGATGGTAAGGTTGTTGAAGGTGGTTATAATCCGTCGTCAGACACACCAACTCACTACATTCTTTATAAAGAATTCAGCGAATTAAATGCAGTTGTGCATACTCATTCTGTTAACGCTTCTGCATTTGCTCAGGCGGGTAGAGATATTCCTGCCTACGGTACTACACATGCCGATTTTTCATATACAGCCGTTCCTTGCGCAAGAGCATTGACTGAAGAAGAAGTTAAAACAGAGTATGAGCTTAATACCGGTAAGGTTATTGTTGCTCATTTTAAAGAAAATGGCCTCGAAACTCAGTCAACACCGGCTGTTCTTGTTCGTTCTCACGCTCCGTTTGTGTTTGGTAAAAACGCAAGTGATGCTGTTCATAACGCCGCTGTTCTTGAAATTGTAGCAGAAATGGCAATGAAAACAGAAAACTTGAAAAACGAGATTGAGCCAATCGACAAATATCTTTCAGATAAACATTATTTCAGAAAACATGGTAAGGACGCCTACTACGGTCAAAAGTAATTGATATGACAGATTTTACGCATTTACATCTTCATACGGAATATAGTCTCCTTGATGGCGCTTGTCGCATTGAGGAGTTAGTTTCCTATGCCAAAAATTCGGGTCATAAAAGTCTTGCTGTAACTGACCATGGCGTATTGTATGGTGCGGTAGCTTTTTATAAAGCCTGTAAAGAACAGGGTATAAAGCCTATTATAGGTTGCGAGGTCTATGTTGCTCCGCGTAGCAGATTCGATAAAGTTCACGGAATAGACAGCCAACGCTATCACCTTATTCTTCTTTGTAAAAATGAAACAGGCTACAAAAATCTTCTCAAACTTGTTTCTTCAGCCTGGGTAGATGGCTTTTACACAAAACCAAGGGTTGACAGAGAGCTTCTCTCAAAGTATAACGAGGGCTTGATTGCTCTTTCAGGATGCCTTTTTGGCGAGGTTTCTCAAAAGATTTTACAGCGCAATTATGAAGATGCAAAAGAAACTGCTCAATGGTATAAAAACACCTTTGGGGAGGGTAACTATTACCTTGAAATTCAGAATCACGGGATGATTGAGGAAAAAGAGGTAATTGAAGGCGTTATTGAGCTTTCCCGTCAACTTAATATTCCTGTCGTTGCAACTAATGACGTGCATTATGTCCAGCGTCAGGATGCAGATATGCAAACTGTTCTCATCGCTATTCAGACTAACAAGGTAGTAGGTGAGGATAACGCCCTTGAATTTCAAAGTGATGAATTCTATCTCAAGTCAGCGGAAGAAATGGCAGAGGCTTTCTTCGATTATCCTGAAGCTATCAGTAATACACAGATTATTGCAGAACAGTGTAATTTTGATTTTGAATTTGGTGTAACCAAACTCCCTCTTTTTGATATCCCTACAGATGACCATAAAGCATATCTGAAAAATGAATGTGTAAATGGTCTTCAGAAAAATATGGGGAAAATACCCCCAAGTTATATTGAACGACTTGATTACGAGCTTTCTGTAATTGATGAAATGGGCTTCAATGATTATTTCCTTATTGTTGCCGATTTCATACGTTTTGCAAGGTTAAAAAACATTCCCGTAGGGCCCGGCAGAGGCTCTGCGGCAGGTAGCCTTGCGGCATATTCTTTGGGAATAACAGGTATTGACCCTATTGAAAACAAACTCCTCTTTGAAAGATTCCTTAATCCTGAAAGAGTAAGCATGCCGGATATTGATATTGACTTTTGCTACGAACGCAGGGGCGAGGTTATTGATTACGTTACCCGTAAGTATGGTGAAGACAGGGTAGCGCAGATTGTAACCTTTGGTACAATGCAGGCAAAAGCTGCAGTACGCGATGTAGCAAGGGCTCTTGGTATGCCTTATAGCACAGGCGATATTGTTGCAAAGCAGATTACAAGAGATTATAAGGATATTAAAGATGCCCTCAATAAAAATAACGATTTAAAGGCACTTTATAATAGCGATGAGAACATAAAGAAACTTATTGATATGGCAATAAGGGTCGAGGGTATGCCGAGACACGCATCAACTCATGCTGCAGGTGTTGTTATTACACGAGATGAGGTTTCAAGCTATGTTCCTCTCGCTAAAAACGGAGACCAAACTGTAACCCAGTTTACTATGACCGAAATTGAACAGTTAGGTCTTTTAAAAATGGATTTCCTCGGTCTTCGTACATTAACTGTTATAAATGATGCAATTGAATATATAAAAACATATGAGCCGGATTTTGATATTTCAAAAATCCCTCTTGATTGTCCTGATGTTTTTTCTGAAATGTCAAAAGGCAATACTGTCGGTGTTTTTCAATGTGAAAGTGGCGGAATGACTAATCTTATAGTCAATATGAAGCCGGAACGATTCCACGATATTGCCGCGGCGGTTGCCCTCTACAGACCGGGACCGATGTTCTTTATTGATACTTACCTTGATAACAGAAAAAATCCTGACCATATAAAATACAGAACACCGCTTCTCAAGGATATTCTTGATGAAACAAACGGCTGTATGGTGTATCAGGAGCAGGTAATGCAGGTTTTCAGAACTCTTGCAGGCTATTCATATGGCAGAGCTGATGTTGTGCGCCGCGCTATGAGTAAAAAGAAGCGCGATGTCATGGAAAGTGAGCGCGAGATTTTCATAAACGGCTTAAAAGATGAAAATGGTGAATATATTATTAGCGGTGCTGTAAGAAACGGTATTGATGCAAAAACCGCTGATGCTGTGTTCTCTGATATGATTTCATTTGCTTCATATGGCTTTAATAAAAGCCATACTGCCGCTTACGGTCTTATTGCATACCAGACTGCATATCTGAAGGCGAAACATCCCAAAGCCTTTATGGCAGCTCTACTTACAAGCGTAATTGGTGATGTTACAAAAACAGTTGTTTATATGAATGAGTGTAACCGTCTTAAGATTAAAGTTACACCACCACATGTCAATAAAAGCACAAAGAGCTTTGATGTTAAAGGGAATGAAATCATTTTTTCTCTGTTAGGTATAAAAAACATCGGCAGAGTGCTTATTGATAAAATAGTTGCATCAAGAAAACTTGATGGTCAATTTACAAGCTATTGGGATTTCTGCAAACGTATAAGCGGACCTGAGCTTAACAGAAGAGCGTTGGAGTGCCTTATTAAAGCAGGGGCGCTTGATGGTCTTGATATGAACAGAAAAGAAATGCTCCAGAATCTTGATTTAGCAATTGAAAGCGCTGCGAAAGAAAGCGATATGTATGCAGGTGGTCAGCTTGATATGTTTTCCGCTTTTGGTGGTGAGGAGTTTTCGAATACGCCTGTTTTTGCAAAATTTGCAGAGCTTCCGCATAATGAACTCTTAGCATTTGAAAAAGAAGTTGCAGGCCTTTATTTCTCAGGCCATCCCTTAGAGGAGTACAGAGCAGTAAGCGAAGCGCTGAAATGTCCTAAAACAATTCAATTAGAGGAAATAATTGAATCAGGCAGAGAGAGGGAAATAGACAATAAACCTGTTAAATTTCTTTGCATTGTTGAATCTACTAAAAAGAAAGTTACAAAGCGGGATGAAACAATGGCTTTTTCTGTTGTTGAGGATTTATATGGTAGCCTTGAAATGATTGTTTTTCCGAAAGCATTTTCTGCATATGCAGGTTTGCTTAATTCAGGTACAATTATTCTTGTTGAAGGAAAAATCTCTGTCAAAGATGATGAGGTTAAGCTTATTGCAGAAAAAATAAGTCCCGCACCTGAAAAGGTAGAGAACATACAAAGTCCTGGTGAAGCAGAAACATCCTCTAACGAGACCAAAACGCAGTCAACCTCAAAGAAAAAAGGGATTTTTCTGAGGATTTCTTCAAAAGCGTCAGGTGAGACAGAGCAAATCAAAAATCTTATTTCGATTTTTGAGGGAAATATGCCTGTGTATGTATATTTTGAGGATACTGCTAAATATGAATATCTTGGAAAAGATTATCTTACAAGTGTTAATGAACCTCTTATAAGAGAACTGAAATACATTTTAGGCACTGATAATGTAGTAATAAGAGAATAAATCCAATTAATATGGCTAATTTTAGCAAATTCTCTTGTAACTTGTTGTTTAGTGTGATATAATTCATAAGATTTGAAAACATAAAAATGTTTTTTGGAGGTACATGAAAGTGAAAACAATTGGTGTTCTTACAAGTGGCGGAGACGCTCCGGGAATGAACGCTGCCATCCGTGCAGTTGTCAGAAGCGGATGCGAAAGCGGTATGCGTGTTATGGGTATCCGTCGTGGTTATAAAGGTCTCTGCGAAGGCGATATGTATGAAATGAATCTTCGTTCTGTTTCAGATATTATCCATCGTGGTGGTACAATGCTCTATTCTGCTCGTTGCCCTGAATTTGCTGAGTCAGAGGTTCAGGATAAAGCAGTTGAAGTATGTAAAGAATTCGGACTTGATGGTATTGTAACAATCGGTGGTGATGGCACATTCAAGGGTGCTCGTGCTCTTACTCTTAAGGGTATTCCTTGTATCGGTATCCCCGGTACAATTGATAACGATATTGCTTCTTGCGAATACACAATCGGTTACGATACAGCTCTTAATACTGTTATGGATATGGTAGACAGAATTCGTGATACAACAGAGTCTCACGACAGATGCTCTATCGTTGAGGTTATGGGCAGAAATGCAGGTTACCTTGCTCTTAATGCAGGTATAGCAGTCGGTGCAACATGCATCCTTATTCCTGAGGTTGATTATGATATTGATTCATACATCATTGAGCGTATGAAGAGAACTCAGAAAACAGGTAAAGAGCATTTTGTTATTGTTGTTGCTGAAGGCGTTAAGGGTATTGACTCTGCTTCTCTTGCGAAGTATATTGAGCAGAAAACAGGCGTTGAAAGTCGTGCAACTGTTCTCGGCCACGTTCAGCGCGGTGGTTCACCATCTGTACGCGACAGAGTTCTTGCAAGTAAAATGGGCTTTCATGCTGTTCAGCTTCTTAAGCAGGATATCGGCAACAGAGTTGTTGCTACAAAGCATGACCAGATCGTTGACTACGATATAATCGAAGCTCTCAATATGAAAAAATCAATTGACCTTGAACTTTACAGAATCGCAAACGAAATTTCCATCTGATTTCCGGAAATTTAAATGATTTAAAAGCCTTGCAGTGATTTTTACTGCAAGGCTTTTTTGATTATTTTTACAATATTATTTTGCATTTTTTCGCACAAATTAAATTTGTGCAGGGAGGTGCAAAATGAAAAAAAGAAAAATTTTAATGTCCATTATTTCTATAGTGTTAAGCGGCATTTTGATGTTCCTTGTTTTTTCAACATCAACGTTCAGAGAACCTGCTCAGGCAAATGTGAAAATAGATGGCGTAAAAGGGCGCATATATGAGTTCAGCGAGAATATAATCGAAAAATTAAACTACCCCGATAACAAGAATAATCATTTAACAGAAAAACCAAAAGTGAAGGTATGTCTGGGCGGATATCCTGTTGGTTTAAAGCTTTATGCAGATGGCGTTGTAGTGGTGGATACGGAAAGTGTTGATACAAAAAACGGTCTTGTAGATACGGCAAAAACAGCGGGTATAAAAGTTGGAGACATAATAAAAAGTGTTGACGGAGTTAAAGTTACTACCAATAAAGAGGTTTCGGATTTAATTGAACAGAGTAACGGTAAAGAAATGAAATTTGGCGTTTTAAGGAATGGCGAAAACATAGAATTATCATTTAAAACAGCGTTTTCAGAAAGTGAAGGAAAGTATAAAGCAGGTATATGGATACGAGACAGTTCAGCTGGTATAGGAACTGTAACTTTTTTTACAAAAGAAGGTTATTTTGCATCTCTCGGGCACGCCGTTTGCGATATTGATACAAAGCAGGTTATTCCCATTTCTCAGGGTGAAACAACCGATGTTACAATTGTTAATTTTGTTAAAGGAAAAAGCGGTTGCGCAGGGGAGCTTTGTGGTTATCTTGAAAACGAAAAAACTGGCGAAATATACTATAATGGCGATTTAGGCGTATATGGAAAATTTGAAAAATTTAATGTGCACAGTATTTTCGAAATAGGTTATCCTGACGAAATAAAAGAGGGTGATGCCTCTATATTTACAACAATTGAGAATGGTTCGCTACAGGAATATAAAATAAAAATAACAAGCATTGACCATAAATCACAGGATAATAAAAATCTTGTAATAAAAATAACAGACGAAACATTAATAAATAAAACAGGCGGTATTATTCAAGGTATGAGCGGCTCACCAATAGTGCAGAACGGAAAAATTATAGGTGCCGTAACCCACGTTTTTCTAAACGACGCAACAGGCGGATACGGTGTCTTTGCGGAAACTATGCTCAATAAAATATACGAGTTAGATAGGGAATAAATTGTTATTTTACTGTGGTTGAAATTTGTCTTCCCGTATGGTCAATTTCATAATTATCCCAATAAATAAGCTCGCTGACGGTTACGAATTCGTAACTGTCTTTTGCTAATTTCGCAAGTATTTTATCAAGTGCTTCAGGCGTGTTTTCAACTCCGTTGTGGAATAAAAGAATTGAGCCGTTTTGTGTTTTTTCGATAACGCGATTATACATTTCATCAACAGAAAGCAACTTCCAGTCAAGACTGTCAACATCCCATTGAATCATTTTCATGCCAGCTTTTTCGCATATTTGAATACTTTTGTTGTCATAATCACCGCTTGGTGCTCTGCATAAAACAGGTGTTTTATCTATAACTTTTTTGATTTCTTCATTACAGTTTTTTATCTCTTCTTCAACCTTTTCTGCACTGACTGAACTAAATAAAGCGTGAGTGTCTGAATGGTTGCCTATTTCGTGTCCTGCACTATAAAATTTTTTTACTGCATCTGGATTTTGTCGTACCCAATCACCAACGCAGAAAATAGTTGCTTTCGCGTTGTGCTTTTTCAATATTTCAATAAATTTGTCTGTATCTTCAGCGCTCCATGCAGCGTCAAAAGTTATGGCTATTTGCTTTTTGTCTGTCTCAACAGAATAGATAGGCAATAGCCGTTCTTCTGTGTTTGTTGTTACAGCGGTATGAGTAACGCATAAAGCACCGCCAAAGGAGGCAAAAAGTACCGCTATTAAAAAAATCAAGCTAAGATTAAGTGATATAACTTTATATTTCAAAAAAATCACCTCAAGGAAGTATATTCCAAGAGGTGATTTATAATTCTTAATATTCTCCGTTGAGAACTGCTTCTGCACAGCGTATTCCGTCAACTGCAGCAGACACAATTCCGCCTGCGTAGCCTGCGCCTTCTCCGGATGGGTAAAGACCACGAAGCCTTGTTGCTTGGAAGAATTCATCGCGTATAATTCTTATTGGTGATGAACTGCGTGATTCAGGTGCGGTAAGCACTGCATCATATAAATTAAAGCCGTTAAGCTTTTTATCGAAATCTGCAATTGCACCTGCAATTGTATCTGTAACCTTTTTAGGGAGTACCTGACGAATGTCTGTTGGTGTAACTCCTGTAGGACAGGAAGGGTTGACCGCACCAAGCTTAGTTGAAGCTTTCCCCTTTAAAAAGTCGCCTAAAAGCTGGGCAGGAGCAGTGTAATCTCCACCGCCAAGACGGAAAGCCTTCTGTTCAATATCTCTTTGTAGATACATTCCTGCTAACGGATGGTCTGTGTCAAAAGGTGGTTCAATACCTACAAGAAGAGCACAGTTTGCGTTTTCTTTGTCGCGGGCATATTCGCTCATTCCGTTAACAACCATACCGCCATCTTCTGAAGATGCTGCAACAACTGTACCGCCCGGGCACATACAGAAGGTGTACATACCTCTGCCGTGTGGCGGATGGCAGGCTAATTTGTAGTCTGCTGCAGGCAAAAGGGGAGAGTTCCATAATTTGCCATACTGAGCCTTGTTTATATGCTCTTGCGGATGTTCAATTCTTGTGCCAACTGAAAAGGGCTTTTGCATTATTTCAAGACCTTTTCGGTGTATTAACTCAAAAGTATCTCTTGCAGAATGACCGATTGCAAGTATGAGTGCATCAGTTTCGATGTCGCTTGTTGTACCGTCCGGATTTTCATAGGTTACACCCTGAACAAATCCGTTTGCGGTAATTATATCAATAAGCTTTGTGTTGAATTTAACTTCGCCACCAAGCTCAATAACCTTTTCTCTAAGTTTTTTAACAACAGTTTTTAGCTTGTCTGTACCAATATGAGGGGTAGCGGAATAAAGAATTTCCGCAGGTGCACCAAACTCAGCAAATCTTAAGAAAACCTCTCTGCAGCGAGGGTCTTTTATTCCTGTTGTCAGCTTGCCGTCAGAGAATGTTCCTGCACCGCCTTCACCAAACTGAACATTGGAATTTGTATTTAACTTTCTTTGTGTCCAAAATGTTTCTACATTTCTTGTTCTTTCGTCAACTGCGCCACCGCGTTCAAGAACAATAGGGCAAAGACCGGCTTTTGCAAGCGTTAAAGCCGCAAACATTCCGGCAGGACCAAAGCCAACAACTACAGGTCGTAATTTGAAATCACGCTTTACCTCAGGCATTTCATAAGCGTAGCGCTGCGTTTTAAATGCCTTGTTGGGTAAAAAGCCTGCAAGAACTTTATCTTCGTCAAGGTCAGTTTCAATTTCAACGGAATAAACAAGAATAATATTATCTTTTTTTCGCGAATCAATTGAACGTCGAGCCAGAGAAAAGTCTTTTATTTTTTCTTCTTTTATCTTCAAAGCCTTTGCAGCGGCAGATTTTACTTCTTGTTCTGTAGCGCCCAAAGGCATTTTGAGTTCATTTAATCTAATCATAAATTATCCTTTTAAATATTCTGCGGCAGAGCTTCCTGCAATTCTGCCTGTAGTCCAGGCAAGGTGTAAGTTATAGCCACCGCAATCTCCGTGTATATCAATTATTTCACCGCAGAAAAATAAGCCGTCGTTGATTTTTGACATCATATTTTCGGGGTGTATTTCTTGAGTGTTGATTCCGCCGCAAGTAATTTGTGCGCTATCAAAGCTTTTTGTACCGCTTATAACGATTCTGAAGCTTTTTAAAACAGCAACAATATTTCTTATATCGTTACTATTAAGTTCTTTTAATGTAGCATTTTTTTTGATTTTAGCCCTGTTTAAAACGGTGTATCCTAATTTAATATTAACGATACCACCCAAAGCAATCTCAGCTTGCATTTCAGGCGCATTTCTACACATATCTGAAAGATGTTCTGTTAATTCATTTTCGGTAATTTCGGGACATAAATCAAGGGAAATATTAAGGTTTTTGTTATCGCGGCAAAGGTGAGAAAGATTCATAACAGGAATTCCTGAAACAGCCTTTTCCGTGAATTGTATTTCACCTGATTCTGAACCAAGAAGCTTATTTCCTGAAAATAATTCTGCCGTAGCTTCAGTTCGTACTCCTTTAAGATTGATTATATCTTTGTCTGCGGTAACAAGACCGCATAAAGCAGGGTAAAGGGGAGCGAAAGTGTGATTCATTTCCTTAACTAGTGGGATGCAGGAACCATCAGAACCCTGTACAGCAGCGGCTTTTCCACCGCCTGCCATAATAACAGCATCAAAGCTTTCTCCATTAACAGAATAACCTGTTTTTGTTTTCTTTAAAGAAAAAATAGGAGTTTCGGTTTTTATTGTAATTCCTAAAGTTTCAGTTTTGTTTATTAAAGCCTCGCGTATTGCAGAGCTTTGTTGTGAGCGTGGATAAATTCTACCGTCTTCGTGATATGAGAGGATACCAAGTGAACGAAAATAGTTTTCTGTATCTGCATAAACTGAGGTAAGAACCTTTTTGAGAAAATTACTTTCACCATAAAAATGACGTGGAGCAAGGTCTTCGTTTGTGAAGTTACATCTGCCGTTGCCGGTAACAAGTATTTTCTTACAAGCCTTAGGCATTTTTTCGAAAATTATAACCTCTGCCTCAGGAAATTCCTGCTTAGCTTCAATAGCTGCAACTGTGCCTGATGCACCGCCGCCTATAACAGCAAGTCGTTTCTTCACTATTTTCATCTCCCGTCAAATTTATAGATAATTATTATACAACTTTTTTTCTTATTATACAATAACATTAAGATATTTTCGACATTAATTTAATGCGTAATAAATTTTTGTTTACAAACTGTAATTATTTTGATATAATCCTAAGGATATTTATAAACAAATTATTTATGGAGTTTTCTATGAAAAAATCTTATCTTGAAATGTCTGCTGCAGAATTGCAGGCAGAGCTTGAAATCGTAAAAAAAGAATATGATGAGCTTAAGGCTCAGGGCCTTTCTATTGATATGTCCCGAGGTAAGCCCGGCGCTGACCAGCTTGATATATCAGACAGAATGCTTTCTGTTCTTGATGATGGTAATTTTAAATGTGAAAACGGCCTCGATGTTCGTAACTACGGTATTCTCGATGGTATTCCTGAGGCTAAGAAAATGTTTGCGGATCTTCTTGAGGTTAAACCTGAAAATATTATTGTGGGTGGTAACTCAAGCCTTACAATGATGTTTGATTATGTTTCTCAGTGTATGTATAACGGTGCAGGCTTTGAGCCTTGGTCAAAACAGGGTACAGTTAAATTCCTTTGTCCTGTTCCGGGTTACGACAGACATTTCGCAATCTGCCAGTTCTTTGGCATTGAAATGATAAATATTCCTATGACTTCTGAAGGTCCTGATATGGATGCTATTGAAGAAGCACTTAAAGACAAAGCTGTTAAAGGTATGTTCTGCGTGCCTAAATATTCAAATCCTCAGGGTATTACTTTCTCTGCTGAAACGGTTAAGCGTATTGCAAACCTTGATGTTCCTGAGGATTTCCGTATAATCTGGGATAACGCTTATTGTGTTCATGACCTTACAGATACAACAGACGAGCTTCTTAATATCTTTGAGGTTCTTCCTGAAAAGAATAAAAATATGATTGTCGAGGTTGCATCCACATCAAAAATTTCGTATCCCGGTGCAGGTGTAGCATGCCTTGCATCATCCGTCGATAACATTAAAGAGATTTTGAAAAGACTTACTATTCAGTCTATCTCATACGATAAAGTAAATATGCTCCGCCATGTAAGATTTTTCAAGAATCTTGACGGCATCAAGGCTCATATGAAGCTTCACGCAAAAATTCTCAAACCTAAGTTTGATGCTGTTATTGAAACTCTTAATTCAGACCTTGCAGGCCTTGGTATTGCAGAGTGGAATGAGCCAAACGGCGGTTACTTTATAAGCCTTGATGTTACAGGTGGTAGCGCTTCAAGAGTAGGGGTTCTTTGCAAAGAAGCAGGTGTAACTCTTACAAATGTTGGTGCAACATTCCCATATGGTAAAGACCCAACAGACAGCAACATCCGTATTGCTCCAACATTCCCCACACCTGCAGTTCTTTCTCAGGCAGTGAAGGTGCTTACAACATCTGTAAAACTTGCTTGCCTTGAAAATCTTGTGAAATAAGGTGATTTTATGCTTCGTATCGGCCACGGCTACGATGTTCATGCTTTTTCAGAAAACAGAAAATGCATTATTGGTGGGGTAGAAATACCCTATGAAAAAGGGCTTTTAGGTCATTCTGATGCAGATGTTCTTCTTCATGCTGTTTCTGATAGCCTTTTAGGTGCAGCGGCGTTAGGTGATATAGGTAAACATTTTCCTGATACTGACCCTGCATTCAAGGGTGCGGATAGTCTTGTGCTTTTGAAAAATGTTGTAGATTTAATCCATTCAAAAGGTTACAGAGTTAACAATATTGATGCAACAATCATTGCTCAGGCACCAAAAATGGCGCCCCATATTGAGCAAATGCGTCGGAATATTGCGGTTGCTTTACAGGTTGATGTTGATTGCGTTAATGTTAAAGCAACAACAGAAGAAAAGCTTGGTTTTACAGGCAGAAAAGAAGGTATATCTGCTCACTGCGTGTGCCTTATTGAAAAGTAAACATATTAACGACCCTTGCATATTATGTACAAGGTGCAGTATCTGCACACATAATACGGAAGGGTCTTTTTATGAGCAAAAAAGGTATTAAGGTAGGTTCCGTAACGTATGCTATGAAAGCACGGGACCTGCTTCAGAAAAATGGCTATAAAGCTTATCTGACCCGCAATCCTCATCCTTCTGATGATGAGGGATGCGGGTATGTTATTTATGTTATGAATTTGGATAAACGTTGTTTTGATTTACTGAACAGAAATAATATTGCAATTAAAGGTACTGTTGAATTGGGGGATTTTCTGTGATTTATTTAGATAGTGCTGCAACTTCCTTTTATAAGCCTCCGGAGGTGAAAAATGCTGTCGCAGAAGCACTTTCCCTATACTCTGCAAATCCGGGTAGAAGCGGACATGAATTGTCGGTGAAAACGGCTGAAAAAATATTCGAAGCTCGTGAGAGTATAAGCGGTTTCTTTAATGGGTATGGTAGCGAATATGTCAGTTTTACCTCCAACTGTACTCAGGCTCTTAATATGGCAATAAAGGGTATTCTTAAAAGGGGAGATCACGTTGTAATTTCAACGTTTGAACACAATTCCGTTCTTCGTCCGTTGTATAAATTGAAACAAAAAGGTGTCGTGGATTACTCAGCTTTTCAGATCTTTGAGGAGGAAGAAAAAACTCTGGAAAGCTTCAAAAATGCTTTCAGAAAAAACACAAAATTATGTGTAGTAACAGCTGTTTCAAATGTGTTTGGAAACATTCTTCCCATAGAAAAATTATCACGTATTGCCCACATGCATAACGCCCTGTTTTTTGTTGACGGGGCACAAGGTGCAGGTGTGATTCCGATTGATATGAAAAATCAGAAAATAGATTGCCTTTGTATCCCGGGACATAAGGGCTTATATGGTCCGACAGGTATTGGAGCAATTGTTCACAGAGGTCTGGCTTTTGATACGCTTATAGAGGGTGGAACCGGTACTCAATCCTTTCTGCAGAAACAACCTGAGGCTTATCCCGAAAGACTTGAAAGCGGAACGCTTAATGTTGGTGGAATTATGGGTATGAAGGCAGGCTTGGAGTTCGTAAAGAACTATGGCTTGAATAATGTTTTCAATGAAGAAACTCTTTTAACAAAAGAGATTTTTTATGGGTTGAAATCTATTGAAAACGTAAAACTTTATTCTGAAGAATATAACGAAAAAATTCATGCACCATTGCTTAGTTTTAATATCAAAGGGCTTCATAGCGAACAGGTATCTATGCTTCTGAATGAAGGCGGAATAGCTGTAAGAGGCGGTTTCCATTGTGCACCTTTGGCTCATAGTTTTATGGGAACAAAACAAAGCGGAACTGTCAGAATTTCACCCTCAATTCATAACACAAAAAAAGAAATAAATATTCTGTTAAATTTAGTCGAAAAAATTGCATTTTAAAAGTATATATGATATAATTACTCCATATATTGGAATATAGTGCTTTGATTGAACGGAATAGTGTAAAGGAGATACTGAATTGGATAGACTTTTAGGCTTTTTGGAAAAGACAATAGGTGCGTTGTCTAGTTTTAATTTTACATCTGACCTTCTGGATATACTTCTTGTAACTTTTGTCATTTACGAGTTAATAAAGATGGTGAGAGGTTCAAGATCATTTCAGTTAATCAAGGGTATTGCTTTTCTTGCTGTAGTATTTGCTCTTGTTAAGCTTTTAAACATGGAAGCGAGCGAATATCTTTTCTCTGTGCTTTTTGAAAATGGTCTTATAATTCTTGTCGTTCTTTTTGCGCCCGAGCTTCGTAAAATACTTGAGCGTTTCGGAAGGCAGTCTATCAGAAATATCTCCTTTTTAAATTTCGGAAGCGGTCTTGACTACGAAAAGACAATTACAGAAACAATAAACAGCTTTTGCAAGGCTTCTGCAGATATGAGCGAAAGTAAAACAGGTGCGCTTGTTGTTTTTGAAAAAGAGGCACCTTTAAATGATATTGCAAATTCAGGAACTATTCTTGATGCGAGAGCGTCCGCTGAATTGTTTAACGGTATTTTCTTTAAAAACTCAGCTCTTCACGATGGCGCAGTGCTCGTAAGAGATGGGAGAATTTATTCTGCAGGGTGTATTCTTCCGCTTACGCAGAATACTTCTATTGCGAGCGAGTTAGGAACACGCCATAGAGCAGCTATTGGTATGAGCGAACAAAGCGATGCTGTTGTAGTTGTTATTTCAGAAGAAACAGGTTCAGTTTCTGTTGTTAAAAATGGTATTTTAACCCGAGATGTAACAAATGGTAAGCTTCGTGAAATTCTTCTTGATGAATTTATTGTTAAAACAAATGAAAACGAGCAACAGGGTAACAAAAACTTTTTCAGCAAGTTTATAAGTAAAAAGGGAGGAAAAAAGAATGAAAAAAAATAAATCTTTTGACACTCTTTTTCAAAATGACAAGTTTACTTTGTTAATCTCGTTTTTGGTTGCTCTTATGATATGGCTTGTTGTTGTGATTTCAGTCAGTCCGCAGACAACCCGCGTTATCAAGGGTGTTAAGGTTACTATTGATGATGCTGTTCCTTCCCAGTTTGGTCTTCACGTTTTTGGTGAGGATGAATTTACCGTAGATGTAACAGTTAAGGGTAAAAAGTATCAGATATCTGAAAGTAGTCTTTCTAAAGAAGATATTTCAGTTGTAGCGCAAACAACTGCTGTTGATTCTGCAGGCGTTTACACTCTTCAGTTAAAACCTGAATATGGATCAGATAACACATCATATACAGTTTCAAATATCTCAACAAAAACAGTCAGGGTTTATTTCGATACTGAAAAAACAGAAAGTTTCGTTATCGAGCCTAAAATTGTTACAGGTGATTTTGAGATAGCAGGCGAGGGCTTTTCTTGCGGCGAAATCAGTCTCTCGGAAACAGCTGTTACTATTACCGGTCCTTCAACCCAGGTCAATCGTGTAGAAAAGGTAATAGCAGAAGTTACTCTTGATGAATCACTTACCTCAAACAAATCCGCGGAAACCAAAATCATTCCTTTGGATGATAAAGGGGAGAATAACTTCCAGTATTTGTCAATGAACTTTGAAGATGTTGTTGTTACAATTCCGATTCTCAGAGTTAAGGAACTTAATACAGCAGTTAACTTTAAAAATGCTCCGGATAATCTTCTTATTAATCCGTTGAAATATTCAATAACCCCAAATAAAGCGGAGTTTAACATCTTTGTAGAGGACTATGATAAAACAACTGATTATGTTGTTGGTTCAATCAATTTCAAAGAGCTTTCTCCAACAAGCAATTCTTTTACTTTTGATGCGCAGAATACAACAATAGTTGATGAAGATATCAAAACATTTACAGTAAGCGTTAATCTTGATGGCTATACTCAGGAGTATATGAAAGTTCCGTCAGGTAACATTAAGGTTAATAATCCTGATAACCTTGATTATAAAATATCTGATCTTAACAAATCCATTGTCATTGTGGGCAAACCTGAGGATTTGAAGGGTATCACTGAAGATATGATTTCTGTCGATGTTGATTTGTCTTCTGTAACATTGGAAGATGGCGTTCGGAAAACGGTTCCTGCTGTCGTAACAGTAGAAAGTGCTTCATGTTGGGTATATGGGGCATATACGGTAGATGTAAGCCTTTAAAGTTCGCATGCGACTTACCCAATCTAAATAAATTTTAAGGAGGGCAATTTGTTGTGAAAAAAATATTTGCGATTATAACTATTGTAGCACTAATTATATCTTGTTCGGGTTGCTCTCTTAACTTCTTTTCTGTTGAGAGCCTTATGGCGCCGCCTACGCAGTCAGGTAAAAACGGACAGGTGCAAAAATCCTTTAATGCTTTAATGAAAGACACGAAGTTTCAGTTGAAAACACCTGTTGCAGGTGATTACCAGACTTCATTTGTTCTTGTTGATATTAATAACGATGGTTCAGAAGAAGCCTTTGTGTTCTATTCTGATTCATCATCTGTTGAAAGTTCTGTAAGAATGGCTTTTATGGAAAATATCTCAGATGAATGGATTATCACATCGGATATTAAAGGTGCCGGTAGCGGTGTTTATGATATTAACTTTGTGGATTTAAACAACGATGGGCTTAAAGAGGTTTTTGTAAGCTGGTCCCTCCTTGATAGTAAGACCACCAAAATTGTAAGTGTTTTTGAACTCATTGCAGGTGCAGATGGTGTTGTTTCTCTCAACTCACTTGGAAATGAATATTGTAATGAAAAAAACTTTTTCGATTTTAATAACGATGGTGCAGATGATTTAGTACTCGTTTATCTTGATGATACCGGTGCAGTGCAGAAGTCTTTTTTGAGAATGTTTTTGCTTTCACAAAACCATCAGTTTATCAAATATGGTGAAACTGTTCTTGACAGTTCAATTATTTCTGTTTCAATAATCCAAAATGATGAGCTTACATTTAATGGCAACCACATGGTAAGAGCATTTGTTGATTGCGCTAAAAATGACAGAATGATTTTTACAGAACTTGTTTATTGGGATTGTGTTCAGGCGGTTCCGGTAAGAGCTTATACAGAGCCTTCTGTAACCAACTTGAGAAGTGCAGCCGCAATATGTCGCGATATTGATAATGACGGACTTATTGAAATTCCGACTCTTACGCACTTGTTTGGCGATGAGAATACATTTACTGTGAAAACAGCTGATGATATGCATACCTTTACTCTTTTAAGGTGGAATAATGCTATAGGTGATAAAAGTAGCAGCGTTATAACAACATTGCTTAACCCGCTTGACTATTATTTCTTTTCATTCCCTTGGGGGAATAGAGTAACAGTTAAATACGATTCTCTTCGTGATGGCCTTGTGTTTTATAGTTGGAATGATGAAAAGAAAGAAACAGGGCATGAATTGTTTTCAATTTCTCGTAGAATAAAGCTTGCAGAAAACGAAATTTTAGGCGAACTTCTTGCAGAAACTGAACATGGTGTTTACTATTATCAAATTACAGAAGCAGGCTATAAATTCGGAATATCCGATGATAGTGTAACCGCTTCATTTATAAAAATTGACTAAGGCAGGATGTATTTATGAAAAAAGTACTTATTGCAGAAGACGAATCAGCAATCCGCGAAATAATTGCTATCACACTCAAAAGAGCAGGTTATGAAGTTACAGAGGCTTGCGATGGTCAACAGGCAATTGATATTTATAACTCAAAAAACGGAGCATTTGACGTTGTGCTTCTTGATATTATGATGCCTAATGTAGATGGTCTTGAGGTTTGCAAAACCTTACGTAACCAAAGCAGCACTGTTGGTATAATTATGCTTACAGCCAAAACTCAGGAAATGGACAAGGTATCAGGTCTTTTGATGGGCGCTGATGATTACATAACAAAACCTTTTTCACCATCTGAGCTTATGGCAAGGGTTGATAGTGTTTATCGTCGTGTTGCTATGAACACTCAGACTCCAGTTCAACCTGTTAAGGCGGATAAAATAATTATTGAACCATTTGAACTCAACTTGCGAAACAGAACCTTATATAAAAATAACGTTCTTATTGAGCTTACTCAGGTTGAATTTCAAATTGTTGAATTCTTTTTTTCAAATCATGGTAAAGCCCTCAGTAGAACCGATATTTTAAAAGAAGTCTGGGGCGAATCATATTTTGGTGATGAAAAAGTTGTTGATGTTAATATCCGACGTTTAAGAATGAAAATTGAAGACGAGCCTTCAATTCCTAAGCATCTTGTTACAGTTTGGGGTATGGGTTATAAATGGCTCTGATATAAACAATTGAATTTTTAGAAAGAGAGGTGATAAGTAATGGAAAAGAAAGGCTTCGATATAAAAAAGGTTGCAAAAATAAATGTAGACGAGGCTAAAAAGCTCCTTAAAGAGCGTGAAGAAAAATCTTTATCAGGTAAAAAACTTTTTGGTATAAATATCTCTAAAGATAAAAAGCTGCTTAAAGGTATTACCAGAAGGTGGGCAACAAACACATTACTTATTACGGCTCTTATATTGTTGGTACTTGTTGTTGTAAGTATTTTGTTTGTTGTTCAGTATTACAGAAACTATGTTGTTTCTTATATTTCAGATTACGCCAACGAAACAGTAACAACGTTTTTTACTCCCTATATTGACGGAAGTAACGAGGTATTTGAACAAAAGGCAAAGGAGTTTACTGATAGTTTTTCAGATAAATCCCGAATGGAAGTTCAGGTTATCAATAACGAGGGGCTTGTTGTTGTTTCATCCTCAGGCTTTAAAAATAATGAAACCATAAATGATATGAAGGATGTTCAGGAGGCTAAACTTTCTCCTTCAGGTATATGCAAATGGTTTGGCTTCAATGAGAATGGGGAGCATATCGTCAGCGTTGCAATGGTTTTACCGCAAACCTCTGATGGTAGCTTTTCAGGTGCTGTCAGATTCATATCTTCGCTTAAAGCTATAGACAGGCAGATAATAGCCTTCACCCTGATTATTCTGTTTGTTTACGTCGTTGCTTTGTTTTTTGTTTCTCTTTCAGGTGTTTTCTTTGTTCAGACAATTGTTTCACCTGTTCGCAAAATAAACGATACAACAAAACTTTTTGCTCAGGGTAATTACGATGTCCGAATCGAAACAGACGGTAAGGAAGATGACGAAATTACCGAGCTCGCAAAATCTCTTAATTCTATGATTAACGAGGTTGCTGCAACTGACAAAATGAAAAACGACTTTATATCAACTGTTTCTCACGAATTGCGTACACCTCTTACCGCTATCAAGGGTTGGGGCGAAATGCTCAAAGAGCTTGATGGTGAAGACAGAGAAATTTCAAGAAGGGGAACAGAGGTTATTATTAACGAGTCTGAAAGACTTTCGCGCCTTGTTGAAGAGCTTCTTGATTTCTCTCGTATGCAAAATGGCAATATGACGCTCCGTCTTGAAAAAATAGACGTTCTGGCAGAGCTTGATGAGGCTGTGTTTGTTTTCAAAGAGCGTTCAAAAAGAGACAATATTGAAATTAAATATAACGCTCCTGAAATTCCTGCTCCTATGATGGGCGATCCTAACAGAATCAAACAGGTTTTTGTTAATCTTCTTGATAATGCCTTTAAATATAACAAGCAAGGCGGACTTGTTGATGTTGAGGCAATTGTTGATGAAGGTATTCTTACAATAAATATTTCGGATACAGGCTGCGGAATATCTGAGGAAGACTTACCAAATGTTAAAAAGAAGTTCTATAAAGCAAATCTTCAGGTAAGAGGTTCGGGTATTGGTCTTGCTGTTGTTGATGAAATAGTAAAGCTTCATAACGGTATTTTTGAAATTAACAGCGTTGTTAATGTGGGAACAACCGTAACAGTAATTTTCCCTATAGAAAAAGTTCAGGTTGATCAACCTGCTTCTTTGATAGAAGAAATGATGGTGAGTGAAAATAATGAGCAATAAATCAAAAGAATGTTGTAATAAAATCTCAGTAGGTGGTCAGGCTCTTATTGAGGGTATTATGATGCAGGGACCAAAGGGAGCAGCTATGTCGGTAAGGCTTCCTGACGGAACAATTGATACTGAAAAATTAGAGGTTAAGCATCTCAGAGATAAATTCAAACCGGCAGGTTGGCCAATCATCAGAGGCGTTTTCAATATGGTTGAAAGTCTTCTTTTCGGATACAAGTGCATGGAAAAATCTGCAATTAAAGCAGGTCTTGATGACGATACAAATCCCGAAGAAATGTCTAAGCTTGATAAATGGCTTTCAGACCATTTCGGTCCTAAAATGATGGCTGTTATTACGGGTATAGCAATGGTTCTCGGTGTGTTTCTTGCATTTGGACTTTTTACTTATCTTCCGGCAATAATCGTTGATACTGCTGATAAGTATCTTTTTAAGAATGCGCTCCAGAATATCCATCCTCTATTTGAAGGCATTATGAGAATGATAATTTTCGTTGTGTATATATGGCTTGTTGCTAAAATGCCTGATATCAAGAGAGTGTTTATGTATCATGGTGCAGAGCATAAATCAATTTTTTGCTATGAAGCAGGTCTTGATTTAACTGTTGAAAATGTAAAAAAGCAAAAACGTTTTCATCCTCGTTGTGGTACAAGCTTTATTTTCGTTATTCTTATAATCAGCATATTCCTTTCATCTGCTTTGGTTGTTGCTTTTCCAAGCATTGACGATAACAGAGTGATTTGGATGGCTGTAAAGCTTCTTATCCTTCCGCTTACTGTAGGAATAGGCTATGAATTTATAAAATACGCAGGTAAGCACGATAATATACTTGTCCGTGTTCTTTCTGCACCGGGCCTCTGGATGCAAAGAATTACTACTCAGGAGCCTACTGATGATATTATCGAGGTTGGTATTGAAGCTATTAAGGCTGTTCTTTATGAAGATACAGAGGAAACCGATGCTCAACCTGTACAGGAAAATGCGGAGGAATCTGAAAATTGAAAACGCTTTATTCTGTTTATCGCGAAGCAATAAAGTGTCTTCAGGATGCAGGGTGCGATAGCCCTGAATTTGATGCTCAACAGCTTGTTTTATATTGCTTTGGTTATAATAAAACAGGGCTTCTGATGAATTCAGGTGCAATTGTTGACGATGTCAAGCTGATTCTCTTTCAGGATTGCGTTAAAAGACGTGCTCTTCATGAGCCACTTCAGTACATTATAGGAATGTGGGATTTTTATAAATACTCCTTTAAAGTGGGTAAAGGTGTTCTTATCCCTCGTCCTGAAACAGAGATACTTGTTGATTTTGCAGTTGATAAAATCAGACAGAACGAATATAAAATTGTTTTTGACCTTTGTTGTGGTAGTGGCTGTATAGGTCTTTCTGTTGCAAAAATGTGCCCTCAGGTTAAAGTTTATTGCGTTGATATTTCAGATAATGCATTGGAATATACCCGTAAAAACAAAGAGCTTCTCTGTTGTGATAATGTAACGGTGGTTAAAGCAGATATTCTTGATGGCGCAAGCTTTATTGGCCTTCCGAGACCTGATATAATTCTTTCAAATCCGCCGTATATTCGCTCGTCGGAAATTCCATCTTTGCAAAAGGAGGTTCATTTTGAACCGAAACTTGCTCTCGATGGCGGTGATGATGGTCTTGTTTTCTATCGTCAGCTTTCTGAAATATGGTATCCTCTTATAAACAGAGGTGGCTATCTTGCGATGGAGTGTGGCGAGGAGCAGGCTGACGACATACTTTCTATTTTCCTTAAAAAAGCAGAAAAAGGCCGTGTCATTAAAGATTCTGCGGAGCTTGACAGGGTAGTTATTATAAGAAGATAATTAATTCATTATATTGACCTTTAAGTGTCTTTATAGTAAAATCAGAGGAATAATTTATGATAAGTGAATTTTTAGACTTTATAAGAGGCGATATAAGTGCTTTAGAGTTTTTTCTTCAGTTGGGTGCGCTTTGTTTCGTGATTTTTTGCGCAACTCCGATTCATGAATTTGCGCATGCGCTTATTGCTACAAAATTAGGCGATGATACTCCTCGTTCGATGGGCAGGCTGACAATTGATCCCAAAGCCCATATTGACCCAATGGGAACATTAATGCTTTTCCTTTTCGGTTTTGGATATGCAAAACCTGTTCAGGTAAGAATGAGGAATTTTAATAAACCGAAAAGAGATATGGCTCTTGTAGCTCTCGCAGGTCCTGTAAGCAATCTTATTCAGTCATTTGTCTTTTTCTTCTTTTATTCTGCTTGTGTTGCAATTGCTTCCAGATCAGGCAGTGAGGTAGTTCAGTATTTTGGTATATTCTTCCTTTTTGCAGGTTCAATAAACGTAAATCTTGCTGTGTTTAACCTTCTTCCTGTTCCGCCTCTCGATGGTTCAAGGCTTGCAACTGCGTTACTTCCTTCAAAATATTATTTTAAAATAATGCAGTACGAGAGATATATTCAGATAGGTCTTTTTGTGCTCCTTTTTACAGGTGTTTTAACAACGCCGTTAGCTCTTTTATCAGGACTTATAAGAGGTCTTATACTTTTTGTAACATCATTACCATTTGGTTTATTTTAATATATGATTCAGGTGAAATATGGAACCGATTTCTTACAAATTAGAGGTGTTTGAAGGTCCTATGGACTTGCTTTTGCACCTTATAACAAAGCATAAAATTGATATTTATGATATTCCTATTCTTCAGCTTGTGGAGCAGTATGTTGCATATGTGCGCGAGATGCAGGAAGAGAATATGGATGTTGCAAGTGAGTTTCTCGAAATGGCAGCTCGACTTGTTTACATAAAAACAGTTTCTCTTCTTCCTGTTTATGAAGAAGCAGAAGAACTAAAAAATCAACTTCGTGATGAGCTTATTGAATACCGTGATTGCAAGATTCTTGCTGGTAAGCTTTCTCAGATGACAGAGGGATTTAATTACTCTGTTCGTGAGTTTGCTGAGAATGTTTCTCCGGATATGTCATATAAAAGGCTTCATGAGCCGGATGAATTACTTTCTGCATATTCAGTTGCCGCAGGCAAAAAGTTAAGGAGATTACCTCCGCCTATAGATACGTTCAAAGCCATTGTTACACGTAAAATTGTTTCCGTTGGCTCCAAGATTGAATCTATTGTTACATCACTTAGAAAGAAAAGAAAAACAAAGCTTTTTGATATATATAAACAAGCCCAATCCCGTTCAGATCTTATTGCTGCGTTTTTAGCCGTTTTAGAGCTTGCAAAAAACAAAACAATTTATGTTTCAGGTGAGGGCGAAGACATACAAATTGAGCTTTTGGAAGGAAATGAAGATTCTTGATTAACAAAAAACAAGTTGCTATGGTTGAAGCCGTGCTTTTTGCTGCGGCTGAACCTATTGAATATACAAAGCTTGCATCTGTTTTAGGTATGGATGATGAACAGATTTTGCTTATTATGGATGAATTAAATAATAAATACAATGCGGAAAACAGTGGTATATGCCTTTTGCAGCTTGATACAAAATATCAGCTTTGCAGTAAAAAAGAGTTTGTCGAAGCAGTAAGAGATGTGCTGGATTTAAAGCGAAATACACCGCTTTCTCAGGCTGCTTTTGAGGTTCTTGCGATTATTGCATATAATCAACCGATTACGAAGCCATATATTGAACAAATCCGTGGTGTTGATTGCTCAGGTGTTGTAAACACTCTTTGTCAGAGAGGTCTCGTTGAAGAAAAGGGAAGGCTTGATGTTCCCGGAAGACCTGTTCTTTATGGTACAACTGCAGACTTTTTAAGATGCTTCTCTCTTAATAGTCTTGATGACCTTCCTGAGCTTCCTGAGGGCGATAAAGAAATTCTTATGTCTGATGTTGATAATGGTCAGCTTTCGCTTTTTGATGATGTTGCGGACGATGCTGACGAAGAGCCAATAGAAGAATAAGACGATTCATAAAAAATAAGGAGTGGTACAGTGCTTGCTTTATACATAATTCTTGGTATCATTCTTTTGTTTGTTGTTTTGTTTTCAATGCGACTTACTGTTATAATTGATTACGCAGAAAAAACAGTGGTTACAATAAAATATCTTTTCGTTAAACTTACTTTGTTTGATTCGTCAAAACCAAAGAAGGAAAAGAAACCCAAAAAAGAAAAAAAGCCTGCAAAGGAAGAAGCACCTGCAGAAAATACAACTGCAGAGGAAGCTCCGAAGCAAGAGAAAGCAAAACCCAAAACAAAAGGCAACAGTCTTTTTAAGCAGATATATCTTGACCATGGTTATGATGGAATTATAAAAATGCTTAATGTCGTAGGTAATTCACTTGGCGGATTTTTTGGCAAACTGTATAAAACAGTTGTCTTCGATGAACTTTATATTTCTATGATTACCGCAGGTGGTGATGCGGCAGATACTGCTATAAAACATGGTAAACTCTGTGCATGGGCGTATCCGATTTTAGGTAAGCTTGTTTCGACAAGTAAAGTTAAAAAATATGATTTTGACTTCAGTCCCGATTTTCTTGCGCAGAAAAGTGAAGCAAGTGCATATGTAAGACTTCACATAACACCAATACATATAACCAATGGTGCAATTGTGCTTGCGCTTCAGTTAGTATTTAAGGTACTCTTCAAGATTCTTTTCTCTAAGAAAAAGAGCGATAAAAGTAAGGTTGTTATTGCCGAAGATGCAACCCGGGTTGAAGAATCGGCTGAAAATACAAATAATTTAACAAATATAAATAAGGATGGTGCTTCAAATGAGTGAAAAATCAGCAAACGGCATTCTCAGAACAACAATTGAAAAGGTAAGAGACTTAGTTGATGTCAGCACAATTATCGGCGACCCAATTAACCTTCCTGACGGTTTAACAATTATCCCTGTTTCAAAGGTTACTTACGGCTTTGCATCAGGTGGTTCTGATTTCCCATCAAAAAACAATGTTGAGCTTTTTGGTGGCGCAGGTGGCGCAGGTATAACAATTAATCCTGTTGCTTTCCTTGTTGTAAAAGATGGCGATGTAACAATTAAACACATCGTTGCAGGCGATAACGCAGTTGAAAGAGCAGTAAGCCTTGTTCCTGAAATGTTTGATAAGGTTGCAAACCTTGCAAAGAAAAAGGATAATGCAGCTGAAGAAGTAGTTTCTGAATAATTATAACCTGACCATCTGCATATATATGTTTGAGGGTGGGTGGTCATTTTGTGGTTTAAATTTATCAGTTGTTTCTTGTGTTGTTGCTTTGTTTCAAATATTTTTGTGTTTAAAGTCAGAGCAACAGGTGTTTATGTTTCGGCAAGGTCTGCAATTGTTATGGTTGCTGCCACAGGCGAAGTCCTGTTTTCTAAAAACGAGAGAGAAAAGCGCGGTGTGGCAAGCACAACTAAAATAATGACGGCTGTTGTTGCTTTAGAAAACGCCAATCTTGCAGACAGAATCATTGCGTCAGAAACTGCTATAACAGTTGAGGGTACTTCAATAGGCTTGCAAAAGGGTAATGAAGTGAATCTTCATACTCTTTTGTATGGTATGCTTCTTGAAAGCGGAAATGATGCTGCTAATGTTACGGCAGAGATGGTTTCAGGTGATAAAATTGCTTTCGCAGAGCTTATGAATGAAAAAGCAAAGCAATTGGGTATGATTGATACATCATTCAAGAATCCGTCGGGATTGCCGGAAAAGGACCATTATTCTACTGCTTACGATATGGCTCTTTTAGGTAGCTATGCTGTTAAGAACTCTGTGTTCAGGAGTATTTGTTCTTCAAAAAGCTATACAGCAGTAATCGGCAATCCAACACACGAAACCACATTTTATAACCACAATAAACTACTGAATAAATATGATGGCGCTTTTGGTATTAAAACAGGATTTACTAAAGCGGCAGGGCGTTGCCTTGTTTCTGCAGTTGAAAGAGAAGGAATAACTCTTGTTGCAGTAACCCTTAACGCCTATGATGACTGGAATGATCATATAAAACTATATGATTATTGTTTCGGCTTGCTTTCGGTAGATGAAATCGATTTTTCAAAGGCTGTTTCTGATATAGCAGTGGTGAATTCAAAAAAGTCTAACATATCTCTCAAGCTATTTAAAAAACTATCTGTCCCGTATTATAAAACAATTCCCGAATATGAGATTACTTATTATATTCCGCGTTTTGTTTATGCAGGAATAAGAAAAGGTGATTATATAGGTTGGGCAGAGGTTTACACAAAGAGCGGTATGCTTGTAGATAAAATATATATTGTTGCAGGAGAAAATGCTCCTGTTATAAATTCTATAGAAAAGGACCGTCGTTGAGACGGACGTGAATTATGGCACAGGAAAGATTACAAAAGTTTTTATCAGAATGCTCTGTTGCTTCCCGCAGAAAATCGGAGGAGCTTATAAGAGAGGGAAAAGTAAGGGTTAATGGCAAAATTGCTCAGATAGGTGATAAAATTGACCCTAAAAAAGATACTGTAACAGTAAGCGGAAAAAAGGTTGTTGCCGTTAAGCAGAAATATTACATTATGCTTAATAAGCCACGCGGATACGTTACGACGATGAGTGATGAGCTTGGCAGAAAATGCGTTGCTGAGCTTGTTCAGGATGTTGGCGCTCAGGTTTATCCCGTAGGAAGACTTGATAAAGATTCCGAAGGTCTTCTTCTTTTAACGAACGATGGTGAATTTGCTAATGCGGTAATGCATCCGAGAAAGCATATTCCTAAAACATATCGTGTTACAGTACGCTCTAATATAAATGATGCTCAGGTTGAAAAACTTGAAAACGGAATTGATATTGAAGGTGATGGCAGAGATACATTACCTGCAAGTGTTCGCATTATTGAAAAAAGCGCAGAAAGAAGTGTATTTGAAATTACAATTTACGAGGGCAGAAACAGGCAGATTCGTAAAATGTGCGAGCAGGTAAGCCTTGATGTTATAAGGCTTAAGAGAAACTCTGTTGGCTCAGTTAAATTAGGTATGCTTAAGGTAGGCAAATGGCGTGAACTTACAGAGGATGAAGTGCATCGTCTTCAGGTTCAGTAATAAATATTGAAATTTAAGGATTTGTAGTTATGGTAAGAAGTATGACAGGCTTCGGCAGAGCCCAGGCATCTGTTGAAGGTTATAATATCACTGTTGAAATCCGCAGCGTTAATCATCGCTATTTTGAGTTTTATGCAAAGCTTCCTCGAACTTATTCATTCCTTGAGGAAAAAGTTAAAGCTCTTCTTTCAACAGGTATTTCAAGAGGCAAGGTTGAGTGCTCAATTCAGCTTGAAGCAACAGCTGATGAAAGCGTAGTTGTTTCTGTTAACGAGCCTCTTGCAAAAGGTTATGTTGATGCAGTTAAAGAAATTTCCGGGAAATTCGGTATATCAGAGGATTTAACAGCTCTTTCAGTAGCAAGATTTTCAGATGTTTTGTCAATTTCAAAAGCTCCTGTTGATGAGGACGAGCTTTGGGCGAAGGTTTCCCCGGTTGTAAGCGAAGCTCTTGCAGGCTTTGTATCAATGAGAGAAACCGAAGGTAAACGACTCAGCGAAGATGTTCTTTCAAGAGCAGATACAATTTTAGATAACGTTTCATACATTGAAGAGCGTTCTCCTGAAACAGTAAAGCTTTATTCTGAAAAGCTTCTTGAAAGAATGAGGAATGTTCTAGGTGATACTCAGATTGATGAAGCAAGAATTCTTACAGAAGCAGCTATTTATGCAGATAAAATTGCAGTTGCAGAAGAAACTGTACGGCTCAGAAGCCATATTGACCAGCTTCACGAGATGCTGGCATCTGATGAAGCAGTAGGCAGAAAGCTTGATTTCCTTGTTCAGGAAATTAATCGAGAGGCAAACACAATCGGTTCAAAAGCTCAGGATGTTGACATAGCTCGCAGAGTTATTGATATTAAAGCCGAGGTTGAAAAAATAAGAGAGCAAATTCAGAATATAGAGTGATTTTATATGAAACTTGTTAATATTGGTTTTGGTAATCTTATCAATGCCGACAGAGTTGTAGCAGTTATAAGTCCCGAATCTGCACCTGCAAAAAGAATGATTCAAGAGTGCAGAGAAAGAGCACAGCTTATTGACGCTACTCACGGCAGAAAGACAAAAACAGTTATTATTACAGATAGTGATAATGTTGTGTTATCATTTCTTGGTGCGGAGCAGCTTTTGCAACGCTTTAATGCAGAAAAAGGAGGTCAGGAATTTGGCTTTGGTGAATAAAGGTCTTTTGATAGTTCTCTCAGGTCCTTCCGGCTCAGGTAAGGATACTGTTCTTGCCGAACTTCGTAAAAGAGATTTAAATATGAAGCAGTCAATTTCAATGACAACACGTCAAATGCGCGACGGTGAGGTCGATGGCGTTGACTATTGGTTTACAGATGTTCCTACCTTTGAAAAAAACATTGAGGAAGGCTACTTCCTTGAATATGTTAAATATGGCGATAACTACTACGGTACCCCAAAAAAGAAAATAGAAGAGCTTATTGAAGAAGGCTATAATGTTTTTCTTAAAATAGAGGTTGAGGGTGCAGGTAATGTGCGTAAAGCCTTTCAGGAAGCAGTTTCAGTATTTATTATACCTCCATCAATAGAGGCTCTTGAAAGCCGTTTGAAGGGTAGAGGTACCGAATCCGAGGAAACATACAAAAAACGCCTTGAAATCGCTCAGGACGAGCTTCTAAGGGCAAAAGAATACGACTATATTGTTATTAACGATGACCTTTCTCAATGTGCAGACGATATTTGTGCAATTATCAGTGCAGAAAACTCACGCTGCAGCAAAATGATAGGCTTAGTTGATAATATGAGTAATAAGTAATTTAAACCGAAAGGAAATAATAATTATGCTTAATCAGGATCTTTCAAAAGTTCTTAAGGGACACATCAGCCGTTACTCTCTTGTAACTGCAACTGCAAAGAGAGCTCGCGCTATTTCAGACAAAAATCTCGAAGATAAGGTTATCTCAACAGAGAAGCCTGTAAGCGTTGCTCTTAATGAGTTCCTTAACGAAGAGTACAAAATTATCGAACCAGACGAAATCGCAAATATCTGATTATGGGTGAATCCGCTTATTTTGCACTTGTTGCCGTTGAAGGTCTTGTGTACCATTTTGATGCGCCGTATTCATATAAAATCCCATATGAGCTAGAATCTGAAGCCGTAGCAGGATGTAGAGTAATGGTGCCTTTCGGCAACGCAAACAAGAAAAAACAAGGGCTTATACTGTCCGTGAAGCCACTTTTTGAGGCAGAGAATGTAGGGAAGCTTAAATCAATATCTTCGGTGTTGGATGATTCACCGCTTTTTGATGAAGAAATGCTTTCTCTTGTTACATGGCTCAAGGAGAATACTTTTTGTACGCTTTTTGAAGCGGCAAGAGCAATGCTTCCTGCAGGGATAGGTCTTAGTTATGTTGTTTCATATGTTGCAAATGATGCGGATTTTTCCGTTATTGATAAACTTGATTTTGAAGAGAAAAGAGTATACGAATACCTGAAAAATCAAGGTAAATATGTAAAAAAAGAAAAAATTTGTTCGGATTTAGGCTTTGCTACAGATTCTGATATCTTTCAGAAGCTGGAGAAAAAGGGTGTTTTGCTTTCTAATGTAGATACAAAGCGTAAAACCGGAGATTTAACAGTAAAAAATGTGCGTCTTGCAATATCCGAGGAAGAAGCAGAGGAAAAGTGTAAATCATTAACTGCAAAGCAAAAGAGTGTAACGAATCTTCTTATTGATATTGGTGGAGCGTCCGTTAAAGAGGTATGTTATTTTTGCGGTGTAACGCCTGCTGTTGTTACTGCCCTTGAAAAGAAAGGGATCGTTCATCTTTTTGATAGCGAAATATATCGTAAACCACGATATGAAGTGAAGAGTAAAAAAGCCGAATCACCAAGCCTTACAGAATCACAGAGTAAGGCATATAATGAGCTTCTTTTAAAGTATAAGGAAAATAGTCCTGCAGCTTATCTTTTGTATGGCGTTACCGGTAGCGGTAAAACTCAGGTTTTCCTTAAGCTTATCGAGGATGTTGTTAATGATGGTAAGGGCGTTATTGTTATGGTGCCTGAAATCGCTTTAACACCGCAGACGCTTAACATCTTCTATTCTCATTTTGGTGATAGCGTTGCTGTTTTTCATAGCGCGTTATCTGCAGGTGAAAGAATAGATGAATGGAAAAGAGTAAAAAAAGGTGAAGCTAAAATTGCAATCGGTACCCGTTCTGCTGTTTTTGCACCTTTCAAGAATCTTGGTCTGATTGTTATGGACGAAGAGCAGGAGCATACTTATAAATCAGAAATGTCTCCTCGTTACCATGCAAGAGATGTTGCAAAATTCAGGTGTGCCCATAATAATGCTTTGCTTGTTCTTGCATCTGCAACACCTTCTATTGAAACGTATACAAATGCAATAAACGGAAGATATGGTCTTGTAAAGCTTGATAAACGCTATGGAAGTGCAGTTTTACCTGATGTTAAAACTGTTGATATATCAAATACCAAAGGGCCTATAAGCAACGAGCTTTTTTATGCAGTTGAAGAATGTCTTGGAAACAAAAAACAGGCGATTCTTCTTATGAACAGGCGTGGATTTAATACTTTTGCCACTTGCAGTGCTTGTAAAAGTGTTATAAGTTGTCCTAATTGCAGTATTTCTTTAACATATCATAATGCTAATAATCGCTTAATGTGTCATTATTGTGGCCATTCTCAGAGCTATACGGATACTTGCCCTGTATGTAACGAAAAAGCAGTTTCTTATGCAGGGTATGGTACTCAGCGTATAGAAGACGAGCTGGAAACAATCTTTCCTAATGCCCGTATTCTCAGAATGGATGCAGATACAACAATGGCAAGATATTCTTATCAGGATAAATTGACTGCTTTTGCAAATGGAGAATATGATATTCTTTTAGGTACCCAGATGGTAGCAAAGGGCCTTGATTTTCCTAATGTTACTCTTGTTGGTATTATATCTATAGACCATCAGCTGTATAATGACGACTTCAGAAGCAGTGAAAAAGCGTTTGATTTACTTACACAGGTTATTGGTCGCTCAGGCAGAGGTACAGAAAAGGGTACTGCTTATATTCAGACCTTGTTGCCTGAAAATGATATTATTGAGTTATCTTGCGCGCAGGATTATGAAAGCTTTTACGAAACCGAAGCAGTAATCAGAAAAAGTATGGGTTATCCGCCTTTCTGCGACATTTGTTTGTTGACTTTTTCAAGTGAGCAATACAATAAATCATATAATTGTGCCCGTAATTTCTTTGATATGCTTAAAAATGCAGTTTCCGAGGAATATAAAGATGTAAAAATCAATGTTTTAGGGCCAATTCAACCTCGAGTTAATAAAATAAGCAATAAATACAGAAATATAATCACAATAAAATGTAAAAATAATAAGCGTTTCCGTCAGATGATGGCTTCCCTTGTTAAAGATTATATGAAAAATATTCAATCAAATGGTGCTAACATAACCATTGATATTAATCCATTGATGTAAAGGTGAAAAAGAAAATGGCAATCAGAAATATCAGGGTAGACGATGACCCTATTTTAAGAAAAAAATCAAGACCTATAACAGAGTTTAACGACAGACTTTTTGAGCTTCTTGATGATATGAAGGATACTATGTATAATTCAGGCGGTGTAGGCCTTGCGGGTGTACAGGTAGGCGCGTTAAGAAGGGTTGTTGTTATGGATGTAAGCGAAGACCGTAACGACTATATTGAGCTTATAAACCCTGAAATTACCGAAGTGCAGGGTGAGCAGACTGGTACAGAAGGTTGCCTTTCTCTTCCCGGTCTTTGCGGTACTGTTACTCGTCCTAACGTGGTTAAAGTTAAGGCGCAGAATCGCGAAGGTAAATGGTGTCTTTATAAAGGTGAAGGTCTTAAAGCCCGTTGCTTCTGTCATGAAATAGACCACCTTGATGGTATTTTGTATAAAGATAAATTAGATGAAGGCGAAGTTCTTTATAGAACAGATTCGGAGCAATAAAATGAAAGTAGTTTATATGGGCACTCCTGATTTTGCTGTTGCCCCATTAAAAGCAATAATTGAAAATGGATTTGAGGTTGTTGGTGTTTTCACCCAACCTGATAAGCCTGTAGGCAGAAAAGCAATTCTTACTCCACCACCGGTAAAGGTTACAGCTCTTGAAAACAATATCCCTGTTTTTCAGCCCGAAACCTTTAAATATGGTGAAGGCGTAAAAATTCTTGAAGAATTAAAGCCTGATGTTTGTGCTGTTGTTGCATATGGCAAAATTCTTCCAAAGGAATTTCTTGATTTTCCACAATACGGATGCATCAATATCCATGGGTCAATTCTTCCTGAATACAGAGGTGCTGCGCCTATTCAAAGAAGTATTCTTGATGGTAAAGAGTATGCAGGCGTTACTGCTCAGCAAATGGATGTTGGCGTTGATACAGGCGATATTCTTTTCACTGAAAAAACAAAAATTCTTGAAAATGAAACTTCAGGAGATTTGTATGAAAGATTAACGGTTATCGGTGCCGATTTGCTTGTTAAAACGCTTAAAGCAATAGAAAATAACGAAATCAATCCCATTAAACAAGACGATTCAAAGAGCACTCATGCTGCTATGCTCGATAAAACAATGTCTCCTGTTGATTGGTCAAAATCTGCTTTTGAAATTCATAATCAGATTCGTGGTCTTGATCCTTGGCCTGTTGCTCAGACTACATTGAACGGTAAAAATCTTAAACTTTTCCGTTCGTATATTGATGATTCTTTAGGTTCAGGCAAAGCAGGTGAGGCGGTTGCTCTCAAAAAAGGTTTAGGCATTTTTTGCGGAGACGGAAAAGCCGTTGTTATAACCGAGGTGCAGTACGAAGGTAAAAAACGTATGAATGCCGCAGATTTCTTAAGAGGTTGTCAGTTGGCTCAAGGCACTATTCTGGGATAATATTCATATTTTGTTAATAGAGTATTTTTCATTTTTTAAATTTTAAAGTGTAGAATAATTATCAGAAGGTAAAAAGGAGTGTTATAAATGCCTTATTATTATTTTGATTATTACTATATTGTTCTTGTAATTCCCGTTATTATTGCTTCGTTGATTGTTCATGCAAGGCTTAAATCAACTTATTCGAAATTCTCTAAAGTAGGAAATGCGCGCGGTATTACAGGTGCTCAGGCGGCTCAGACTGTGCTTGATTATTACGGAATTAAAGACGTTCAGGTTGTTCATACAGCAGGTAAACTGACTGATCATTACGACCCGACAAAGAAAATTATCGCCCTTTCTGATGGCGTATTTGGTGGTAGTTCAATTGCAGCTGTAGGTATTGCTTGCCATGAGGCCGGCCACGCTGCTCAGCATGCTCAAAGCTATGCGCCAATAAAAATCCGCAATATGGTTTTGCCTGTATGCAATATCGGTCAGACTCTTTCTATTCCTCTTGTTATTGCAGGCTTTCTTATGGGATTTGAACCGTTAGTATGGATTGGAATCGGCTTTTTCTCGTTTGTTGTTGTCTTTCAGTTAATAACCTTGCCTGTTGAATTTAATGCAAGTAACAGAGCAATTTCTGTTATCGAATCAAACGGACTTTTGACTTTTGAAGAAAAACTTGGTGCAACAAAGGTTCTTAAGGCTGCCGCCATGACATATGTTGCAGCTCTTGCAGTAAGCGTTGCAAACCTTTTAAGACTTATACTCAGATTTACCGGGAGAAAAAGGTAATGATTAAATCCGCAAGGCAGATAGCCTTTGAAATTCTTTTGAAAATTGAAAAGGACAAGGCTTATTCAAACCTTGCTATAGACAGTGCTGTTAAAGGTCTCGGCCGCAACAGCACTGATTGTGCTTTTATTTCACGTCTTGTATATGGCGTTGTAGAACGTAAAATTACGCTTGATTATATAATTTCAAAATATCTTTCAAAGCCTCTTTTAAAAACCAAAACAGATGTGATTGTTATTTTACGTCTCGGTGTCTATCAGCTTCTTTTTTCTGATAAAATACCAACCTCAGCGGCAGTTAATGAAAGCGTTAACCTTGCTAAAACCAACAAGTGTGCATATGCATCAGGTATGATAAATGCAGTTTTACGAAAAATATCTCAAGATGATTTGTGCTTTGATGGTATAGAAGACACATCAGAAAGAATATCTGTTGAGTATTCTGCACCTGTTGAGCTTGTTAAATTTCTTCAATATCATTACGGGACTGAAAATGCAGTTTTGTTTTTAAAAAGCGCGTTAGAGCCTAAAAAAATATTTGTAAAAGTAAACACAACTAAAATAACTTCTGATGCGCTGATAGACATTTTAAAAGATGAAGGCGTAACCGCAGATAAAACATATCTTGAAAACGCTCTTGTGCTTAAACTTAATGGTGCAGTTTACGATTTGGAAAGCTACAAAAAAGGGTATTTCCATGTAGAAGATTTATCTTCTCAGCTTTGCGTTGAGGCTTTAGGTGCTTTTGAGGGATGTACCGCAATTGATGTGTGTGCCGCACCTGGTGGTAAATCCTTCAGTATTGCAGAGGATATGAATAACAAAGGGGTCCTGTACTCTTGTGATATATATGAGCAAAGAGTTGATTTAATAAAACAGGGAGCAGAAAGGTTGGGACTTAGTTGCATAATACCTTGTGTTAATGATGCTACTGTTTTTAGTGAATCTTTTCCTCAGGCAGACAGAGTTTTGTGCGATGTTTTGTGTTCAGGTCTTGGAATTATAGGCAAGAAACCTGAAATAAAATATAAAAAGCTTGACGAAACAAAAGAAATTATACCTATTCAGAAAAAGATTCTTGAAACATCTTCTCAATACGTAAAAAAGGGTGGAAGGCTTGTTTATTCAACCTGCTCAGTTAACCCCAACGAGAACCGAAAGGTATGCGATGCTTTTTTAAAAAAGCATCCGGATTTCGTATCTGTTAAGGTGTTGCCTGATATAAAACGCACCATTGATGAGGGTGATTATTTAACATTGATGATGCATACAAATAATTGTGATGGCTTTTTTATAGCGTTGTTTGAAAGAAAGTAAGTGTTTATGGATAAAAAAGATATTGCTTCATTAAATCTTCATGAGCTTGAAACTGAATTGAAAGCTATGGGTCTTCCAAAATTCAGGGCAAAGCAGATTTATGATTGGATACATAAAAAAGGTGTTACAGAGTTTTCGGAAATGACCAATATTTCCAAAGATTTAATTTGTAAATTAAATGACAATTTTGTCATTTTTTCCTGTGCTATTGAAAAAAAGCTTGTTTCGAGGTATGATAATACGGTAAAATACCTGTATTCTTTGCCCGATGGAGAATACTTGGAGTGTGTGGTTATGGATTATAAATATGGCCACACAATCTGTGTTTCTACTCAGGTGGGTTGTAAAATGGGTTGTGCTTTTTGCGCTTCGGGTATAGGTGGATTTAAAAGGCATCTTCGTCCTTCGGAAATTCTCAGTCAGATATATACAGCTCAGAGAGATTTAGGCCTTCGCATATCACGTATCGTTTTAATGGGTATGGGAGAGCCGCTTGATAACTTTGATAATGTAATGAAGTTTTTGGAGCTTGTAAGCGACGAAAATGGCTTGAATATAGGTATGAGGCATATTTCTCTTTCAACAAGCGGTATTGTTCCTCGTATTTATGATTTACTTGAAAGAAAGCCACAGCTTACGCTTTCAGTTTCTCTTCATGCGCCAAACGATGAAATCCGTTCGAAAATTATGCCTGTTAACAAAAGTTGGAATGTTGACCAGCTTCTTGACGCATGTAAAGTGTATGCTGATACAACATCAAGGCGCATTTCTTTTGAGTATGCTATGATGAAGGGTGTTAACGATACTCCTGAATGTGCAAGAGAGTTGTCAAAAAGATTAAAAGGTATATTATGCCATGTAAACCTTATTCCTGCCAATGAGGTTAAGGAAAAGGCTCACACAAGAAGCGACGATGCTTCTATCGAACAATTTAAATCAATCCTTGAAAAAAACGGACTTAATGTTACAATAAGGCGAACTTTAGGCTCCGATATTAACGCCTCCTGTGGTCAATTGAGGCGCGAAAAAATTACAGAAAATCAAAATTGATGAAAAGAGGTGAAACACCGTGATAATTTCAGCATTAACAGATATAGGTAATCATAGAGAATCCAATCAGGATATGTACGATTGTGGTATATTTGAGACAGGTGATAGTTGGGTTGTTGTTTGCGATGGTATGGGCGGTGTTTCAGGCGGTCAGATTGCAAGCGAACTTTGTGTTGAAAAGGTTTCTTCCGCAATAAAGCGCGGTTATAGGGCGAATTTAAGCGTGAAAGCCGCACAGAACCTTCTTCTTTCTGCAATTGCTGCATCAAATTCTATTGTTCATGATAAAGCCCAGCAAGAGCCCCAATATCACGGAATGGGTACAACAATAGTTGCAGCTATTATTATCAAGAATATTGTTGTAATCGCCCATGTAGGTGATAGCAGAGCGTATATTTTAAGCGGTAAAACCGTAAAACAGATAACAAAAGACCATTCTCTTGTTCAGTTAATGATAGATAATGGTAAAATCACAGCAGATGAAGCAAAAACCCATCCTGATAAAAATATTATTACCCGTGCAGTTGGTGTTGTTAATTTTGTTGATGTGGAATTTGATGTGTGCGATATTAATAGTGGTGAAAAGCTTCTTGTTTGCACAGACGGCTTAAGCGGAAGTGTAAGTGATGAAGAAATGATAAATATAATAAATGAATACAGTGATTCTTCAGCAGAAAAACTTGTTGAAAAAGCGCTTGAAAACGGCAGCAGAGATAATATTACAGTTGTTGTTATGAGTGCCCAAGGAGAGTAAGTATGGAAAATTATGTAGGAAAACGAATAGACGGCAGATATGAAATTCAGGATGTTGTCGGTGTTGGTGGTATGGCCGTTGTTTATAAGGCGTACGATAATATTGACGACAGAATTGTTGCGGTTAAAATTCTTAAAGATGAATATCTTGCAAACGAAGAATTTCGCCGTAGATTTAAAAATGAATCTAAAGCAATTGCTGTTCTTAACCATAGAAACATTGTAAAGGTTTATGATGTTAGCTTTGGTGATAGATTACAGTATATTGTTATGGAATATGTTGAGGGCATCTCTCTCAAGGAGTATATTGAGCAAAAAGGTGTAATTGATTGGAACGAAGCCCTTTTCTTCAGTGTTCAGATTCTTCGCGCCCTTCAGCATGCTCATGATAAGGGTATTGTTCATAGAGATGTTAAGCCTCAGAATATAATGCTTCTCGAAAACGGAACAATAAAGGTTACTGATTTCGGTATTGCGCGCTTCAGTCATGGCGAAACACGTACTATGACAGAAAAAGCAATCGGATCTGTTCACTATATCAGCCCGGAACAGGCTAAAGGCGAGATTACTGATGAAAAAGCCGACATTTATTCTGTAGGTATTGTGCTTTATGAAATGCTTACGGGAAAACTTCCGTTTGAAGCGGATAGCGCCGTTTCAGTTGCACTTATGCAGGTTAATAATGAAGCTGCGCTTCCTCGTACAATTAACGCTAAAATTCCATTAGGCTTTGAGCAGATTACTATGAAAGCTATGCAGAAGAGTACTCGCGAGCGTTATCAGACTGCAGCGGAAATGCTTCTTGACCTGGAAGAATTAAAGCGTAACCCTAATATTAAATTTGATTATGTCAAATATTTTGTTGATGAACAACCAACAAGATATATAGGTAAAATCCAGGGTAGCACAAGGGAAAGCTCTCTTTCTTCAACGGGTACATACGAGAAAGTGAAAACCGTACCTCCTGCAAACATTCCACGCAAAAAAATTGAAGATACATCAAGCAGACGCCCTGTTACAACTGTTCAACAACAGAGTGCAACCGAAACTAATACAAAGCGTACCGCAATTATTGCAGGCGTAGGCGTTGCAGTTGTTCTCTTTATTATTGTTCTTATTATATCTCAGTTTGTAAATGGCAATTGGACACTTGGTGTAGGCAAAAAAATTGAAGTTGATAATTTTATAGGGATGAATTATGAAGAAGAAATTCTTAATAATGAGCTTTACAATAAAAATTATAATTTCGAAATTTCCTATGAATCATTCACAGATGGTAAAGATGGTTGCGTTTTCAAACAAGACCCTGAAGCCGGTACAGAAGTATCCAAGGGCGTAACAATTCGTCTTTATATTGCAAAATCAGGTGAAGGAACTGTTATTCCTGATTTTTATGGTGAAAACTATCAGTCTGTTTACAATACCTTGGAGTCTATGGGCTTTGTTGTAAAGCTTGTTCCCGATACAACATCAAAAGAAGCAGTTGGTTCTGTTGTGCGTACTGATCCGGCTTCAGGCTCAAGTGTTTTCCCGGGCTCAAACATTAATGTTTACTACGCTGCTGCATCAGAATCAGGACTGTTATTTAAAATGCCTAACCTTATAGGTATGGACATTAAAGAAGCAGAAAGAATAATTAAAGATCAAGGTCTTGTTCTCAAAACTACACAGACCGTAGACACAGCTGCTAAAAAAGATAGTGTTGTTGAGCAATCACCTAAAGATGGTTCTCCTGTTCAAAAAGGCGATAGTGTTATTCTTACTGTAAGCTCTGGCAGAACAGTCCTTAATAAATCAATTACGATGCCATCGAAAGCAGGAACACTTGCTGTAAAGGTTGAGGTTGATAACGAAGTTGTATCTGTAGAAAACGTTGATACTCAGAATATAAGCAGCTATTCTTTTGAGGTTGCAGGAGAAGATAAATCAAAAATTAAGGTTTTCCTTAATGACGTGCTTTATTATGAAGCTACTGCAGATTTCGGGAAAGACCCTGTAAGTGTTTCTGATGAAAAATATCATTCGATAAGCTTCTATGTTAACGTTGTTGGTATGAACGTTAATGATGCAAAATCTGCTTTGAATAATGCAGGTTATACTAATGTAACTATTCAGGAACAGGAAAGCAGTGAAAACCCAGGAGTTGTAATAAATCAATCTCCATCTCAGAGCTCTGCTCCGAATCTTGATAAAACAGCTACTATTGTTTTAACTGTATCGAAAAATAGTTCTAATAGCGTTGTTGACCCTTCTCAGGAAGAAACATCAGAAAATATTACTCAGGTGCAATAATGGCAGATAAAATTTTAGACGGAATTATAATCAAAGGTATTGGCGGTTTCTATTATGTAGAAGCCGCCGGAGAAGTGTTTGAATGTAAGGCTCGTGGTGCTTTTCGCAAGAAAAGAATCACACCTCTTGCAGGTGATAATGTAAAAATCACTGTAAGAGAAGGCAAAGAAAATACTATTGATGAAATTTTTGAAAGAAAGAATTCTCTTGTCAGACCGCCTGTTGCCAATATCGACACATTAATTGTTGTTTCTTCAATAAAGGAGCCTGTTCCAAGTCTTCTTGTTATAGATAAGTTAACTGCAATCGCTGTTGATAAAGGGATAAAGCCTTGTGTTGTGTTTTCTAAAAGTGATCTGGCAGATACAACAGAATACGAGGAAATATATAAAAAAGCCGGCATTGAGGTTTGCTCTGTTTGTAACAAAACAGGTACGGGTGTCGATAAAGTCAAAGCTATGATAGGTGAGGGCATAACTGTATTTACAGGTAATACAGGTGTTGGTAAATCTTCTCTTCTCAATGCTATTGATTCCCGCTTCTCTCTTGCTACAGGTGAAATAAGTGATAAATTAGGCAGAGGCAGGCATACAACGCGAGAGGTAACTCTGTACCATATAGATGATGGTCTTGTTGCCGATACACCCGGTTTTTCTTCTCTTGATATTCAGGAGAGTAATGAGATTATAGTTAAAGAGAATCTTCCGTTCTGTTTTCCTGAATTCAGTGATTATTTAGGTTGCTGTAAGTTCACTTCCTGTTCCCATACAGTTGAGAAAGGTTGCGCTATACTACAGGCGCTTGACGATGGTAAAATCAGCCCGAAACGCCACGAAAACTATGTGGCTATGTATAACGATGTTAAAGACTTTAAAGATTGGGAATTGTAACACTTTTTATAACTGCTCATATTATGTAGTAAACAATAAAGGAGCGGTGTTTTATGAAAGTTGTAGTATGTCAGAGCCCTAAATTTTTAAGAGGTATTTTAAAGCTTGTTTTTGGCATCAAAGAATAAAATTACATAAACATAAAAAAGCTCGGATTCAATGAATCCGCGCTTTTTGTTGTATAAACGCTTGATTTATTTAATATTTAAGATGTATAATGAATTAACAGGTTTTTCAGGGTGATGAAATATGAAAATAATAAATTTACTTAATAATAAAAAACTTTCAATATCCTTTGAGGTTTTTCCACCAAAAACAGAAACGAATTTTGAGTCCGTAAAAATTGCAACGGAGGAAATAGCAAAGCTGAATCCCGCTTTTATGAGTGTTACATATGGAGCAGGCGGTGGCACAAGTAAATATACACTTGATATTGCAAAAAACATAAAAGAACTTTATGGTGTGCCAACTCTTGCCCACCTTACTTGTGTTTCGTCTTCAAAACAGACTGTTAAAGAGAAAATCGAAGAAATACATAATGCTGGGATTACAAATGTTATGGCTCTGAGAGGCGATATTCCGGTATCAATGGAAAATGACGACAGAAGCAATTGGGATTATACATATGCAATTGAGCTTATAAATGAACTCAAAAGTTCAGGTTATGATTTCTGTATAGGTGGTGCTTGCTATCCTGAGGTTCATCCTGAAAGTAAAAATCAGGAAGAGGATATAAAACGTCTTAAAGAAAAGGTTAGTGCTGGTTGCGATTTTCTTACAACCCAGATGTTTTTTGACAATAATCTTCTGTATAACTTTCTTTATAAAATCCGCGAGGCAGGTATAACAGTGCCTGTAATTCCGGGTATTATGCCTATTACAAATGCAAATCAAGTTGAGCGTTCAATAAAACTTTCAGGCTCATTTATGCCTCAACGCTTTAAAAGCCTTGTTGATAAATTCGGCTCATCTCCTGATGCTATGAAGCAAGCGGGTATTGCCTATGCTACAGATCAGATAATTGATTTGTATGCCAACGGTATAACAAATGTGCATGTCTATTCTATGAATAAGCCTGATGTTGCACAGAAAATTCAGAGTAATCTTTCGGATATATTGGGAAAGTGAGATTTTAAAATGAGTTTTAAAGAATTTCTCGAAAACAATATAGTTATTCTTGATGGCGGTATGGGCACCCTTTTGCAGTCTCATGGTCTTCAGGCGGGTGATTTGCCTGAGCGTTGGAATATATCCCACCCTGAAGTAATAACAAAAATACATAAAGATTATTATGAGGCAGGCAGTAATGTTGTCTGTACAAATACCTTTGGAGCTAACATTCTCAAGTTTTCTCCGGATGAGCTAGAGGAAATTGTTGCGAAAGCTATAAATAATGCAAGAAACGCAAGCTTTGAATCCATTTCTCAAAAAGAAAAATTCGTAGCTCTTGATTTAGGTCCTACAGGAAAACTATTGAAGCCTGTTGGTGATCTGGATTTTGAAGATGCAGTTAAAATATTCTCTGAAACTGTAAAGCTTGGTGTGAAATACGGAGTAGATTTAGTAATTATCGAAACAATGAACGATAGCTACGAAACAAAAGCTGCTCTTCTTGCAGTTAAAGAAAACTCAGATTTACCTGTAATTGTATCCAATGCATATGGTGAAGACGGCAAGCTTATGACCGGAGCAAATCCACAGGCTATGGTAGCTCTTCTGGAGGGTATGGGTGCAGATGTTATTGGTGCAAACTGCTCTTTAGGTCCTGAGCAACTAAAAGATGTAGCATATGAACTTGTTTTAAATTCTTCTGTTCCTGTTTCAATAAAGCCTAACGCAGGTCTTCCCAAGGTAGTAGATGAAAAAACTGTTTTTGACGTATCACCTGAAGCTTTTTCCGCAAGTGTTTACGATATGGTGAAAATGGGCGTCCGCGTTGTAGGTGGTTGTTGCGGTACAACCCCGGAATATATAAAGGCGTTAAGTGATAAATTAGTAAACTTTGAACCTGTCCCTGTTACAGAAAAGAACAGTACAGTTGTTTCTTCATATAGCCATGCTGTTTCTTTTGGCGAAAAACCTGTGCTTATAGGTGAGCGTATTAACCCTACAGGAAAAAAACGCTTTAAACAAGCTCTTATTGAAAATGATATAAACTATATTCTTAACGAGGGTGTAAACCAAAAAGAAAAAGGCGTTCATATTCTTGACGTTAATGTGGGTCTTCCTGATATTGATGAAAAAGAAATGCTTTTGAATGCTGTGTGCCGTCTTCAGTCTGTTGCAGACCTTCCGTTGCAGATAGATACAGCTAATGTTCATGCTATGGAAAGTGCTATGCGAGCTTATAACGGCAAAGCGCTGATAAATTCCGTGAACGGGAAAAAAGAGAGTATGGAGCAGGTTTTTCCGCTTGTGAAAAAATATGGTGGAGTTGTTGTTGCTTTAACTCTTGATGAAAACGGTATCCCTGAAACTGCAGATGGCAGATTCGAGATTGCCCAAAAAATTCTTGATACTGCGCAAAGCTATGGTATCAAGAAAAAGGATATTATTTTTGATACACTTGCAATGACAATAAGTGCGGATAATAAATCTGCTCTTGTTACTCTTCAAGCATTAAAAGATATTAAAGAGAAGCTTGGTTGCCATACTTCTTTAGGCGTTTCAAATGTTTCTTTTGGCCTTCCTAACAGAGATGCAGTTAACAGCGTTTTCTTTGCTCTTGCACTCGAAAACGGGCTATCTGCAGCAATTATGAATCCGTATTCCCAGGATATGATGAAAACATACTATTCCTTTAACGCCCTTAAAGGATTAGACGAAAATTGCGAGGAATATGTTTCAGTTGCAGATACATTCTTAACAGCTTCAGCGCAGGCAACAAACAATGCTACAACAAATTCGTCGGTGAAATATGATTCCCAACTTCAGGAAGCTATTATAAAAGGCTTTAAAGAGAAGGCCGCTATATTAACCGAGGAACTTTTGAAAACAACTGAAGCCTTGGATGTTGTTAACGGTGATATTATACCTGCTCTTAATGTTGTGGGTGAGGGCTTTGAGAAGAAAACAGTGTATCTTCCGCAGCTTCTTATGAGTGCTGAGGCAGCGAAATGTGCCTTTGAAATAATAAAAGCCAATATGTCAGGTGCTAATACAAGAGAGACTAAAGGTACAGTTGTTATAGCAACAGTAAAAGGCGATATCCACGATATAGGAAAAAATATTGTAAAACTTCTTCTTGAAAACTATAGCTTTAATGTTATAGATTTAGGTAAGGATGTACCGCCTGAAGATATAGTGAATGCAGTTGTTGAAAATACGGCTGAAATTGCAGGTCTTAGTGCTCTTATGACTACAACAGTTCCTGCAATGGAAGAAACAATAAAACTGCTGAATAAAAAAGCACCATGGTGTAAAACTGTTGTTGGTGGCGCCGTTTTAACTCACGAATATGCTGATAAAATCGGTGCAGATAAATATGCAAAAGATGCAATGGAAACAGTTCGCTATGCAGAAGAAATATATAAATGATAAAACACAGTCAACTCAGAAATGAGTTGACTGTGTTATTTATACATCAAATGCTACTCTTTCACCGGTATGGGCGTTTACAACAGCCTTGTGAACGCCGATGTATGTGTTTGAAATATATTTATCTAAATGAAGGCTTCCGAAGAACCACCGCTTGAATTCACTGCATTTTGAAAGCTCATCAAAGTATGCGTTTAGTGTTGTAACACGTACCGCTTCGCTTTCACCTAACTTAAGAAATCCTTTAATTGTAGAAGATGGTTCGTGGGTGATTATAATATCAATTTTGCAATCATTGTTTTCGAGATTTGCTGCGCCTTCTAAAAGCTCATCTTTAGATGGTATTTCATATTTGAGCCAAGGATTATCCTCAATTCTTGCATCAAGGTCAGGGCTTTCGCCACCGCCCATAGTAAATATTTTTAGTCCGTCAATCTCAAAAATCTGACCGCGCATAAGGTGGAAGATGTTGTCTGAAATCTGGTGCACCTTGCCACCATTCCACATGGTAAGAGGGTAGGCGTTAAGTAAATCAAAGTTTTCGTGAGTGCCGTCAATAAAACAGATATTATAATTCCTTTTTGAAAGTGCTTTAAGGAACTTTTGCTCCGCCTTTGATTTATCCCATATAAAACCAAAATCGCCGCATACAATCAGCGTATCGCCTTCGTTAAGGCATTTAAGGTGGTTTTTCGAAAGTCTGTTTGGGTCGCCGTGGGTATCACCGGTAACAAAAACCATATTTTTGTTCTCCTTTTTTGTAAAATAGTATTTAACTTTGTCGAATAAAATGGTATAATGGCAAAAACAAATATTTATTTATTCAATGTAATAATATTCTATAACATTTATCGGTGAATGTCTATGAAAAAATCCCTTATTTTTATAATTTCTATATTAATTTTATTGCCAAGCCTTTCTGTTGTAGGTTTGGCTATAAATGATGACGAAAACAAAGTAAAAACTTCAGGTGGTTATTACGATATTGATGCTCCTGATTATGAATCAGAAATCTGTCTTCTGGTTAATGCGGATACAGATACTGTTATTTATAGTAAAAATGCAGATATGATAACGGCTCCTGCTTCACTTACTAAAATTGTTACCGCCCTCGTAGTGCTTTCAAAAGGTGATGATTTTCAGACACAGATTCTCTGTACGAGAGAAGCTGTTGACAGCCTTTTAGGAACAGGTAGCTCAATTGCAGGGCTTCTTGCAGATGAAATTGTTTCTCTTGAAATGCTTCTTTATTGTTTGTTCTTACCTAGTGCTAATGACGCTGCCGCTGTTTTTGCTTACCACTACGGTAACGGTGATCCTCAAGCTTTTGTTAACGAAATGAATGAATATTGCAAGAAATTAGGTTGCAAAAATACATTTTTTGCAAATTCTCACGGTCTTGATGATGAGTCAATTGAAGGCTTTAACGGGACAACCCAGAATCAGACCACAGCTTCAGATATGTATCTTATTGCAAAGGAAGCCCTTAAAAGTGATGTAATTAGAAAAATTTCTTCTAAATATGGCAAAACGATGCCACCTACAAACAAATATGACCAGGAAAGGTATCTTTATAACACAAACGCGCTTCTTAATGACTATGACCCTCATTACTATGAAGGCGCTATAGGTCTTAAAACAGGTACTACCGATAAAGCAGGTACCTGCCTTGTTTCAAGTGCTACTAAAGATGGCTACACATATATTTCAATTGCCATGAAAGGTACTTTCGATTGGTTTGATTCAGGCAAAGAAAGAAATACCGCCTTTGCAACCTGCAGATATATGCTTCAGTGGGCGTTCAATAATATTAAAATGAAAGTGCTTGCCGATGAAACATATAACGTAGGTGAGGTCGCTGTAAAATTTGGTAGGGGAAACGACTATGTTGCAGTTGTTCCTGTAAGCGATATAACAGCAGTTGTTCATAAGGATATTTCCATTGATGATATGACTGTGAAGTATCATGATGATTTTCCTGAAGAAGTCAAAGCTCCTATCAAGCAAGGTGATTCTATAGGTAAAGCAGACCTTATGTATGAAGGTATAAAAATCACCGAGATTTCTCTTGTTGCTCAACAGGATGTTAAAAAGAACTATTTATGGGCAATGTTCAGTTGGATTGAGAAGCTCATGAGTTCAAAATTGTTTATTACAATATTTGTTATTGTTATAGTTCTTATTGTTCTTTATATTCTTGGAACTAAAAACAGCCGTCGCAGAAGAAAGAGAAGAAAGAACAGGGTAGATATAGTTAAGGATTATAGCAAACTTGCCAAATAAATTTGCGTTCAGTTGTGTATTATTTTGAAAATACCGCGCGAGAAAAACGTGTGAAAAAACGAGAAAAAAGGAGCATTCGAGAGATAACGTCTGATATATAAAATTTCTTTCAAAAAAGTGTTGACAACCCTGCATTGCTGTGATAATATATCAAGGCAATGCGGGGTATTTATGTCCCGAAACTATTACGGAGGTAACTGTTATGTCTACTTATATGCCAAAAGGCAAAACTGAGCGCCAGTGGTATGTTCTTGACGCTGCAGGCAGAACTCTCGGCGAAGTTGCTGTTGAGGCTGCTGTTCTTCTTCGCGGTAAGCACAAACCAACTTTTGCTCCACACGCTGATTGCGGCGATAGCGTAATTATCATCAACGCTGCAAAGGTTGTTCTCACAGGTAACAAGCTTGAGGACAAGTACTATCATCATCACACAGGCTACGTAGGTAATATGAAATCTGTTAAGTATGGCATTCTTATGAAAGAAAAGCCAGAATTCGCAGTACAGAAAGCCGTTAAGGGTATGCTCCCAGATAACACTCTTGGTAGAGCAGCTATGGCTCGTCTTCGTGTTTATGCAGGTGCAGAGCACGAACAGGCAGCTCAGAAGCCTATCGTTAGAGAATTTTAAGGGAGAAGGCAATAATTATGTACGAAAGTAAAGCATATTTCTACGGAACAGGTAGAAGAAAAAAATCAGTTGCTCGTGTTCGTGTTTACCCAGGTACAGGTAAGGTAACAATCAACGACAGAGATATCGACGATTATTTTGGTCTTGAAACACTCAAGCTTATCGTTCGTCAGCCTCTTGCTCTTACAGAGAGCCTTGAGAAGTACGACGTAGTTTGCCGTGTAAACGGCGGTGGCGTTACAGGTCAGGCTGGTGCTATCCGTCATGGTATTGCTCGTGCTCTTCTTCAGTCAGAAGATGATGTTCGTCCAATACTCAAAAAAGCAGGTCTTCTTACTCGTGACCCAAGAATGAAAGAAAGAAAGAAATACGGTCTCAAAGGCGCACGTCGTGCACCACAGTTCTCAAAGAGATAATTGTTTCTTTGTATATTTCCAACTCCTTGCAGAAATGCAGGGAGTTGTTTTTTTACACATTTTGTGATAGTATGAGCGAAAGGTGATGTATGTATGGAATTTTTGTTTGAACTTGTTTGTGAGTTTTTAGCCATGCTTCTTGAACCCGTGTACAATATTTTTATGAATAAAAACGGACAAATACCCAACAAAACGATGCGAAAGATAGCAAAATGGGTTATCAGCGTTTTGTTTTTTATTGTTGTTTTGGTGATATATATATGTCTGAGCAAGTTGATGCGAGGATATTGGATATAAAAGTAACCCCATTATTCACAATTGTGAATAATGGGGTTTGTGTGTTAATTAATTCAATTATGCTTCAACTTCGTCTGCAAAAGCATCCTTTGGAGCTTCGAGACCATTGTACTCATTGTAAGCAACTGCCATCTTGTTAAAGTTCTTAACTAAAACAAACTGTGAAACAGGGAAGAATGCAAAAACAATAGCAAGAACAACAACGAGAGCACCGCTTTCGCTGAACTTAAGGTCATAGCGAGCTGCATTTTCCTGAAGTCTCTTAGCAAGCTTGTATTTCCAAACGAAACCGAAAATACCAACTGTAACGATGTTAAGAAGGAAGCAGAAAACATATTTCATTGTTTTTTTGCCGTCGCCTTCGCAAAGAGCGTTAACATCCTTTGAAAGCTTTGTCCAGAAAACGATGTGATAAATACCGAGAGTGAGAACTGAAAGAAGAATGTAAGTAATCATACCTCTTTCTTTAATTGCTGATACCATATTCATAACTCCTTTTTGAGTATATTTACTATTAGAGTATATTATAATTTTTTGTAAAAATCAAGTATTTTCAGAATATAAGAGATTCTATTATGTAAAATATTAGTAATTTAACGTAGTTTATCTATGTAAATTTTTTATATTATGTATTTTAATAAAAATCATATATTGTAATCATTGACAATTGCGGTAGAATGTGGGATAATAGCGTGTAAATTGAGTTTCTATGAGCAGAAACAGATTATATTTAAGGGGGACTTCTTTTGAAGAAAGAGCTCGCAACAAAATACGATCCGAAAAATGTTGAGGACCGTATATATAAAACATGGCTTGAGGGCAAGTATTTCCACGCTAAATGTGAGGAAGGAAAGCCTACATACACTATTGTTATTCCACCACCAAATATTACCGGTCAGCTTCATATGGGCCATGCTCTTGATAACACCTTGCAGGATATTCTTATCCGTTGGAAGAGAATGTCAGGCTACGATACTCTCTGGCTTCCCGGAACAGACCATGCTTCAATTGCTACAGAGGCGAAGATTGTTGAAGCAATGCGTGCTGAAGGTATTGCTAAAGAGGATTTAGGCAGAGAAGGTTTCCTTGAGCGTGCATGGGCTTGGAAAGAGCAGTACGGCGGCAGAATCGTTGAACAGCTTAAAAAATTGGGCTCTTCCTGCGACTGGGACAGAGAGCGTTTTACTCTCGACGAAGGCTGCAATAAGGCCGTTAATACAGTTTTCACAAAATTATATAACAAGGATTTGATTTACAGAGGTAACCGTATGGTTAACTGGTGCCCATGCTGTAATACATCAATTTCTGACGCCGAGGTTGAATACGAGGAGAAGGACGGCAATTTCTGGCACCTTCTTTACACAGTTAAAGAAACAGGTGAAAAGCTTGAGCTTGCTACAACTCGTCCTGAAACAATGCTTGGTGATACAGCTGTTGCTATCAACGCAGAGGACGAGCGTTATAAGCATCTTCATGGTTGCCATGTAATTCTTCCTCTTCTTAATAAAGAAATTCCTATCGTTTGCGACGAGCATGCTGATATGACAAAGGGTACAGGTGTTGTTAAAATTACTCCTGCCCACGACCCTAACGACTTTGAGGTTGGTCAGAGAAACAATCTTCCTATTGTTCGTACATTTACATATGATGGCAGACTTACAGGCGCAGAGGATAAGAGAATTGCAGACGAGCTTATTGCAAGCGGCAGAGCAGCTGAAAATGAGCCTGAAGTTCTTGATTGCGGTAAATACGCAGGTATGACAACAATGGAAGCGAGAAAAGCAATTCTTGCTGACCTTGAAGCAGGCGGATATATTAAAGAAATTGAGCCCCTTAAGCATGAGGTTGGTACTTGCTACCGTTGCCACAGCACAATTGAGCCAATGGTTTCAAAACAGTGGTTTGTTCGTATGGTTCCTCTTGCAAAGCCTGCTATTGAAGCGGTTGAAAAAGGCGAAACAAAGTTCGTTCCTGAAAGATTTACAAAGAACTATCTTAACTGGATGAACGGTACTCGTGATTGGTGCGTTTCCCGTCAGCTCTGGTGGGGTCATAGAATTCCTGCTTGGTATTGCGAAGATTGTGGTGGCGTTACAGTAAGCGTTGAAACACCTGATAAGTGCTGTAAGTGCGGTAGCGTAAATCTTACACAGGATGAGGATACACTTGATACATGGTTCAGCTCTGCTCTCTGGCCATTCTCAACACTTGGTTGGCCTGATAATACAAAGGATTTAGAGCATTACTATCCAACCAATACTCTTGTTACAGGTTACGATATTATCGGTTTCTGGGTATCAAGAATGATTTTCTCTGCTCTTGAATATACAGGCATGGTTCCTTTTGATACTGTTCTTATTCACGGTCTTGTACGTGATGCACAGGGCAGAAAAATGTCTAAATCTCTCGGTAATGGTATCGACCCGCTTGAAATTATTGACCAGTACGGTGCAGACGCTCTTCGTTTCTCTCTTGCAACAGGTAACAGTCCGGGTAACGATATGCGTTTCCTTCCTGAAAAAATCGAAGCAAGCCGTAACTTTGCAAATAAATTGTGGAATGCAAACCGCTTTATCCTTATGAATCTTGATGAGGACGAGCCTGCTCCACATATTCCTGAAAACCTTGCTACAGAAGATAAATGGATTATCAGCAGATTTAATAACCTTGTTAAAGTTGTTCAGAATTCTCTTGAAAACTTTGAGCTTGGTATTGCTGTTCAGAATCTTTATGACTTTATCTGGGATGTCTTCTGCGATTGGTATATTGAAATTGCAAAAATTCGTCTTAACGGAGATAACGAAGAAGGTAAAAAGACTGCAAAGGCAGTGCTTGTTTACGTAATGTCTAACACATTAAAGCTTCTTCATCCGTTTATGCCTTTCATTACAGAGGAAATCTGGCTTGCTCTTCCTCACGATGGCGAATCAATTATGATTTCAGAGTGGTGCAAGTACGATGAAGCTCTCAACTTCCCTGCAGAAGAAGCAGCAATGGAGCGCGTTATGACTGCTATTAAGGCAATCCGTAACCGCCGTGCAGAAATGAACGTACCACCATCAAAAAAAGCAAAGCTTTATATTGCAACAAAGTATGTTGAAGATTTCTCAAATGGCAGTGTGTTTATGAACAGACTTGCTTCTGCCTCAGAGGTTGAAGTAGGTGCTGATTTTGAGATTGAGGGTAGCGTTTCTGTTATTACAGAGGCAGCTAAAATCTTCATTCCTCTTAATGAGCTTGTTGACTTTGAAGCAGAGCGTGCAAGACTTGAGAAAGAACTTGATGCTGCAAAAAAAGATCTTCAGTTCGTAGAAAATAAACTCAATAATCCGGGCTTTATGGCAAAAGCTCCTGAAGCTGTTGTTGCTCAGCAGAGAGAGGCTCAGGAAAAGCATAAAGCTAAGATTGCAATGCTTGAAGAAAGTATTCAGAAACTCAAATGAATTTTACAGAATCAGTAAATTATATTCATTCATTACTTAAATTCGGTATTCGTCCCGGCCTTGCCGGGATGAATGCCTTGTTGCATTTATTGGGTAATCCTCATAAATATTTAAAATATGTTCATGTTGCAGGAACCAATGGAAAAGGCTCAACCTCAACAGCAATTTCCAATGTGCTTATAAATGCAGGTTACAATGTCGGTTTGTACACTTCACCTTATGTTTCACACTTCCTTGAAAGGGTGCAGTTTAATGGCGCGCCTGTGGATGAATGTGTTTTTGCCCGCAATGTAGAAAAGGTTAGAAATGCAGTAAATGAATTAGAGAATTCGGGTACGATAATTACAGAGTTTGAAGCATTAACCGCAACCGCTTTTCTTTGCTTTAATGACCTTGAGTGTGATGTCGTTGTACTTGAAGTTGGACTTGGCGGAAGGCTTGATGCAACTAATGTAATTGAAACTCCTATTGTTAATATAATTACATCTCTTTCCCTTGACCATACTGCAATTTTAGGCAGCACTATTGAAGAAATTGCGTTTGAAAAGTGTGGCACATTAAAAGAAAACGCTGCTGTTGTTTGTTCTATGGGGCAACCTGAAGAAGCATTAATTGTTGTAAAAAAATCAGTGTTTGATGTTAATGGTAGCCTTGTTGTTCCCGAAGAAAATAATGTATCTGTTTTAAAAAGTGATATTTACGGAACAGAATTTATGTATAAAGGCGAAGTATATAAAACTTCTATGTCAGGTGTTCATCAGGTTAAAAATATGACTTGTGTAATCGAAGCCTGTAATATTTTAAAGAGTAGTTTTAATATTACTCTTGAAAATATAAAAAACGCAATAGAGAAAACCGTTCTTCCTGCAAGGGTTGAAATTCTTTCAAAAAAACCTCTTGTTATTCTTGATGGAGGTCATAATGAAGATGGCGCAAAAGCCTTTTACGAAGCAGTAAAAGGGGAGATAACAAAAAAAGAAAGGGTTATTGTAATTGCTGGAATGATGGCAGACAAAGATGTTGAAGCCTCTTTAATGCCGCTTATGAAAAAAACGGATGTGTTCTTTGCGGTAACGCCTGAAAATCCACGTGCAATGAAGGCTCATGAACTCGCAGGAATTGCAATAAAATACTCAGGAAAAGTTTTTACTGTTGAAGATATTAAACAAGCGGTGAATATTTCTCTTGCGGCTGCTGATGAGAAAACTGCAATTTTTGTTGTAGGCTCTCTTTATCTTGCAGGAGAAATACGAGATTATTTAATAGAAATTTTAAAGAAATTTAATTGATTATATTCTGTAAAAATGATAAAATAAAACACACTAAAAAGAAATGAAGTGATTTTATGGCTAAATTTGATGCGTTTGCAGGCGGAATAGATTACGGTGGCTTGCGTAGTATGCTTGATATAAAAATTCTTGTTTGTTATATTCTTAATTCTGTTAAGGTTCCAATGACCAGAGCGCAGATTTCAGATGCAATGCAACAAACAGGTCTTGTAAACTTTTTTGATGTTAACTCTGCTATAGACGAGCTCCTTGAGAATGGTGCAATTCTTGAAAAAGAATATGTAGGTGAACCTCACCTTATTGTTTCTCAGATTGGCGCTAACAGTGCAATGGAGCTGGAAAAAAATCTTCTTCCAGGAGTAAGAGATAGAGCAGTAAAAACAGCCCTTAACATCGTTTCACGTGCTCGTTCAGAAAGGGAAAATAAGGTTACAATTAAAAAGCTGGAGGATAGCTACAATGTAACATTTGAAATTGAGTCTTTTGGTCAGACAATGCTTTCTTTAACACTTAATGTTGCTGATGTTCTTCAGGCAGAACAGTTAAAAGACGGGTTTCTTGATGACCCAGGTGCTTTGTATTCAGATATTATTGACCGCCTTGTAGGTGATAAATAAAAATTAACGGAGAAGTTTCGAGTAAATCGAAAACTTCTCCGTTTTGTTATTTACAGCATCCGCAAGAGCCATTGGGGTTGAATGGCGTTGCACAAGAATCGTTCCTTGTGTTTGGTGGGAAAAACTCGTCAAGCGGGAAGCAGATTTTCTTGAAAGCGTCGCAAGGGTCTTCTGTATCACATGAGCATTCCTTTGTTGGTATACAGAAATCATATGCAGGAATAAGCATCTGCACATCTCTTTCAAGCTGAATGATTGTAAAAATACCTAATGTAACTTTAACTGCTTTTTCGCAGCTGCAACAGAAGTTGCCCTCAAAGCAACGGCAGATATTTTTCGGAACAGAATCGCAACAATTGCCTAATGTGTTACAGCAATCGCATACCCTGCATATTTTTGCATCAAGAATAATCGGGTCAACGCATTGTACCTTTGCTGTAGGGTTAGTGTTTCCGACAGGGTTTTGTTCGTCTGCACCGCAAGGCATATAATTTGAGGTGAATATTTTAACATTTCCCTCACTGCCATAAAGAATACATTTTTTACCGAATGTAACAAGTCCCTCTATTGTTGTTGCAGGGGCAGTAGGGCAAGTGAGTGCATCAAGGCAAACCTTAACGAAAAATGTAAGGTCAACAGAATAGCAGCCTTTATTGAAAGGTACTTTCTCAACTTCAATGATGCAGTTAAGTATTTCTGCCGAGCGAGGTCTTACGGAGGTTGCGTTTTCAATAACATTCTGTGCGCAATCTGTTAAGTAAACTCTTAAATCGGCGAGGCAGTCTTTGTCGGCACAAGAATCGTAAACTCTGTTTGTGTCAACGCATATTGCTTCTTTAACATGGTGAAGGTCAAAACCTTGTGTAGCTTTGTTATCAGCCATATATCTTCCTCCTGATAGTGATTTGAAGTTTTTTTACTTCACTATCATATTATGAGGAAGGTTGAATTTAGTTACATTATTATGGAATTTTTTCACCCAAATTAAAGGGTGGAACATATTCTTCAGAAGCGGAAGAAAGCTCTTGCATAAAACCGTCTTCTATTCCCGAATTATATAAATAGTCTTCTATTTCGTTATATTCTTCTTGATTAAGCCGCCTGTTGAGCGAATCAATGTTGCAAGAGGGAATAGGTGTGAATTGACTCATCAGGCTGAATAAAACCTCACCGGTATTAAAACTATCTTTTACCCAATCTATTATTCTTTTTGTGTTTTGGAGTTGTCCCGGTAAAATCAAATGCCTGATTATTACGCCTTTTTCCATAACACCATTATCATTGATTATATAATTTCCTGTCTGTCGATACATTTCTTTAATCGCTTTTGTTGCGATGTTGAAATAATCTGGTGCTTTTGAGTAGCGCATAGCAAGGCTATTATCGAAATACTTTAAATCGGGAATATATATATCAATTTTACCATCAAGCTTTTCCAGTGCGTCAATGCTTTCGTAACCACCACAATTGTAAACAACAGGAACGCTTAACTTCTCGTCGAGTGATTTGATAATGGAATCAACAAAATGAGATGGGGTAACAAGGTTTATATTATGTGCACCTTTGTCTATAAGGTCTTTATAAACACTTTTCAGCTCATCTATAGTTATCTCTTTGCCGAATTTACCTCTGCTGATTTTCTCGTTCTGACAAAAAATGCATTGCAGATTACAGCCCGAAAAAAATACAGTTCCGCTACCGTTTTGTGCGCTGATAGGGGGTTCTTCCCAAAAGTGTAAATCAGCTCGTGCTATTACAGGGTTTTCACCCATATTGCAAAAGCCCTTACCGTTATCGGCAAGAGCTTTTCTTTCTTTATTACATTTTCTTGGACAATCGTTGCAAATGTACATAATTATTTAAGATATTGGAATGAGAGCCAGCCTGAATATTCGCCATATTCAACGTAACCCCAATCACCGCAAACAGTTAAAACTTCAACTTCCTGACCTTTTGGAACTTCTCCGTTACGCTGAGCATCGGAGTGAGGCTTAACTCTTATTCCGAGAGGGTCGTCCTGAGTACCTATAGTATATTTACCTGCGCTGTGATTTGGGGTTTCACCTTTTTCTTTTAATTGAAGATAGTTCAGGTTAACCCAACCACTTACGCCGTCTGCTTCAACAAATGCCCATTCGCTATATGTGCAAAGGACATCTATTTCGCTTCCTTTGGCAAACTCATAAATCCTTTCAGCATCAGCCTTTGGCGAAAGCCTTACGCCAAGCGGGTCATTCTGTGTAGCAACAGTATATTTACCGGGTGTATTTCCATCCTGAATTACAGGTGCAGTTGTCTGTGGTGGGAGAGTTGTTGTGTTGTTTGGAGTGTTTTCTGCCTGCTTGGTTGTACTAACAATCTCCTGTTTTGTGGAACCATCCTCGATTCTGTTTTTTTCTACTGCAGTTGCTACTATTGCAATAATAGCGGCTAATACTATAAGAGCTGCTGATATTGCTAAAACAACATTGTTTTTGTCTTTAAACATAATAAATTTACTCCTTCATAGGCCACATCTTTTTAAATATTATATCAACATAACATGTTAAAATCAATATATTTAAAACATAATGAACATATTGTTAAATATTAGCTTTAAAGTGTTGATATTTTGCCTTATATTATGGTATAATAACATGAAAATGTATTGGTATGTCTTAAGGCGGTGGAAGTGTGGTTATTTTAGGAATTGACCCCGGCTATGCAATTGTTGGTTGCGGTATTGTCAGATACGAAAAAAACAACTTTTCACTTCTCGGATATGGCGCAATAACAACCGAAAAAGATATGCCTTTTAATAAAAGACTTCAGAAGATTTATGATGATCTTACAGAACTTTTACAAAAATTCAAGCCTGATGCTGTAAGTATAGAAAGGCTTTATTTTAATACTAACCAAAAAACCGCTATTGATGTTGCCCAGGCGAGAGGCGTAATTGTCCTTGCAATAGAAAAAGCAGGCATACCGATTTTTGAGTACACACCTTTACAGGTTAAGCAAAGTATTGTGGGTTACGGCAGAGCAGAAAAAACGCAGGTTCAGGAAATGACAAAAATGTTTCTTCACCTTGATAAAATCCCCAAACCAGATGATGCTGCCGATGCGTTAGCTCTCGCAATTTGCCATGGCCATTCAAGTGGCTCGTTAATATTAAACGAAATTAACAGGAGGGGCTAAAATGTTCTATAGTCTTACCGGTAAAATATTAAAAACAGATGAACAGAGTATAGCCATCCTTTGTGGTGGCGTAGGCTTCAGATGCTATACAACAAGAAATACTCTTGAAAGTGTTCATCGTTCACGTAGTGATGAGGTTACTGTTTTCACATATCTTAATGTTCGTGAGGATGCGCTTGATTTATTCGGATTTTACACAGAACAGGAACTTGATGCGTTTAAGCTTCTTATAAGCGTTTCAGGTGTTGGTCCAAAGGCTGCGCTTTCAATTCTTTCTCAGCTTACTCCTGATGATTTTGCGGTTGCAGTATCTTCAGGTGATGTGAAAGCAATAACTGCTGCCAATGGTGTAGGTCCTAAACTTGCTCAGAGAGTTATTATGGAGCTTAAAGATAAAATATCAAGCGTCAGCTTTATTTCTTCGGAAAGTAGTTCCGTTTCAAGCGCAATAAGTGCAGTTAACAATATGTCAAATACATCAGAAGCAATTGCTGCTTTAACAGCTCTCGGTTATTCTCAGACAGAGGCTTCTGTTGCGGTAAGTAAGCTTTCACCTGAACTTTCTGTGGAGGAACTTATCAAAGGTGCTTTAAAGAATATGACGCTTCGTTTTTAAGGAGATAAATTATGGATGATTTTTTCATTGCAGAAGAGGAAAGAGTTATTGCTCCTGAATTTATAATGGGCGATAACGAAATCGAAACCTCTTTAAGACCGCATACACTTGAAGAATATGTTGGTCAGGAAAAAGCAAAAGAAAATTTAAAAATATATATTGAAGCTGCAAAAAAAAGAAAAGAGTCTTTAGACCATGTTCTTTTATATGGCCCTCCGGGTCTTGGTAAAACAACTCTTGCAGGTATTGTTGCAAACGAAATGGGTGTTCAGATAAGAGTAACATCAGGCCCTGCGATTGAAAAACCGGGTGATTTAGCTGCTCTTCTTACGAGTCTTAATGATGGTGATATTCTTTTCATTGACGAAATCCACCGTCTTTCAAGAAGTATTGAAGAAGTTCTTTATCCTGCAATGGAGGACTTTGCTCTTGATATTATTATCGGCAAAGGTCCGTCTGCAAGGTCAATAAGGCTTGATTTAAAGCGTTTCACTCTTATTGGTGCTACAACTCGTGCAGGTCAGCTTTCAGCACCACTCAGAGACAGATTCGGCGTTATCCTCAGACTTGAGCTTTATTCTCCTGAGGAGCTCTCGAGAATAGTTCAGCGTAGCGCTAATATATTAGGCATTGAAGCAGTTAAAGATGGAGCATTAGAAATTGCTTCACGTTCGAGAGGAACACCTCGAATTGCAAACAGACTTTTAAAGCGTGCAAGAGACTATGCTCAGGTTATGGGTAACGGCATTATAACGGTAGAAGCCGCTCAACAAGCTCTTGAAAGAATGGAAATAGATGAGCTTGGTCTTGACCTTGTTGATAGAAATCTTTTAAAAGCTATGATTGAAAATTATAATGGTGGTCCTGTTGGCCTTGAAACAATTGCTGCTCTTATCGGTGAAGAGGCAGTTACAATTGAAGATGTCTACGAACCATATTTAATGCAACTTGGTTTCCTTGCAAGAACACCAAGGGGAAGAAAAGTTACACCTGCAGGCTATAGCCATATGGGTTATAAACCATTAATTGACGATAATACACAAGGTACATTTGAAGCGTATTAGGAGATGACTTTATGGGAAGATTATTTGGTACAGATGGTGCAAGAGGCGTTGCAAACAGTGAAATAACTTGTGAGCTTGCTATGCAGATTGGTAGAGCTGCCGCAATGGTTCTTACAGAGCATACAAACGAAAGACCAAAGGTTTTAATTGGTATGGATACAAGAGCATCATCACAGATGCTTGAAAGCGCAATTGCAGCCGGTCTTTGTTCTGTTGGTGCGGATGTTAACCTTTTAGGTGAAATTCCTACACCTGCAGTAGCTTATCTTGTGAGAAAATATAAATATGATGCAGCTATTATGATTTCTGCATCTCATAATCCATGTGAGTATAATGGTATCAAAATTTTTCAGGGCAATGGCTATAAGCTTCCTGACTCAATAGAAGAAGAAATCGAAAGTATTATTCTTGATAAATCACAGGTTCCACCAATCAAAATTGGTGGCGATGTTGGAAGAATCAAGCGTTCAAGAACAGCTGCTGCAGACTATATCAAGTACCTTTACGGAATTGCTAAGGATGACCTTTCCGAATATGAAATTCTTGACCTTAACGGACTTAAAATAGCAATCGACTGTTCAAATGGTGCAGCGTCAGTTACAGCGCCTGAACTTTTTATGAAACTTTGCGATAATTGTTTCTTTGTTGCATCTCATCCTAACGGTACAAATATAAATAATAATTGTGGATCAACACATCTTGAAGTTTTACAGGATTTTGTTGTTCGTAATGGTTGTGATGCGGGTCTTGCCTTTGATGGCGACGCAGACAGATTCCTTGCTGTTGATGAAAAAGGTAACGTTGTTGACGGCGATATGCTTATTGCAATCTTTGCAAAGTATATGAAGGAAAAGGGTAAGCTTAAAAATGACACAGCAGTTGTTACTGTTATGAGTAATATGGGCTTCTTTAAGTTCTGTGAAGAAAACGGAATCAATTGCGAAAAGACTAAGGTTGGCGACAGATACGTTCTTGAAAACATGCTTGCCGGCGGTCATTCAATAGGTGGCGAGCAATCAGGCCACCTTATATTCCTTGACCATGCAACAACAGGTGATGGCGAATTATCTGCTTTGAAGCTTCTTTGTATTATGAAAGAAACAGGCAAAAAACTTTCAGAGCTTGCAAGTCAGATGACAGTATATCCCCAGGTTCTTGTTAATGTTCGTGTTTCAGATTTCGGTAAAGCAAAGTTCCCTAGAGATAAAGAAATTAAAAATGCAATTGAGGCTGCCGAAAAAGAGCTTGGTGCAGATGGTAGAGTTCTTGTTCGTGTTTCAGGAACAGAGCCTCTTGTTCGTGTAATGCTCGAGGGCAAGGATGAAGAAAAAATCAGTGTTCTTGCTCAGGAGTTAGCGGAAGTTATTAAGGAGAGATTAATTTAATGCGAGTATCTGATGGTTGGAAGGATTATGAGCTTATAGATTGTTCTGATGGTGAAAGACTTGAAAGATGGGGAGATATTCTTCTTATCCGTCCTGATCCACAGGCGTTGTGGAATACACAAAGAAATAATGCTCTCTGGAAAAAGGCTCATGCGAGATATATCCGTTCCAATTCAGGTGGCGGTGCTTGGCAGTTTTATAAAAAAATTCCCGAGGTATGGCAGATTAGCTACAGAGATTTAACATTTAACCTTAAACCAATGGGCTTTAAGCATACCGGTGTTTTTATTGAACAGGCATGCAACTGGGATTTAGTCAGAGATATTATTAATAAAAGTAGCAGAAATGATGTTAAGGTTCTCAACCTTTTCGGTTATACAGGTGCCGCAACAATAAGTGCTCTTAAAGCAGGTGCTTCCGTTTGCCATGTTGATGCATCAAAAGGCATGGTTCAGTGGGGAAAAGAAAACGCCGTTTCAACAGGCGTTCAGGATAAGCCTGTAAGATGGATTGTTGATGATTGTATGAAATTTGTTGCCCGTGAAATAAGGCGCGGTAATAAATACGATATTATCATTATGGACCCGCCATCATACGGCAGAGGTCCCGGTGGCGAGGTATGGAAGCTTGAAAATGAAATATATGGCTTTGTTGAACAGTGTTCAGAGCTTTTAACAGATGATTCTTTAGCAGTTTTAATTAACTCTTATACTGCAGGTGTTTCTCCCGCAGTTATGAGTTACATATTAAATACAACTGTTGCAAAGCGTTTTGGCGGTAAGGCAGAAGCTGATGAAATCGGTCTCCCTGTAACTCAGACCGGACTTGTTCTTCCTTGCGGTTCAACTGCTATATGGACTAAATGATATGAATAAAATTATTGAATTTAAAAACGTCAGTTTTTCTTATGATGAAGGCGAAGATAGTGTTATAAATAACTTGAATCTTGAGTTTTACGAGGGCCAGTTCACTTGTGTGCTTGGTCATAATGGCTCAGGAAAGTCAACAATGGCGAAACTTATAAACGCACTTCTCGTGCCATCTGAAGGTCAGGTTGTTTCCTTTGGGTACGATACTTCTGTTGAAGATAACGAAATAAATATCCGTCGTAAAATTGGTATGGTTTTTCAAAATCCCGATAATCAGATTGTTGCAACAATCGTTGAAGATGATGTTGCTTTCGGGCCTGAAAACTTAGGGCTTCCTCGAGAGGAAATACGAAAAAGAGTTGACGATGCTCTTAAAATGGTGGATATGTATGAATACAGACACCATGAGCCTCACAGGCTTTCCGGCGGTCAGAAGCAAAGAGTTGCAATTGCAGGTATTATTGCAATGCAAACCAAGTGTATTGTTCTTGATGAGCCTACTGCCATGCTTGACCCTAAAGGTCGCAAAGAGGTTATGGAAGCTCTCTGTAAATTAAAAAATGAGTTAGGTATTACGATAATTCTTGTTACCCATTTTATGGATGAAGCCGTTAAGGCAGACAGAGTTATTGTTATGAATAATGGCGAAGTAAAACTCGATGGCACACCTATACAGGTGTTCAGCGAAGCAGAATTGCTTTCTTCTATTGGTCTTACAGTCCCTAAGCCATTGGAGCTTGCTGTTGAGTTGGAAAAACAAGGAATCAGATTTTCTTCTGCACCTCTTACTGCAGAGGAATTTACAGAGGAATTCAAAAAAATTGTTAATTGAGGTATTAAAATGTCCGTTCTTTCGGTGAAAAACTTAATATATGGTTATTCTAAAGGCACACCGTTTGAAAAGGGCGCTCTTAAAGGTGTAAGTGTAGATTTCAATCAAGGTGAAATTGTTGCCGTAATAGGCCACACAGGTTCAGGTAAAAGCACACTTCTTCAGCATCTTAATGGTCTTCTTAAAGCGGATTCAGGCGAAATTCTTTTTGAAGGTGTTAATATATATTCTTCAAAAGAAACATTGCGTAATTGTCGTTTTAATGTTGGTCTATGCTTTCAGTATCCTGAACAACAGCTTTTTGAATCTACTGTTTATAAAGATATTGCCTTCGGTCCCTTAAATATGGGTCTTACTGATAATGAGATAAATGAGCGTGTTCACGAAGCCCTGGCTTTCGTTAACCTTTCTGAAGATTATTTATCAAAATCACCATTTGATTTATCAGGTGGCGAAAAGAGAAGGGTTGCAATTGCAGGTGTTCTTGCAATGAAACCAAAGGTTCTTATTCTTGATGAACCAACCGCCGGTCTTGACCCTATAGGCAAAGAAAAGCTTCTTAAACTCATAACAGATTACAACAAATCAACAGGCAGTACAGTTATTTTTGTTTCTCACAATATGGACGATGTTGCTGCGGTTGCGGACAGAGTTCTTGTTATGAACGATGGTAAAATACATCTTATGGGTACTGTTGAAGAAGTTTATTCCCAAGGTGAAATGCTTTCTTCATTAGGACTCGATGTGCCGGAGATTACAACACTTTTCTTAAAACTTAAATCTGCAGGCTTTGATTTAGGCAAAACAGAATATACTGTTGAGGGTGCAAAAGAATCTATTCTTAACTATCTCTCGAAAGGGGGAGCGTTATGATAAAAGATATTTCAATCGGTCAATATTTTCCCGGTAAATCATTTATTCATAAACTAGATGCAAGAACAAAAATAATTCTTACTCTTTTGTTCCTTGTTTTTACATTCGTGTGTAAGAATTTCTGGGCTTTAGGATTAATAACATTTGTTGGTGTTGTTTCTTATCTTCTTTCAAGAATTTCGCCTAAAGTTGTGTTAAAAAGTTTCAAGCCTCTGTTACCAATTATACTTCTTACAACTGTCTTGCAGTTGTACTATGTAAAAGATGGTGAAATACTTTTTAGCTGGCGTTTTATTGAAATAACCGATAAGGGCGTGTTTATGGCAATATTTATTGCTATAAGAATACTTGTGCTTCTTCTTGTAAGCTCTCTTCTCACATACACAACATCTCCAACGGATTTGACCGACGCAATTGAAAAACTGCTTTCACCTTTGAAGGTGTTTAAAATAGAAGTGCATACATTCGCAATGATGATGACAATTGCTCTTCGCTTTATTCCGACTCTTATTGACGAGATAGACAGAATAATGTCTGCCCAGAAAGCAAGAGGTGCTGATTTTGAAAGCGGTAATCTTGCAAAAAGAGTAAAGGCGCTTTTCCCTATATTTATTCCGTTGTTTATTTCTGCTTTTAAGCGTGCGATTGAGCTTGCGGATGCAATGTCCTGCAGATGTTACACCGGCGGTGAGGGTAGAACACGCCTTCGTCAAATGAAGTTTTCATGGCGTGATGGCGTTGCAGGTGCAATTATTGTTTTAGTATGCGCTCTTGTAGTTGTATTTAACATTTTGTTTGTGAAGGTTATTTAAAAATGAGAAATTTATTATTTAAAATAGCCTTTGAGGGCTCCGGATTTCATGGTTGGCAGTTTCAGGAAAATGCAATAACAGTTCAGGGTGAACTTAAATCTGCGTTTTTTCGCCTTACAGGTGAGGATGTTAACTTGATCGGTTGCAGTCGCACTGATGCAGGCGTTCACGCCAACGAATATTTTTTCAATGTTAAAACAGAGTCAACAATACCTTGTGAAAGCTTTCCTGTTGCTTTAGCATCAGCAAAGCTTCCGGGAGAGATATCTGTAATTTCTTGTAAAGAAGTTTCAGAGTCCTTTAATGCAAGGTTTGATAGCATAAAAAAAGAATATATCTATATTTTTGAAAATTCAGAAATTCCATCTCCGTTCAACTATAAAAGAACATGTCATTATAAATATCCTATGGATGCTGAACTTATGAATAAAGCATCAAAAGCATTTATCGGCGAATATGATTTTTCTGCCTTTTGTGCCGCAGGAGCTCAGGTCATTTCCAAAGTACGTACAATTTATGATGCATCTGTTGAACGCAAAGGCGACCTTGTGATATTCAAGGTGTGCGGTAATGGTTTCTTATATAATATGGTTCGTATAATGGCGGGTACCCTTTTGTATGTGAACATGGGTAAAATTAAAGCTGATGATATCCCTGATATCATTAAAAGTGCAGACAGAGTAAATGCAGGCATAACCGCTGTGCCTGATGGCTTGTATCTTAATAAAGTTTATTTTTCAGGTGAAAAAAATGAAAGTTAAATTAACTGAATTGAATACAGGGTATAAAGGTGAAAAACGAATTTCTCGTTTATCAGAAAAGCAACGTGCAAAAGCGATTATTTCAATTGTTCTCGTTGTTGTGTTTGTTTTTACATTTGTTTTATCCTCTGTTGGAATTATTCCTCTTGATGCGCTTTTTCTGCGGGCAAAGGTTTCTGTTTCCGGTAGTGCCGAACGTTTTCCTCTTGCAGTAAGTAGTGATTCGTCTCTTGTTACCAATATTGCGGGTGATAACATAGTTATTCTTACTACAGAGAATGTTGTTGTTTATTCTCCCAATGGTAAACAGCTTTTGAATCAGCCTCATATTTATGCAAAGCCGGGTATATCTGTCAATGGCGAAAAAGTTGTAGTTTTTGATAGAGCAGGTAAAGGTTTTATGCTTATAGATTGCGGTGAACTTGTTTACGAGGGAACTGCTGAAAACACCATTATTTCTGCAGAATACGGTGAAAAGGGAAACTATGCTCTGGCAGTCAAAGGTAGTGGTGCTGAAAGTGCATTGAATGTTTACGATAAACACAATAAAAAAGTTTTTCAATGGAATTGTGCCCATGAGCATATAGTTTCAATTGCTTTATCGAAAAACGGAAGATACGCGGGTGTTGCTGTTTTAGGCGCAGAAAATGGTGAGCTTTTCACAACAGTCCAGTATTTTGGTTTTGATTATAAAGAGCCGCTTAACACGCAAAAAATAAGTGGTGTAACACCGTTGGATATTCAGTTTACCAAATTCAATGTTGTTACTCTCCTTACGGATAAAGGTGTTTTCCTTGTAGATCGAAAAGGGGAAGAGTATAAAACCGCTGCTTCATATTATTCTGCAGAGTTTAATTCCTGTGATTTTTCTCAAAACGGAAAGTATATTGTAACTCTTGCAAAATATGGAAGTGAAAATGTTTTTGAAATTAACCTGTTTTCAAAGTCGGGTAAAATTAAAGAAACCATATCTGCAGATTTTGAAATCAAAAGTACAAGGATGTCGGATAAATATATTTTCGCTTTAGGTGAAAATAAAGTAATGGTTTATAATTTAAGTGGCGCCAATGTGGCAGAGATTTCATTTAAGGGTGAGGCGTATTCGCTTTTTCCTACTGATGACTTTGTGTATATTGCGTCTCTTGATAAAATAACACGCTGCTTTTCTTACGGTGATGCTACCGTTGAGTTGAGCGCATAAGTTCTAGGAGGTTCGTTTTATGAATGTTTTTGATATTGCGGTTGTTGCAATAGTTGTGCTTGTTATTGTAATGTCTGCTAAAAAAGGTTTTGTTGCAACTTGCCTTGATTCTTTTTCAATGGTAATTTCTGCATTCGCTTCATACAAACTTTGCGCACCTGTTTCTAACAGTCTTTATGATATGTTTATTAAAGACCTTGTTAAAACAGAATTCAGACAGGCTCTTGATGAAATGTCGTCCTCGCTTTCCGTTAAAGAGAAGGTTGCCGGTATGGTGTCATCTCTTCCTGAAACTGCAGTTAAATTAGCTAAGAGTATGGGAATCGATGTTAACAATATTTCGTCCGCAGTAGCTCCCACTAACGCAAACAACGATACATTGATAGAAACAATTGCTGATACATTAGCGTATGATATTATGATTACACTTACAGAAATTGTTGTGTTTATTGTTTTGTTTATACTTGTAACTCTTCTTGTAAGGTTTGTGTCATCATTCTTCTCGCATAACCTTGAGAAGCTTCCTTTCGTAGGCAAGCTTGATACCTTGCTTGGTGGTGCTTTAGGTCTTGTTAAAGCTCTCGTTATTGTATTTGCAGGCAGTGTAGTTGTATACATAGTTGCCAGAACTTCAGAACCGGGACCAATTCTTGATATGGTTCTCAGTTCAAAGGTTTATATGTTTATGGACCAATATAATCCTATTTTTGATGTTTTGAAAGGTTAAGGTGTTTTTTAATGAAAGATTTATTTAAAGGATGTTGGACAATACCTAATCTTCTTAGTTTGTTAAGAATAGTCGCAGTTCCGTTTTTTGCATATTTCTTTATTAAAGGGGACGCTCTCTGGGCAATTATAGTTCTTTTCCTTTCGGGTGTTTCGGATTTTCTTGATGGCAAAATTGCCCGTAAATTCAATCAGGTAAGCGATTTAGGTAAAGTTCTTGACCCTGTTGCAGATAAACTTACTCAGATTACACTTGCAGTTCTTCTTTTCATTTCATTTAATGGTGCAAATAACGAGATGCTTAAAGCATTCAGTTGGGTTTTCCTTGTGTTTATAATCAAGGAGGCTATAATGGTGCTTTTCGGTGGCTTTATGATAATTATCGGTCTTCGTCCAAGTGCTGCCGAGATTTTTGGTAAGGTTTCAACATTTGCTTTCTATGCAATAATGCTTCTTGTTGTTGCCTTTGGTCCTGAAGTCGGTTTATTAAAGAACTTATTCCAGATTCCTGAAATGCTTATGATGATACTTGTAGTGATTTCGGCAATACTTACAATTGTAGCGTTCTTCAGCTATTTCCCTGACACTTTCCGTCAGTTTAAAGAATTAAAAAATAAAAAAGAGAATAAATAAAACACAAAATCCGGGAGAATTAAATGAACAATAAAATGATTTGCAGTAAGTGTAAGCAGCGTCCTGCAGTTATATTTGTATCACGTGTTGATGGTGAGAAAACAACGCAGGAAGGCTTTTGCATTAAGTGTGCAAGTGAATTGAATATAGGCCCAATAAAGCAGATGATGCAGAATATGGGTATCACTGAAGATGATCTCGATGCAGTGAGTGAACAGTTCAGTGATTTAATGGATAATATGGATGGCTTCCAGCTTGGTGGAGCCGGTACGATGCCATTTATGCAGAACTTCTTTAACAATGATGCTAACGGACCCCAAGTGGGTAGTGGTGAATCTGCCGAGGTTTCAGAACCTCAGGAAGATGAAACAGATGATAAGTCAAAAAAGAAAAAGAAGAATAAGCATAAAACAAAGCGTAAATTCTTAGGTTCATATTGTACCGATTTAACTGCCAAAGCCCGCGAAGGTAAAATTGACAGAATAATCGGCAGGGAAACAGAGATTTACCGCGTAACACAGATTCTTTGCCGAAGAACTAAGAACAATCCTTGCCTTATCGGTGAGCCCGGTGTAGGTAAAACCGCTATAGCGGAAGGTCTTGCTCTTAAAATCGCAGCAGGTGAGGTTCCTGCAAGAATTGCAGATAAAGAAATTCATCTTCTTGACTTAACCTCTCTTGTTGCAGGTACACAGTTCCGCGGTCAGTTTGAAAGCAGAATCAAAGGTCTTGTTGACGAAGTTAAAGAAGAGGGTAATATTATTCTTTTCATTGACGAGGTTCATAACCTTGTTGGTACAGGCGATGCGGAAGGCTCAATGAATGCGGCTAATATTTTAAAGCCTGCTCTTTCACGTGGTCAGATTCAGGTTATTGGTGCTACTACCTTTAATGAATATAGAAAGCATATAGAAAAGGATGCTGCTCTTGAAAGACGATTCCAGCCTGTTAAGGTTGAAGAGCCATCTGTTGCTGATTGCTATAAAATGCTTATAGGCATTAAGGAATATTACGAGGATTTCCACAAGGTAAAAATCTCTGATGCTCTTGTTTACAGAGCAGTTCTTCTTTCAGAAAGATATATAAATGACCGTTTCCTTCCTGATAAAGCAATTGACCTTCTTGATGAGGCATGTACATGTGCTAATCTTAGGAATGTTGCTATAAGTGATTACGAAAAACTTTCTGCAAAAATAATTGAGCTTAATGAGCGTCAGGAAGAACTCCTTGATGTTACAGATGAGCAAGGTCCTGATTATGAAGCAATTTCAATGCTTAAGGCAGAAAAAATTGCTCTCGAAAAGCAGGCGGCCGAGCTTAAAATCAAAGCAGATGATAACGATGTTACGGAGGAAGATGTTGCCAAGGTTATAAACCTCTGGACAGGTATCCCAACATCAAAAATCATTGAAAATGATATGAAAAAGCTTTGCAACCTTGAAGCTAAGCTTAAATCACGTATTATTGGTCAGGATGAGGCAGTAGAAGTGCTTTCTGCTGCTATAAGACGTTCAAGAGTACAGATTTCAGCAGTAAGAAAGCCTGCGTCATTTATCTTTGTAGGTCCAACAGGCGTTGGTAAAACAGAGCTTGTAAAACAGCTTGCTAACGAACTTTTTGAAACTCCAGAGACTCTTATAAGACTTGATATGTCAGAGTTTATGGAAAAACATAGCGTTTCAAGGCTTATTGGTTCACCTCCAGGCTATGTTGGTTATGATGAAGCAGGTCAGCTTACAGAAAAGGTAAGGAGAAAGCCTTATTCTGTAGTTCTCTTTGACGAAATAGAAAAAGCTCACCCTGATGTATTGAATATCCTTCTTCAGATTCTCGATGAAGGCAAAACAAACGACGCTCAGGGCAGAACCGTAAGCTTCGAAAATACGGTTATTATAATGACATCTAATGCAGGTAGTCATATAACTGAGAATGCTTTAGGCTTTAACAGAGATAAGAATCAGGCTTCTAAAGATAAGGTTATGAAGGCACTTAAAGAGTTTTTAAGACCTGAATTCCTCGGCAGAGTAGACGAAATAGTTGTTTTCAATACTCTTGGCAAAGAAGAGCTTGTTAAGATTGCAGAAATTCTTATTGAAGAATTCAGAGAGCCTTTAAATGATAAGGGAATAAAACTTACGATCGGTAAAGGCGTGTATGAAATAATTGCCGATATGTCCGAAGATGGTGGCAGAGGTGCTCGTGATATAAGGCGCACTATAAGAAAAACTGTTGAGGACCAGGTTGCAAATATTCTTATTAATAACGCAGAACAGCTTGTAAAAGAGATTGTTGTTTCTGCTAAAAACGGAGAAATCAAAGTGGATTTCAAATCATAAAATTGTGCCGGCAGATACGTTCTGTCGGCATTTTAGGATAATAGTATGAGTAAGAGTGTTATTGGTATATTAGCCCATGTGGATGCAGGTAAAACTACATTGGCGGAAGCGCTTCTTTATAAAGCGGGTGCAATAAGAAAACAGGGTCGTGTTGATAATGGTGATACGGCTCTTGATACTCATACCCTTGAAAAAGAACGTGGTATAACTATATTTGCAGGAGAATCTCATTTTTCTCTTGGCGATTTGGAGATAGCACTTCTTGATACTCCCGGTCATGTGGACTTTTCAGCAGAAGCGGAACGTGTTTTAAAAATTCTTGATTATGCTGTTCTTGTGATAAGTGGTACAGATGGTGTACAGGCCCATACAAGAACCTTGTGGCGACTTTTAAAAGCATATAACATACCAACATTTGTTTTTGTAACAAAAATGGATTTCGCAAGGTTGAGCGCAGAAAATATAATGGAAGATATGCGTCAACTTTGCGGAGAGAGTTGTGTTAACTTTTCAACAGTAAACGTTGACGAAAGAAACGAAAATATTGCAGTTAACGATGAAACACTTCTTGAAAAGTATCTTGATACTAATGTTGTTGACGATGAAGATATTTCAAGCTTGATTTTACAGGGTAAGCTTTGCCCATGCTTTTTTGGCTCAGGCTTAAAATCTGAGGGTATCGACGAGTTTTTAGATGCTCTTTCTAAATACATAAAAGTTAAAAAATATCCTTCTGAATTTGGTGCTAAGGTTTTTAAAATTTCTCACGATTCAAAAGGTGAAAAATTGGCGCATATTAAAGTTACAGGCGGCACTCTTAAGGTTAAAGATATTGTTGAATATAACGGCAAAGCCGAAAAGATAAATAATATAAGGGTTTATTCAGGAATCAAGTTTAATGCTGTTGACGAAATGCGGGCTGGCGGTGTGTGCGTTGTTACAGGCCTTACAGATATTAAATGCGGTGATGGTTTAGGTTTTGAAAAGGAAACAAAAAGCGTTTTTCTTGAGCCTGTTATGAATTATAGAGTTGTTCTTCCTAAGAGTGTTGACGCCCAGACCTTTTTACCGAAACTCAGGCAGCTTGAAGACGAAGACCCTCAGTTAAAGGTGAGCTGGAATAGCTTTCTTCAGGAAATAAATGTTGCTCTCATGGGTGAGGTGCAAACAGAAATATTAAAAAGCCTTATAAAAGAACGCTTCGATTTAGATGTAGAAATTGATTCAGGTAAAGTTCTTTATAAGGAAACAATTAATAATAAGGTTGAAGGCGTAGGCCACTATGAGCCTTTGCGCCATTATGCCGAAGTTCATTTGATTCTCGAACCTGTTGAAAGAGGCAAAGGTATTTTAATAACATCAAAGTGCGGTGAAGATGTTCTTGATCGAAATTGGCAGAATTTAATCCGCACTCATTTAGCGGAGAAAGAGCATATAGGCGTTTTAACAGGCTCACCTATAACAGATGTTAAAATTACTCTTGCCGCCGGCAGAGCCCATCTGAAGCACACAGAGGGTGGCGATTTCAGGCAGTCTACATATCGAGCAGTTCGTCAGGGATTGATGCAGGCAGAGTCTCAACTTCTTGAGCCATACTATTCCTTCAGGCTTGAGGTACCAACAGAAAATGTTGGCAGAGCAATTAACGATATCCGTATGATGAACGGCACAATAGAAGGCCCTGAAGATTTAGGTGGCGTTTCTGTCGTTACCGGTAAAGCTCCTGTTGTATGTATGAATGGTTACGCATCTGTTGTGGCGTCATATACAGGTGGCAGAGGTCGTTTTTCTTGCGATGTCTGTGGTTATGATTTGTGCCATAATGCTGACGAGGTTATAGAAAGCTTTAAATATTCTCCAGAAAGTGATTTGGAGAATACTCCCGATTCTGTTTTCTGTGCCCACGGCGCAGGCTTTAATGTAAAGTGGGATGAAGTTAAGAATTATATGCATATTGATTCCTGTCTTCAGCAAGAAAAGAATCCGTACGAGGTTACATATAACAGCCGTAATTTCCATATTGACGATAAAGAGCTTGAAGCTATAATGGAAAGGGAATTCGGTAAAGATAAGCATCCGTATTATAGGGTAAGCCACAATAAAACTCCTGCAAAGCCGGTAAGCTCAGAGTATAATCCCGTAGTAAGAAAGAAATATGTTATAGTTGATGGCTATAATGTAATTTTCGCGTGGGACGACCTAAAGAAAATTGCTACCGATAATTTAGAATCAGCAAGAGATAAACTCGCTGATATTTTATGTAACTATAGTGCATTTACTAAAACAGAAACTGTTCTTGTTTTTGATGCATATAAGGTGAAGGGTAATACAGGTGAACGCTTTAACTATAATAATATCCGTATTGTTTATACAAAAGAGCGTGAGCTTGGGGATAACTATATCGAAAAAATTATCAGTGATATTGGTAAGAATGAAAATGTACGCGTTGTAACGTCGGATAATCTTATTCAGCTTTCTGCGGTAAGGTACGGAGTTCTCCGCGTTTCTGCCAAAGAATTTGAAAAAGAAGTTAAGAAGATTGACGAGCATATAGATGAGCTTCTTTATAAAATAAATAAACCCCGACCACAAAAGGTGGGAGAGCTTATTGAGTTGATAAAAAGTACTCAGGAAAATTGACAATATATGTCATTGATATTATAATCGTTGTAATAAAAACATTGAAAAGGTGAAACTATGTCTCTTAAAACATTTATTGATAAATACAGAAATCAATTTAAAGCTATGGCATCAGACTATGACCAGCCGTTTGAACTTTCTAAGGAAGACCCAATTGAGTTTATTGACAGTAAAAATGTAAGGTTAACCTTTGCAAATATTGCAGATACACACCTTATAGACAATGAAAGTGCAACAATAAATCTTGATAACTTTTTTCAGGATATTTCAAACGCCAAAGGCGAATTTGATGCTGTTTTAATCGCAGGCGACCTTACAGATTACGGTAAGGTTACAGAATATAACAGATTTTTCAATGTTTTTGATAAATATAAAAATAAATTTAAGCTTTTTGTTACAATGGGTAACCACGATGTTCGCTTCCTTTTCCCAAGAAACCAGAAGATTATAATGGATAAGGTTAACGAGTATCTCAGTATTGATACAAAAGGAAAAAGCTATTATTCATATGATGTTAACGGATATACATTTATTGTAATCGGTACAGAAAAGCGCGTTCTTGAAAAAGCATACATAACAAAGGATCAGATTGATTTTCTTGATAAAGAGCTCCAAAGAGCAACAAAGGACGGTAAACCTGCATTTGTAATGTGCCATCAGGCTTTTGCTTTCACCCATGGTCTTCCTGAGGTATGGAAAACAGGCGACATGGGTGAGCAGAATGATGACGTTCGCGCAGTTATGGAGAAATACAACAATGTTTTCTTTATTAATGGACATCTTCATGGTGGTATTTTCGAAAAAACACTTGAAATTCTTAATAAGGATAAAAATGTTATTTCTCTCAGCATACCTTGCTACCGCAAAGAAAACAATTTCGGTATAAGGGATTGCGGCGTTGGCTATTACTGCGAGGTTTATGATAATAAGGTTATTTTCACAGCAAGAAACTTTGTGCAAGGTAAAACTGTAACAGGGGAATATACAAAGTTTGAATTTGAGTTGATATGATAAAACAGACACTCTCATTGTGAGAGTGTCTGTTTTACTATACAGTAAAGAAAAATCGACAAGAAATTCTCGAGTTTCTGTTTATATATTTTACAACAAGCAAAAAAGAGACACCAAAAAGGTATCTCTTTTCTGCTGGCAGGGATGGCGAGGTTCGAACTCACGGATGACGGAGTCAAAGTCCGTTGCCTTACCGCTTGGCTACATCCCTATATTAAAAAAGTCAAACACCAAACACAGGTCTGAAGTTTGACTAAAAAATGGGGTGGATGATCGGGGTCGAACCGACGACCTCCAGGGCCACAACCTGGCACTCTAACCAACTGAGCTACATCCACCATATTTTATTGGCACGGATGGAGGGGCTCGAACCCCCGACCTACTGCTTAGAAGGCAGTTGCTCTATCCAACTGAGCTACATCCGCGCGTTGTGGAGCGGGTGATGGGAATCGAACCCACACGGCCAGCTTGGAAGGCTGGAATTCTACCATTGAACTACACCCGCGCGTATCACAACAACGGATATTTTATCACAACACTACTGCAATGTCAAGGCAATTTTATGAAATAAAATAAAAAAATTGAATAGATTTAAGTGCAAGTTTTATAACCTATATTTTATTATTTACTGTTATTTATATGTTTATCAAAAGCTATTATAAACAACAGTTTCGTTTATATCTCTATATGTTGAGTGCATATCAAGCGGCTTTGCATCTTCTGATGGGTAGCCCATAACAAGTAAAGCAACTGGCTCAATATTTTCAGGTATATTGAATGTGTTTTTCATAGCCTCAGGGTTAAAGTGCATAACCCAACAACTGCCAATGCCTTCGTTTTGTGCGGTAAGCAACATATGTGTTGCAACAATAACTGCATCAACCGGTGAGGAAAGAGCACCGTCATACGCACGCTTCCAGCTTTCTTCTTTGTTGTGGCAAACAAGCATAGCGGTAGGAGCGTTGAAATGACATTTTGTACACCCTTTTAATTTTTCAATAGCTTCATCAGTATTGAGAACAAGTATTCTTTGTGGCTGGTTATTGCAGCCTGTAGGTGCAATATGACCTGCTTCAAGAATTTTATCAATAATATCTTGCGGTAAATGCTCTTGCTTAAAGCTTCTTACCGAGTATCTTTCTTCAATTAATTGTCTGAATTCCATATTCAAACTCCTTTATACTATCTGTCCTATACAAAAGTCCTCTTCAACACTTTTTAGATTTACGTTGAGAATTTTACCTTGTAAATCGCATTCTCCATAAACCTTAACAGGTGTGTAGTTTTCTGTGTAACCTTCATTGTAGCCATCTTTATGAACTTCAAAAAGTACGTTAACAGTTTTACCAATCTGGTTAATAAGATATTCTTTTCTTATGCCATCCATAATGCTTGAAAGCCTTGTGGCGCGGTCATTTTTAACCGCATTTGTTAATTGCTCCATTCTGGCGGCAACTGTGTTCTCGCGAACAGAGTAGGGGAATATATGAGCTTTTTCAAACCTCACTCTTTTACAGAAATCAACTGTTGTTAAAAAGTCTTCTTCAGTTTCTGTAGGGAATCCAACAAGTACATCTGTTGTAATTGTTGCATCCTTGAATGTTTCGCGGAGCTTTTTGGCAAGATGCTCATATTCTTCGGCAGTGTAATGTCTGTTCATTTTTTTCAAAACATTGTTGCAACCGCTCTGAACAGAAATATGAAACTGTGGGCAGAGCTTTGAAAGGTGAGAGAGTCTTTCAATCATTTTATCTGTAATGTGGTCAGGCTCAAGGGAGCCTAAACGCACTCTTTTAATACCTTCGTATTTCTCTGCTAATTCCAAAGCATCAGGCAGTGAATCAGGCGTGTTTTTGCCGTAGTCAGATAAGTTTATACCTACGAAAACAATCTCTTTATAGCCGTTTTCAGCAAGAGATTTTAATTCTTTGTCGATGTCTTCAAGAGACTTTGAACGTGAGCGACCTCGTGCTGTAGGAATAAGGCAGTAGCTACAGAATCTGTCGCAACCATCCTGTATTTTTAGAAACGCTCTTGTGTGTCCGTCAAAACGTGTTATACCTGTGCTTATAAGATTATCGCCTGTTTTATGCTCTATATATATATTAGTATATGAGTTAGTTTTGTTGAAATTTTTAACTGTATTTATAATTTCACTATTAGTTTTGTTACCTGCTAAAATATCAACCTCACGTAAATCGTCTATTATTTCAGGTTCAGCCTGAGAAGCGCAACCTGTTAATACAATTATTGCATCAGAATTATTCTTTTTGAATCGTCTGACGGCTTGCCTTGTTTTCCTTACGCTTTCGGCTGTAACAGTGCAAGAATTAACTACAATAACATCTGCTTGTTCAGGTGTTTTTGTAGCCTTATAGCCATTATTTTCAAAAAGCTCAATCATTTCCTGGGTTTCATATTGATTAACTTTGCATCCAAGTGTATAAAAGTATACATTCATTTAAACTGTATCACCCTAAATAAAAATCACTCCCGAATTTCTTCGGGAGTGAAATTATATCATATTATAACAATTAGTGCAAGTTATAACAACTTACTTATTCTGCAAGAATACCATTATCCATAATTTCGGAGAAGCCGTAGCCAGGGCCAAAGATAGCTGTAACAACATCATCAAGAGTACCAGCAAGTGCGGTGAGAAGAGTATCCATTGAATTATCTTCTTCAGGAATTTCACCATTATGACCTACTCTGTAGATAGCATCTTCGATTCTTTCTGTTGCAGCATCTGCAGCAGTTGGTTCGCAGTTAGCTGTATCGTTAAGGAGAGCAAGGCATTCCTGATATGCTGCGATAAGCTCATCAATATCAGCCTGTGAGCACTGAAGCTCGTTGCCTTCAATGTCAACTGTTGTACCGTTGTTGTAGTTTGTAATAAGAGCTGCAGCATCTTCAAGTCTCCAACGGCGGATGTTTCTTGTGTTACGGTTGCCATTGAACTGAGGGAAGTCAGCGCTGTCATCAACGTCTTTAATTTCACCGGTGATAAGTCTACCGATAAGTGCAATAACTACGTCGTTTCTACCAACTTCGTGGTACTGACCATGGAAGAACCATGTTGTATCACGGAATGGGCAGTCTGTAATATCAATGCTACCATCCGGAGAAATAATTCTGCTGTCGTCGAAAAGAATCTCGTCAGGAAGAACTGTGCCGGCTTTTGCGTACATATTCTTTGGACCAAGTGTTGTTGAGTCGATATCAATGATACCGTCGCTGTTTGTAGAGTCAGAAGATCTCATTGCACCAAAGAAGTTGTAATCCTGCTCTGCATAGCTAAGGTTGTAGCATGCTACATTGTGAACGAGGTTGCCGTTCTTTGATGCGAAGTTCTTGAGGTTATCAGTAAGATTAGCGGCAGCTGTGTGGAAATCATCGAGTTTCTTTGCAAGAGCTGCACATTCCGGATCGCCCCAGATCTGATCGTAGTACATAGCCTTAACATCATCAAATCTGTCTACAGGAATCATAGCCCAGAACTGAGGACAGTAAAGCATAAGTGTTTCTACGATACCATCAACAGCACCTGAGAGAAGTGAGTAAACAACTTCCTTAGGCATAATCTTAAGAGCGATGTTGATTATGTAACCAAGAGCTTTATTATCCGCGTTGGTTTCCATAACCATTGGAAGGAAATCGTTGAAGAAGAATGTTTCGTATTCTGGATGATCAGGGTCATTAATCTTGAACTGTCTGAGATAGAAATCACCCATTACGTCTGTACCCTGGAGACAAGAAACAACGTTAACGATTCTGTTAATGTCTTTGTAACCTGTGTCTTTGTAAAGCTCCATGTAAGATGTAAGGATTGTACCGCCAAGAGAAATTGTAACTATGTTAACCTTTTCTGCACCCTGCTGCTCTTTTACGAACTGAATGTAGTCGTTAAGACCTCTTGCTGATTCAAGCGGATCGCCAATAAGAGGGAAGGCATAGAGGTAAAGAAGGTCATCGCTGAGAATTGCTTTTTGTGAAACCTTACCCGTTGTAACATCTATTGTATCTTCTGTAAGAGTTTTCATAGGAATCATTCTGTAGAAGTAGTCCCTGTCATCCTCGCTCATTTTAGCAACAGATGTATCGTATCTTACAGTTTTAAGGTTGTTTACAGGCTCACCGTTCTTGTCAGATGCCTGAATTGAGAAAACCTCTTTAACTGTATTAGCAGCAGCTTTGCGGAAGTTGCCGTCTTTATCGTTCTGATTGATAAGTGCTGTTGCAAGTGGTGCAGCAAGATTATTAACGATTGTTGGAACAATTGTGCTGCCGTCAAGAATAAGAAGACCGCCTGAAAGCTCATCACCGGCTGAGTTATATGCCGGATCGCCATTTTCGTCAGCAAGGTAAGAAATGGACTGGCTGATACCCGGAATAATAATTGTTGGGTAAACAGTGCTGTCCTGCTTGCCTGAGAAAAGGGATTTTGAAGAGCCTGAGAAGAAATCAGGTGTGTTCTTCATAATCTCAATTGCTTCCTCAATGCTGTCAGCATTAAGTACGTTTGAAGCTACTGCATTAAAGTTGAGTAAGCTTGAAATACCTACTACGCCTACAGAAAGTGTTAAAACAACTGCAAGAGCAATAGCTATTATGCGTTTGCTTGTCTTTTTCATAGAAAAAGCTCCTCCTTAGGTTATAATACAGGAATAATATACCACACGCGCGTAAAAAAAACAATATATATATTAAAATTTTTTAAACAAAAAGAAAGAGTGATATTTGTTGACTTTGTCGTCGAATGTAGCTATAATTATTCTATATTTTCCTGGGAGTGTAAGTCATGATATTTTTAACTGCATACATAGCAACAATCATTTTCGTTTTTGGTGCTGTTATAGGTAGCTTTCTTAATGTTCTCATATACAGATTGCCTATTGGAATGGATTTTAAAAAGGGAAATTCAATTTGTCCGAATTGTAACCATAAATTGAATTGGAAAGACTTGTTTCCACTCTTTAGCTGGATTTTTCTTGGTGGTAAATGTCGTTATTGTAAAGCGCCTATTTCCAAGCAATATCCTATAGTTGAGGCTCTTAATGGTGCAGCATATGTTCTCTCGTATTTATTCCTTTGCGGCGGTAACGCTATTGAGGGGCTTAATCTTAAATTGGTAGGATATATGATATTTATGTCCGCTCTTATTGTAGTAACATGGATAGATTTCAAGCATCAGATAATACCTGATTCTATGTGGATAGCGATACTTGTTGGTGGTTTGTTTATCGTCGGAGATATGTTAATTGCAGATGAATTTACAAAAGATTGGATTATTTCAAGAATAATTGGTTTTTTCGCAGTATCGGGTTTGTTTTTCCTTATTGCCCTTCTTTCCGGTGGAAGAGCAATGGGTGGTGGCGATATCAAACTTATGGCGGCAGTCGGTTTCGTTATTGGCTGGAAAGCTGTAATTATTGCCTTGTTTATGAGTGCGGTTCTTGGCGTTCTTTTCTCTGTTGTGAGAAAAATTGTTTCGAAAACTGAGATGAAGGGTGTTATACCTTTTGGTCCTTTCCTTGCAATGGGCTCTGCTATATGCGCATTTGTAGGAGAATCAATATTTAACGCATATCTCAATATGTTCAATATTTATTAAAATGTTTAGCATTAAACTCCTTTGTAACGCATATTCTTTTTTGAATAGGTGTGTTCAAAGGAGTTGAATATTATGTTCGTTTTATCATTAACGTCTAAAAAAATTAAAATTGCATCAATTTGTTTTATAAGTATAATTCTTGTTTTGAGTTGTAGTCTTCTGATTCTTTACAGATGTTATTCAAATAGTCCGAAAAACAACGAACTTCTTGTGAATAACTCTGCTTTAAACATTGAAGAGATTCTTGAGTTTATCTCATCTTTTGGATGGGAAGTGTCGGCAGAGCCTGATGAAATTCGTGAGGTTGTTATCCCTGTTGAGTTTGATGATGTTTATAAAGAATACAATCATATTCAGTTATCACAGGGTTATGATTTAACTCAATATGCAGGTCAAAGGGCTAAAAATTGGACTTTTACAGTGTTGAACTATCCGGGATATGAGGGCGAAGAATACATAAAAATCAACATTTTGATATGCAATGGTACAGTAATTGGCGGAGATGTTTGCTCGATCAGGCTTGATGGATTTATGCACGGATTTTCTAAAGATTAGAATGGATAGTATTATGGATAAAAAAGAAAGAATTGATAAAATAATAGCTTCCCAGGGTCTTGCTACTCGTAGTGAAGTTAAAGCAATGATAAAACGTGGAGAGGTTGTGCTGAATGGTGTCGTTATAAAAGATAGCGGCACTAAAGCTTGTTATTCTGATGAAATTCTTATTGATGGTCAGAAACTGTTTCAAACGAAATACACCTATATTATGCTCAATAAACCTGAGGGTGTTGTAAGCGCAACAGATGATAAAAAATATAAAACAGTTGTTGATGTTCTACCCGATGATTTAAAGAGAAAAAATCTTTTTCCTGCAGGCAGACTGGATAAGGATACAACGGGTTTTTGTCTCATAACTGATGACGGAGAATTTGCCCACGATATTTTATCGCCATCAAAGCATGTTACTAAAACTTACATTGCAAGGCTTTCAAATCCAATAGATTATGAACAAGCAAAAAAAGGTTTTCTTGAAGGTGTTGTTTTAGGTGATGGAACAGTTCTTTTATCAGCTGTTCTTGAACAAATTGAAGATAGTGATACTCCGATTTATAAAGTTATTGTCAAAGAGGGTAAGTATCATCAGGTTAAAAGAATGTTTTTGCGCTTTGGTGCTGAAGTAACCGAGCTGAAGCGTATTGCAATAGGTGGTCTTCCTCTTGATAATAGCCTTAAAAGCGGTGAGGCAAGGCTTATTTCTGCGGACGAGCTTAAATCTATTGTTGAAAATGACGAAAGATTTTAACTCCAAAATGCTACTGTTTTTTGCAATTGAAACAATAAAAAATGTCGAAAAATTAACAATTTGCATAAAAGAATTTGAAAAATATAAAAAAAACACTTGCAAAAACAGTTAAAGTTGTGTATTATGTATAACAGTCAAGTTGTCAATTTGTTTAATTCTTGGAGGTCATAATATGTCCAATAGATTATTTCAAGGCATTATTCACCAGATGCGTGATGTTGTTGACAGAACAATCGGTGTTATAGATGAGTCAGGCGCTGTTATTTCTTGTAGCGATCTTGGCAGAATAGGCGAAATCAGGACAAGCAATCTTGTTTCTGTTTTTTCTTCATCAACACCTGTTGCAAGTGAAGGTTATCTTTATCAGTCTTTCGGCACTCATATGCATCCTGAGTATGCTGTTTTTGTTGAAGGTGAAGATGCTGCAGCGCAGAACTACATAGGTGTTCTTGGTGTTTCTCTTTTAAGCATAAAGCAGTTTTATGATGAAAAGTATGACAGAAGCAATTTTATCAAGAACATCATTCTTGATAATATCCTTCCGGGCGATATTTATCTCAAGGCTCGTGAGCTTCATTTTAATAACGAAGCTTCAAGAGTTGTTCTTCTTATCAGACTCACAGAAAAGAATGATGTTTCTGTTTACGATGTAATTCAGAATCTCTTCCCTGATAAGACTAAGGATTTTGTTATTAACATCAGTGAATCAGATATTGCTCTTGTTAAAGAGGTTAAAAGCGATGTAGATGGTAAAGATCTTGAAAAACTTGCTCGTTCAATTTCTGATTCTCTTTCATCAGAGTTCTATACCCATGCTCTCGTTGGTATTGGTACTCCGATTGTTGGTGTTAAGGACCTTGCTCGTTCATTCAAGGAGGCTCAGGTTGCTCTTGAGGTTGGTAAGGTGTTTGATACGGAGCGTAATATCGTCAGCTACGACCATCTCGGTATTGCTCGTCTTATCTATCAGCTTCCTATCACTCTTTGCGAAATGTTCCTTAAAGAGATTTTCAAGGTTGGTTCAATTGAAACTCTTGACCAGGAAACTCTTTTCACAATTCAGAGATTCTTCGAAAACAACCTTAATGTTTCTGAAACATCAAGAAAGCTTTTCGTTCACAGAAATACTCTTGTTTATCGTCTTGAAAAGATTAAGAAGCTTACAGGTCTTGATTTAAGAGAGTTTGATGACGCTATTGTTTTCAAGGTAGCTCTTATGGTTAAGAAGTATCTTGATGCAAATCCTGTTAAATATTAATAAAAAGTAAATAATAAATAAATTAGCACATTTTTATTACAAAAGGGTTACATTTTGTAATTAAATGTGCTATTATTATTTGTGGATAGAAAAAACTACAAGATTGGGTGTTTTATTTGATTAAGTTCGAAAACGTAACTAAAGTTTACGCTGATACAAACGTAAAAGCTCTCAACAATTTCAATCTTGAAATTGAAACAGGAGAGTTTGTTTTTATTGTTGGTTCATCTGGCGCAGGTAAAAGTACATTGTTAAAATTAATGATGCGTGAAGAGGTTCCGACAAGCGGTTCAATTAATATTAATGGTTATGACCTTAATTCTATGAAAAAGAGAGATATTCCGTATTTCAGAAGAACTATGGGTATTGTTTTCCAGGATTTCAGGCTTATTCAGAATATGAATGTTTACGATAATATCGCATATGCAATGCGTGTTATAGGTGCGCGTGAGAATTCTATACGAAAACGTGTTCCTTACCTTCTTGGTCTTGTTGGTCTTAACTCAAAAGCGCGTTCAAAGCCAAATCAGCTTTCAGGCGGTGAGCAGCAGCGTGTTGCTCTTGCAAGAGCTTTGGCTAATAATGCAAGTATGATTATTGCGGACGAGCCTACAGGTAACGTTGACCCTAAAATGTCATATGAGATTGTTGACCTTCTCAACCATATTAACGCAGATGGAACAACTGTTATTATGGTAACTCATGACCTTCATCTTGTTAAAACTTTTAATCATAGAGTTATAACTATTAAAAATGGAGCTATTGAGTCAGATTGCCCTGATGCATCTCATATCGATGTTGAACCATATAAATTCGAAAATCCCGAGGATTCAGTTGGTTCATACTTCCTCGAAGAAGGTGGCGACGATTTGGACTACCTTGTTCAGAATTATGGTGTTGTTGATATTGCGGATAATTCTGAAAGTGAGCAGAGCGAGGAGGTTGAAGCAAAATGAAGGGTGCAAGTTTAGCTTATCTTACAAGAGAAGGCTTCAGAAACATCTGGGTTAACAGATTGCTTTCTCTTGCTACAATTGTTGTTTTGATTTCCTGCCTTATTATTGTTGGTAGCGGTACACTTCTTTTTCTTAACATAAACTCAGTTCTTGATTTAATTGAAGACCAGAACGTTGTTATGGTTTATATTGAAGATTCTGCAACTGAAGCTCAGACTGATGCGCTTAAGGTTTCGCTTCTTGCAATGGAAAATGTTGAAGACGATATAGTTTTTGTTTCCCGCGAAGAAGCCTTTGAGCGCCAAAAGGAGGCATATGGTGATAAAGCTGCTCTTCTCGACGGTCTTTCACCAACAATTCTTCCTAATGCATATAAAGTAAAGGTCGCAGACCTTGAGCGCTTTAACGAAACTGTTGAAGAAATTAAAAATCTTCCATATGTTTTGCAAATTCATGAAAACAGTGAGCTTGCAGGTAAGATTTCAAGCATAAGAGATGCTGTTACATATATCAGTTTAGGTATTGTTGCAATTCTCTTCTTTGTTTCACTCTTTATCGTTTCTAACACAATTAGAATTACTATCTTTAACAGACGCCTTGAAATCAGCATTATGAAAGCAGTTGGTGCAACAAATGCTTTTGTTCGTTGGCCATTTATGGTTGAAGGTATCCTTCTTGGCCTTTTCTCTGCGGTGTTAGGTCTCGGTATTCAATACGGAATATACAGCCTTGCGTCTATCTGGCTTGGAAACATTATGTCCATGCTTGGCGGCAGTGTTGTAAGCTTTGGTGAGCATATCGGTCTCGTTTTTGGTTTGTTTGCTTTTGTAGGCGTATTTATCGGTGTGTTCGGTAGTATTATTTCACTTAACAAATATCTTAAGGAGCATAGCAATGTTGTTGAAAGCAGTATATAATTCAAAAAAATTTTTCAGCTTCGTACTTGCTCTTGTTATATTGGTTAGTGGTCTTTCCATATCTGCTTTTGCTTTGACTGATGCAGAAAAACAAGAGTATAAAAACAAAATCGAAGAAATCAAACAGCAGATTGCTGCTAATCAGGAAAAAATTGATGCCCTTGAACAAGAAGCATCTAAGTATGACCCCGAAATTTCAACTCTTCAAAGTAAAATTGATGCTTTACAGAAGCAGATTGATTTATATAACTATGAAATTTCTTTGATTGATGCTGATATTGCACGTGTTGATGAGCAGATTTCAAGTGTTGAAGCAGAGATAGAAGCTCTTAATAAGCAGATAAAAGAACTTGATGAACAGGTTATTAAATTAGAGCAGGAGAAAGCTGACACGTATGTTCTTCTTGGTGAGAGAATCAGGGCGTCATATATGGCAGGTGCTGCTACACCTCTCGAGTTTATTTTAACATCTGATGACTTTGAGTTTCAGGTTTATCTTGAAAGAGTTGAGCTCCTTCAGAGAATTGCTGAAAATGATGATAAGCTTATAAAAGAACTTGAGCAGAATATTATTGATATTGGCGTTAAAGTTGCAGAAATTGAAGACGTTAAAAAGCGCCTTAACACAAAGATAGCAGAGCTTGATGAAGCTAAAATTGAATATGAGGAAAAGAAGCAGGAACAGGTAGATGCCCGTAAGGTTATTGAGGATGCGGAAGCCCTTATTCAGAAAGACCTTGATAAGGTTATGGCTATTGTTAATAAGCTTGATGCCCAGAGTGCTGAATATCAGGCTGCAATTGATAAGCGTGAAGAGGCTATTCTTGATTTGGAAGACAAACTTACAGAAAAAAATACTCACTACGGCTCAGGCGTTGTAGATGGTGATATGGTTTGGCCTCTCCCTTATGAGGATGCGTATATTTCCTCAAGTTTTAAAACACGTTGGGGTAAGCAGCATAATGGTATCGATACTTGCCGTTGGGCGGGAACACATGGTGCTGATGTTATTGCAGTTAAAGCCGGTACAGTCGAAGTTGCAAACTGGGGCTGGGGCGGCGGTTACGGCAACTATGTTGTAATTAACCATGGTAATGGCGTTCTTTCATATTATGCCCATCTTTCCAATATCAGGGTGAGTGTTGGTCAGCGTGTTCGTCAGGGGGATGTTATCGGTAATGCAGGTAATACAGGTTATTCATTTGGCGCTCATCTTCATTTTGGTTTGATGATAAATGGCGGTTGGGTTAATCCTGTGAATTATCTTACAAGATACACTCCGGGTGGAAAATATATTCAGGCTACAGACTGATTACGACAAAATTTTTACTCCCTCTTTCGTATAATGCGAAAGAGGGAGCGTTTTTATGTTAATATTAAAATTCAATGAAGAAAATAATAAAAAAACATTAAAACTTTTCAGAAAAAAGCGTAAGAATATTGTACATAACAAAAGTAGTTTCGTTTGCAAAAGTATTATATTTAATGTTGTTGAAATAAGTGAAAATGACTTATTTAATCAGGAGATAATATCGCTTTTAAATAAATATAAGGGTGCTGTTCTTGATACACGCAATAAAGAAATAAACAGTCATTTATCTTCCTACTTATATGACTATTCGTTCTATGTAAAAAGAGCAGTTTTGTCATCTTTTATTGATTTTGTTAGTGCTTCGGATATTCGGGATATCGTTATATATGATGAAAATTTCAGGTTTTCACAAGAATATGTAAGGCTTGCCCAAATTTGCAGAAGGCTTGTTATATATTGTAATGAAAATAAAGAGATTATCATGTTTTCCAAATACTGTTACAATAAGTTTGGTTTGAATGTTTTTGTTAATGATGAAAGTTTTGTCAACGGTAAAAAAATATATTTGAATTTGGATAATGTGAAAAAAGAGGGGTCAATTACGTTAAATAATGGTGATAAAATCTTTGAAATTGTACCGGATAAAAAATATTTTACAGAAAATTCATTTGTAAATAAACTAATGAATTTAGGCGTGTCTCATGATATGGCATGCGCAGTTGTTGAGGTCGTTCCATATAAAAAGCATATATTTTCTGAGGAACAAGAATAATCATTACTTATCACTTGACTTTTATTGCTAATTTTAATATAATATAACGGTATTAATTGAAGCAGTTTTGCTTGAGAGGATGTATTTATTAATGGCACAGGATATCGTTTTAACAAAAGAAGGCTACGAAGAGCTTAAAGAGAAGCTTGCCGTACTTAAATCCGGTCGTTCCGATATTGCAGAAAAACTTAAAGTTGCCCGTTCTTTCGGAGACCTTTCCGAAAACAGTGAATATGATGAAGCAAAATCAGAGCAGGCAAAGCTTGAAGCAGAAATCAATGATATTGAGGCTATACTTTTAAAAGCAACTATTCTTGATGAAGATACAACAAATTCAGAAGTTGTTCATGTTGGTTCTGTTGTAACAATTAAGGGGACTGCTAAAGGTTCTGCTGAAAAAACATTTACAATAACAGGTTTTGCTCAGGCAGACTCAACAAAAGGCAGAATTTCTGATGAATCACCTGTTGGTAAAGCTCTCATGGGTCATAAAGTAGGCGATAAGGTTTCAGTTGAAGCTCCTCGCGGTGTTATGACATATAAAATTGTAAAGCTTGAAAACAACTAAATGATAAAGCACTCACTTCTTTATGAAGTGAGTGCTTTTGTTTTATTCAACTCTGTCATTTGTAACTGTTCCAACCATTTCGTTTTCTCTGAAAAGAAGTGAAATGCACCAAATACCTGCAAGAGCTATAACCACATAGATTATTCTTGACAATATTGCGGCTTGTCCGCCGAATAACCATGCCACAAGGTCAAACTTGAAAAGACCAATGCTTCCCCAGTTAAGTGCGCCTACTGTAACAAGTATTAAAGCGATTCTGTCTAACATAAACATTCTCCTTTCACTAAATTTCTGTTTTTATTATTTACGGAATATTTAATATTATTCATTTATCAAGTACTAAATAAAGGACTTATAAACTAAAATTACATATTTGATTTTTTTGTTACTTATGATATTATTAAATTAATATAAAAGTCGGAGGTTTTTATGCTTCATTTAATTAAAGGCAGAGCAGGAAGTGGGAAAACCCATGCTATGCGTCAGATTATTACCGAAAAATTAAATAAAGGCGAAAGCAAGCCTCTTTTGATTATCCCTGAGCAGTTCTCTTTTGAAACAGAAAGAAGTATGCTTAAATATTTAGGTGCTTCAGGTTTAAAAGAAGTTGGTATATTCAGTTTTAAACGTTTAGCTCTTTCAACCTTGAAAAACACGCCGTACTATACCAAGTCTATTGCAGACAATGGTGTAAGAGCAGCTATTATGAGCGAAGCACTTCAATCTCTTGAAGGCAGACTAAATGTATTCTCATCTGTTAAAACCAATTACACTGCTTTGAATCCGCTTGTTGATTTATGCAAGGAATTCAAATATTGTAATATTTCTTCTGATGATTTAACAGAAAAAGCAGAACTTCTTGGTGATGGCTTTTTAAAGGAAAAACTTCAGGATATCGCTCTTATCAATGATGCATACGATGCCCTGGTAAAGCAGAGTTATTTTGACGATGCAGATTCTGTTAATATGCTTTCCGAATTTGCTGTTAATAACAATATATTTGAAGGCAAAACTGTTTTTATTGATGGGTTCAGGTCGTTTCTTAAACAGGAAGCAGATTGCTTTAGTATTATGCTTTCTCAGGCGGATGACGTGTATGTGTCGTTGTGTACAGACGAAAATGACGGGAAGTATACACCGTTTTATTATATAAGGGAATTTGAAGCACGTCTCAGAGCAATTGCAAATAAATGTTCTGTAAGTGTTGATGAAGTTTATTGTAGTCAAAAATCAGATGCTTTTTCGTCAGATATTTTTTGCTTGGAAAAGAATATTTTTAATGATGAAAAGACAGAGAAAAAAACGTCTGACGGAAGTGTTGTTGTATATAAATGTACAGATAAATATGATGAGTGCAAATACATTGCTGCTCAGATTAAAAAACTCATCCGTTCAGGTGAGTACAGGTGTCGTGATATTGCGGTTATAGAGCGTGTAGAGGGTTCTTATAATTCTTTGATTGCAGAAGAACTTAAGAGCCTTGATATCCCTGTTTTTGAAGACAACAGGCGTTCTCTTAAATACGAGGCATTATTTGTTTATCTTAACGCCGTTCTTTCCTGTATTACTTCAAATCTTACAACAGAAAATATTTTGATTTATCTCAAATCGGGTTTAAGTAATCTTACTCTTACGGAGATATCAAGACTTGAAAAATATGCATTGATATGGGGTGTTGGCGCATCAAATTGGCGTGATGGTTTTACAATGCATCCCGACGGCTTCGGTAACGAATTTAATGAGAAAGCGCAGAAACAGCTTGATGAGCTTAACGAATCAAGAAAGAAAGTAATCGGTCCGATTTTAAAGTTGAAAACCGATTGTGCGGATAAAACAGGTAAAGAGATTTCAGAGATTGTTTATAGTTTTCTAGAAAAACAACATATTCAGGACAAGCTTTTTGATTTGTATAAAAATCTGAACGATAGTGGATTCCCTGTTGAAGCAGAGCGTCAGGCAGTTTCCTGGGATATTCTTATGGAAATGCTTGATGAAATGGCAACCTTCGGTGATGGCAAGTATATGTCAATTAAACGTTGGTTCGAATTGTTCACTGTTCTTTCAGATTCAGGTGAAATAGGTGAAATTCCTCAGGGCCTTGATGAAATAAAAATCGGTAGTGCCGACAGAATCCGAACAGAAAAACTTAAGGTTGTTTTCCTCGTTGGTGTAAACAAAGAGGAATTTCCTCTTGTGTCAGTGCAGAGCGGTATTTTAACCGATGCAGACAGAGTCTCTCTTACAAATTTAGGTCTTGAAATAAAGCCTGCATATAAAGACAGTATTCCTGAAGAAAGGTTTATCTCTTATTGTGCTGTAACTTCAGCATCTGAAAGGCTTTATTTATCATATAAAACTATAGATTCTGATGGCTCTGAATTATATCCATCGGAAATAATAGATACTGCCTTGGAATCTGTTGACAATATTAAGGTTGTTTCAACATCCGAATGCGATGCACTTTCTTTGGTTGAAAGTGATGATGATGCATTTTCTCTTCTTGCTAAAAATTTCAGAGAGAATAGTATTCTTCGTACCACTCTTTACGATTATTTTAAAAACAAAAAAGAATATGCTGGTAGATTGTTTGCTCTTTCTAATGTTGTAGGTGAAAGAGACTATAAAATTGATGATACAACTGTTTCTCAAACCCTTTTTAAAAAGGATATGTATTTATCTGCAAGCAGAATTGAATCCTATTATAATTGTCCGTTTTCATATTTTGTGCGCTATGGTTTAAAGGCAGAGCCATTAAGAACGGCGGAGCTTGACCCTGCGCAGAGCGGTACAATTGTCCATCTTGTTATGGAAACAATTCTTAAAAAATATCCAAAAGGCTCTTTGGTTTCTGCTGATGAAAATGTGATTCGTAACGATGTATCCTCAATTCTTCAGGAATATATTGAAGATAAAATGGGTGGTCTTGATGGCAAGTCAAAAAGATTTTTGTTCCTTTATAACAGACTTGTTGATACTTGTATGGCTATAATCGCCCGCCTTAAGGATGAGTTTTCTGTTGGTTCCTTTGAGCCTTGTGGGTTTGAGGTTGAAATTGGCGGAGAGGCAATACCTTTGTATGAGGTTGAACTTCAGGAAGGTAAGGTCTTTGTGCGTGGTTCTGTTGACCGGGTTGATATTGCCGAAAAAGACGGCATAAAGTATGTCCGTATTATTGACTATAAAACAGGTAAAAAGGAATTTAAGCTTTCGGAGCTTTATGACGGACTTAATATTCAGATGGTGCTGTATTTAATGGCGCTCGAGAAGAATGGTAAGGATGTTTACGGCGATTTTATACCGTCAGGTGTTTTGTACCTTCCGTCTAAAATCGGTATATCGGATTACTTGAAAAGCCGTTCTCCAAAGCCTGAAGAGGTAGCAAATCAAAAAACTTTAAGTGGTAAATTATCGGGGATGGTGTTAGAAAGCCTTGTTGTTTTAAAAGCAATGGGTGCAATAGATGCACCAAAATATTTTCCTGCAAGCTATGACGAAGCAAAAGAAAAGTTTGTTGGTAATACATATACCCAGGGTGATTTCAAAAATCTTTCAAAGCTAATTGATAATAAAATAAAAGAAATGGGCGATTCCTTGCATCAGGGTAAAATTCCTGCAATTCCTGTAGGTGATGGTGATGAAGGCAAAATGTGCAAATATTGCTCATACAGGTCTATCTGCGGATATGAATCGGGTGATGAAGTCCGTACTATAACAGATTTAGACCACGCTAAAGCTATAAAACTGCTGGGAGGTGAGGAAGATGAGCAAAACTGAATGGACCGTTGAACAGCAAAAAGCTATAGAAGCCCGCGGTATGCAGGTGCTTGTTTCTGCTGCGGCAGGTTCAGGTAAAACTGCTGTTCTTACTGAGCGTGTGAAAAATATTGTGTCTGATATAAATAATCCGTGTAGTGTGTCTGAAATTCTTGTTGTTACTTTTACTCGCGCCGCGGCTGGTGAAATGAAAGACAGAATTTATAAAGCTCTCAAAGGAACCGCAGATAGTGGCAATAACGTTAACTATCTTCGTGAGCAGATGGCATCACTTCCTCTTGCCGATATATGCACAATGGACTCTTTTTGTCAGAAATTAGTTAAAGAAAACTTCACCAAGGCAGATGTTTGTGTTGATTATTCTGTTCTTGATGATAAAGACCTTGCTGAAATGACTAATGACGCAATAGAAGAGGTTATTAATAAACTTTATGAGGAGAATGACGATAGCTTTATTAAGCTTACATCAATGTTTTTGAGTGAACGTGATGATAGCCGACTTGGTGAGGTTATTTATAGTTTATATAAAGATTCTCGCTCATATCCGTCACCAAAGCTGTGGCTTGAAAGCGTAGTTGATTCATTTTCTGAAGACAAAACTCCTAATGATACAGTATGGGCAGATATAATCTATAAAGATATCAGGCTTTTTGCAGATTTTCATCGAAAACGATTGTTAAAAGCTGTTTCACTTCTTGAAGAAAGCGGTGGCTTTAACCCGAATTTTGTTAATAAATTTACTGTTAACTCAGAAAGATTACAACAGTTAATTAACTGCATAGATCAGCGTAATTGGGATGCTATGGTTACGATGATTCGCGAGGGAATATTGTTTACTTGTGATGGTAGAAATACAAAGGTAAATAATTATATAAAAGACCTTGCTGCAGAAGCTTTTAAGGTTTATAAATCAGACCTTGAATCAGTTGAGGCCCTTGAATTACCAACAGAGACTGAGCATAAAGCAGATTCTCTTAAGTTAAAGCCGATAATAAAGAAACTTTGCGATTCTGTTATAATGCTTGAAGAAACTCTTGCTGAAATGAAAAAAGAGCGTAATGCATACGCTTTTGATGACATTCTTCATAAGAGTATTGATTTGCTTGTTGAATTTAAAGGCGACGGTTGGGAGCCTACTCCTTTAGCTCTTTCTCTTCAGAATAAATATAAAGAGATTTTTATTGATGAGTATCAGGATACAAACCAGGCTCAGAATATAATTTTTGAAGCAATTTCACGCAATTGCAATAATTTATATTGTGTTGGTGATGTTAAGCAGAGTATTTATAAATTTCGTTTAGCAAGTCCTCAGCTTTTTATGGCTTTAAAGAAAAGGCTACCTGATTATGATGGCGGGAAGCATCCTTCACAAATAAGGCTTGACCGCAATTTCAGAAGCCGTAAAGGTATCGCAGATGCAACAAACCATATTTTCACTACAGTTATGAGTGAGGATGTTGGTGAAATTGATTACAACGAAAAGGAAGAGCTTGTTTTCGGCGCTTCATATTTTGAAGATAAGCCGGAGCCTGATGTTGAGCTTCTTTGCTTTGATTTTTCTGAACATAATTCTGCTGAAACTGTTTGCCTTGAAGCAGAGCAAATAGCTCTATATATTAAAGATTTGTTAAAATCAAAGGTTCTTATTACAACCAAAACAGGAAAAAGACCTATAGAGAGCTCAGATATCTGCATCCTTCTCCGTAATATGAAAAAGAAAGCCCATGTTTATGCCGAGGCGCTTACAGAAGAGGGTATTTCGTCAAATACTGTTCTTGATGGTGATACAAGCCTTTCAAAAGAAATTCAGCTTCTTATGAGTCTTGTTAAGGTTGTTAATAATCCGCTTATTGATATTCCTTTGATTTCTGTTCTCTTTTCACCTTTGTTCGGTTTTACGGCAGATGAGCTTTCAGAGATAAGAATGGTGAATCCAAATGCGGAGCTTTTTGTGTGCCTTGAAGAATATGCGAAAACCTCCGAAAAGGCAAAACGTTTTTTAGACAAACTTCAGCTTTATAGAAATATTGCCGCATCCTATCCTATAAACGAATTCGTAAAATTTATCGTAAGAGACACGGATATGATCAATGTTTTTCTTGCCGCTGAAGATGGCAGAAACCGTAGTGCAAATATCCGTGGTTTTATGGATTTTGCTGATTCCTTTACTGATAGCGGCAGGGTAGGTCTTGGCGCTTTTGTCAGAAGTATGGATAGCGCTGTCAATTCACAAAAAATGCACACCTACAGTGGTGTAACATCTCCCGGTGGTGTGCAGATTATGTCTATTCACAAAAGTAAAGGTCTTGAATTCCCGTATGTTATAGTTGCCGATTGTTCAGCTGACTTTAATAGAAGAGATGCATACAATCCTTTGAAGATTTCCCGTAATACAGGTATAGGGCTTAAAATTCGCGATGATGAAAATTTTACAACTTATAACACAGCTTCTTCTGTTGCAACCGAGAAAGATATTCTCTATGGCGGAGCATCTGAGGAGTTAAGGGTTTTGTATGTTGCAATGACTCGCGCAAAGGAACATCTTGTTTTTGCTTGTAGCTTTAAAAACAGAGATGGCTTAAAAAAGAAAATCAGGTTAAATAATCATCTTGGGTTTGATGCTGACGGTAAACTTCATCCATACGCCGTTTATAAAGCAAAGTCAATGACAGAATGGCTTCTTACCTGTTTTTCAAAACACAATATGTGTGATATTGTTCGTCAGCAATGCGAAATCATTAATCCTGAAAGCATAACTTCAGAATATCCTTTGAATGTCAGCTCGGAAAGAGATATAATTATAAACGCTTCAGATGAACAAAACGAAGTGGTTTACGATGTTGATGAAGAAATAATTTCTCAGTTAGAGGAGCGAGCAAACTTCGTTTATAAATACGACTGCTCAGGAATCCTTGCAAAACGTACAGCATCCTCTACAGAACGTCATTTAGACGAAAGGAAGTATTTTGCAAGAAGAAAACCTGAATTTCTTGCAGAATCCTTTACAGGTGCAGACAGAGGAACGGCAATTCATAAATTCCTTGAGTTGTGCGATTTCAAAAATGCATCTACAAATCTTGAAGATGAAAAGATGCGTCTTCTTTCAAACGAGCTTGTTACTGAAAAAGAACTTTCTGTTTTAGATAACTCGTCTGTTGAAGCTTTCTTTAATTCGGATATAGGTAAGCGCCTTGTTGCTTCAGAAAATATTCATAAAGAGTTTGAATTTTCTTTCCTAAAAAAAGCAGGAGAGCTTTACAAAGATATTTCGCCCGATATATTTGATGAAGAGATTGTTGTTCAGGGTAAGTTCGACTGTGCATTTATTGAAAATGGTGAAGCAGTGCTTATAGATTATAAGAGCGACAATATAACAGAACCTGAGGTTTTCAAAGGGATTTATGCTCCTCAGCTTGAAATATATTCTCAGGCTCTTACTGCTTGTATGGGTGTGCCTGTAAAAGAAAAATACATTTATTCCTTCAAGTTAAAACACTTTATAAAGCTATAAAAATAACACGGTAGATTGAATTCTGCCGTGTTATTTTATGTTATTCAATTGTTGAATAGTAAAGAGTATCAACAGGGAATTTACCTCTTCCTTGTCTGTATTTTTTTGCGCCTGATTCGAAAGCAATATAAATACCGTCAGGAGAGTTTGCCATGCCCTCCGCCATTGGAATAGCGGTTATCTCTTCTGTAAGATAATTGCTGCTACAAGCGTAAAGGTCAACCTCTTTGTTATCAATTATTTTTATACCGGATTTCTCTTTAACCAGGAAATCTTCATAAACATAAATTTTTGAGTTGTTCTTTCTTCCGTAGCTTGTGCTGAAAATGATTTTATTTGTTTTAGTAAAAGCCATTCCTTGTACCTGTTCAGGTATTGCAATTATGTAATTCGGAACGTATCCGGTGGAATCACTGTTGATTTTATTGACAGCAGGCAAGCCATCTTTTAAGGTGTAGCCCTCACAGTATGCATAGAATGTTTCTCCGTTCTGAAGGGTTGTAACATCCTTTATGCCTTCTTTAACTTTATCGTCGTTTTCAACAAAGTCGCCCGTCCATAAAATGTTGTTGTATATACAAGCAAATGAACCGGCTGTGTTTAATTTGAACTTGCCTTGGAATTGGATTGAATCACCATTTTTTAACGTTTTGAACAATGTGGAAGGGAATGTGTAGCATTCGCCTTCTGATGTAACATAAACAGTGTTTTGAGAAGATGCTATTCCGCCTGCGTGGCCGTAATAATCATCGCCCTCGGTATTTTTTAAGGAATATGCACCAATGAACTTTCCTGATTTTTCGTCGACAGCCATAATAACAGAAGGAAATTTGCCTTTTTCATAGTATCCGCTTATAAGCAAATATCCTGTTGCTTCATCGTAGCACATACCTTGGGGAATAACTCCTTCAAGAAGACCGGGAATTGTGTGAGATGCTTTGAATTTATTTAAGAAATCAGAAAATACTTCTTGTTCAGATATATCGCTTTTTAATATAACCGAGGTTTGTGTGATTTCATTGGTAATTTTCTTTGTTCTTACTATTTTAGTTCCACCGCAAGAGGTGAATGAACATAAAACTAATATCAATGCTATTAAGCTTAAAAACTTCTTTTTCATTTTATCACCAAAAGCATTTTATCATTGATATATTTTAGTGTCAAGTTCACTTATTTCGTTATTGCAATAGTAGAAATAAAATTGTATAATTCTTGTAATTAGATTTTTAAAGGAGAAAAGAAAATGAAAGATTCTTTTTTTGACCATATAATTTATGGTGGGGATTATAACCCTGACCAGTGGATAAATACACCTGAAATATGGGATGAGGATATGCGCCTCATGAAGCTTGCTCATATTAATAGCGCAACTGTAGGTATATTCTCCTGGTCAATGCTTGAGCCTGAAGAGGGTGTTTATAATTTCGATTTTCTTGATAAAATTCTTGATAAACTCTATGAAAACGGGATAGATGTTATTCTCTCAACTCCTTCAGGTGCCCGTCCTGCGTGGCTGGCGCAGAAATATCCTGAGGTTTTGCGTGTTGAAGAAACAGGAATAAGAAATGAATATGGTGTTCGTCATAATCATTGTCTTACATCACCGGTATATCGTGAAAAGGTTCGTAATATCAATACTAAACTTGCAGAACGATATAAAGACCATCCTGCACTTAAAATGTGGCATATTTCTAATGAATATTGCGGTGAGTGCCATTGTGATTTGTGTCAGGAGGCTTTCAGGAATTGGCTTAAAGAGTATTATCACAATGACCTTGAAGAACTTAATTTTAAGTGGTGGAATGGCTTCTGGGCCCATAGAATGACAGATTGGTCTCAGATTAATTCACCTAAATTTAGGGGCGAAAACCATGTTTCAGCAATGAAGCTTTGCTGGAATAGATTTGTTTCAGATAGTCATATTTCATTCTTTGAAAATGAGATTGCTCCACTTCGTGAAATTACTCCGGATATTCCTGTAACGACAAATTTTATGAAAATGTATGACGGTATAGATTATCAGAAGTTTGCGAAGCATCTTGATTTGGTTTCATGGGATAACTATCCTGCATGGGATAAGGGCTATAACGAAAAAGAAGCTTGCGACATTGCTTTTGTTCACGATACATTCCGTTCAATGAACGATGGCAAGCCATTCTTTATGATGGAAAGCACCACATCGCTTGTTAACTGGCATGATGTTAATAAATTGCCAAGACCACGCTTGCAGTCCCTTTCCGCAATTCAGGCAGTCGCTCATGGTGCTGATAGTGTTCAGTATTTTCAGTGGCGTAAAAGCCGTGGTGGTCACGAAAAATATCATGGTGCAGTTGTTGACCATTGCGGTCATGAAAACACAAGAGTTTTCCGTGAGGTATCTGATTTAGGCGCTCAACTCGAAAAACTCAATGATGTTGTTGGCAAAAAATCAAACAGTAGGGTTGCTATTGTTTACGATTGGGAAAATGGCTGGGCAATAAAGCATTTTTGTGGCTATAACAACATCAACCGTAAATATTTTGAGGAATGTGTAAAATGGTATAAACCATTTTGGAATAAAGGTATTTCTGTTGATATTGTTTCAATGGAAGATGATTTTTCAAAATACGATTTAGTTATTGCTCCATTCTTGTATATGCTTAAAGATGGCACAATTGAGCGTATAGAAAGCTATGTTAAAAACGGTGGTAATTTTGTAATCACTTATCTTTCGGGCCTTGTTGATGAAAATGACCTTTGTTATCTTGGCGGTTTTCCTGCAAACCAGCTCAAAGATGTTTTCGGTATATGGTGCGAAGAAACGGATTCTCTTCCTGAAGGCATGAAAAACAGCGTTTTGTATAACGGCAAGGAATATTCTGTTGAGCATGTTTGTGATATAATCCACGCTAATGGTTCAACCTCTTTGGGTGAATATCAGAAAGATTTCTATAAAGATATGCCTGCAATTACAGAAAATAAATACGGTAATGGTACTGCTTACTATGTTGCATTCAGAAATGATGAAGATTTCCCAATAGATTTCTGTAATGATATTATAAGCAAGCTTAATATTTCTGCTGATACATCAATTTCTGCCGATAATGGTGTTATTATCAGAAAACGCGGAGATGTTATCTTCCTTATGAACTTCTCCGATGATGAAAAATCAATTTCACTCGACCGTGAGTATACAGATATTATCAATTCTCAGAATGTAAATGGTGAAATGAAAATTTCTCCTTGCAGTTATATAATTTTGAAATAAGGTGATTTTATGAAAAAGTTTTTATCAATTGTTCTTGCTTTAACAATTACACTTTCTGTTTGTCTCTCTCTTAGTGTTTCTGCTTTTGCAGTTGATAATGCAGATATTGTTCTTTATGCTTCTGCAGATGCTTCAGAAAATGGTGATGGCTCTCTTTCTTCACCTTATAGTCTTTTATCTGCCAAAAACAAGCTTAAAGAATATAAAGATTCAGGAAAATCTGCTATTGTATATCTTCTTGGCGGAACATATGAATTCGATGGTATGCTTTCTTTTGATTCTACAGATATGCCAAATGTTACATACAAGGCTTACAATAATCAGGTTGTTGAATTTTCAGGTGCAAAGGCTATTAAAGGCTTTACCGAAACTGAAGTAAATGGTGTAAAGGTTTTCAGTAAAAAGCTTGATACAAAAAATGAGAATTGGTATTTCAAATCTCTTTTTAGTGATGAAAATAAGCTTTCTATCACAAGGTATCCTGAAACAGGCTATTTCACTGTTAAGGCAACAGCTCCGGAGGATGATTTGTGGACAGAAGAAAATACACCTTGGGAATTTACATTAGGTCAAAACTCTTTTTATTGTAACATAGATGATATCCCTTTTGAGTTTAAAAACTCAGAAGATGTAAATGTTCGTATTCTTCACTATTGGCACGATGAGTTAGCAAGCATAACTGCTTTGGATAGGGAAACCGGTAAAATATCAATGTCAAGGCCATCATCAATGCTTATCAGTGATATTGATCGTTTTTACTTTGAAAATGTTTTTGAAGCTCTTAATAATCCGGGAGAATATTATGTTGACAGAGCGGAAGGTGTTCTTTACTATGTGCCTTTTGAAAACGAAAAACCGGATACACTAACTCTCTACGGCTCAAATATTGATAAGCTTGTAGACATCAGAAATGTGAACGGTATTTCATTTGAGGGTGTTCGTTTTACTCGTACTGATTGGGTTTATCCCGAGGCGGATTGGGTTTATGAAGGCTCCTGGCATGATGAATATAATGTTGAATTTCCACAAGCAGCATTGTTTGTTGATGGTGTTGTAACTGTTGAGTATGCCGAAAATGTTCATTTTAAAAATTGCGAGTTTACAAATCTTGGTGGTACAGCAATCAAGCTAAGAAACGGAGTTAAGAATTCTTCAGTTGAAAACTGCTATTTCTATGAGATTGCTGCAACTGCAATTTATGTGGGGGGCACTAACTGTCTTCCCGGTGAAAATGACTATACACAGAATATCACAATAAAAAATAATGAAATTTATAAATATGGCAGAAAATTCTTCTGCGGTATAGGTATCCATGTTACATTCTGTGATACAGCCGAAATTGTTAATAACGAGATTCACGATGGCTACTATACAGGCGTTTCTGTTGGTTGGATATGGGGCTATGCATACCATGTTACAAAAAATATAAATATTAGCAGAAACCTTATTTATAACATCGGTCAGGGCTGGCTTTCCGATATGGGCGGTATTTATATGCTTGGTAAACAGCCCAATACACGCCTTACAGAAAACGTAATTCACAACGTTGCCGCGGATCCCGGCGAAGGTGGATATGGCGGATGGGGTATTTACCTTGACGAAGGCTCATCCTTTATGGATGTTGAAAAAAACCTTGTGTATGCTTGCGGTAATCAGAGCTTTAATACTCACTATGGTGAGGGAAATGTAATCAGAAATAATATTGCTGCACTTAGTGGAGAAGGTCTTGTAAGCCCCGGTATTGATAAAGGCGAAACCCACGCGACAGGTCTATATTACAACAACATTTTTCTCACAAAAGATAAAGCACCTATATACATAGAAATGCAGACACCATCTCATTTCTATGATAACGGCAACCTTATGTGGAGCTTAACTGAAGGGGATGAACTGTATTTTAATACCGGCAGTCTTACGTATAACCTTAAAAAGGCTGAAAAAGAAGGCTATATTCATTTTCCTATAGTAGCGGACCCGCTTTTCAAGGATGCAGAAAACTTCGATTTCACACTATCTGAAGAAAGTCCTGCCTTTGCTCTTAATTTTGAAGCATGGGATTATTCTCTTGCGGGTACTATTAAAGATACAGTTATAGGTATCTCTAAACAAGGTGGTCAGACACCATACAATGCTTCAGCAGAGAAAGTGCCGATTAATGTTCGGGAACCAATTCTTTTTGATGCATATGTTCAGTATCTTGCAATAATTATTCCGTCTATAATTTTTGCTGTATGGATGATTATTCTATTGAAAAAAACAACAAAAAGTATTGCTTTGCCTTTTGTTGCGGTTTTTCTGTCTGTTCCTGTGTTTGCGCTTTCATATCAGACATACATTGAATGGATTGAAATTCCGTATTACATCTGCGCGGCTATTCTTGGTGCACTTGCAACTGTTTTACCTGTTAGGATTGCAGTTGAAAAGGGTAAGGCTAAAAAGAAAATAATCATATCTACTGTTATCCACTTTGTTCTTACAACTGGTATTTATTTAGGTCTTGCAGGGATAATGAATCTTATTCTCGGTTCGGATAATCCTCCTGTTATTCTTACTGCAATTAGTGCGATGGTTGTATATATGACCGTGCAGACTGTAAGGCTTTTAAAAGCTTTAAAGAAATAAACAGGTATATTTCATCCGCAGAACACTATTCCGATGACTTTCTCTATGATTTAAATAATGGCCTAGGAGAAAAAAGTCTTTTTCCATGTGCTATTGAAGATTAAGAAATATTAAAAATGAAACACCTTTTATCAAAAGGCAAAAGGTGTTTCTTGTTGTAAAGATATTACAAAATTGACTCTTTTTCACTGATTAATACGATTGCAGTATTTTTAATAGCTCGGCAGATATTTCTGCCTCTATTTGTGAAAGCTTAGCAAAGCATTTTGAGAGCTCAACATCTTCATTTTCCACTTCTCTTGCATATTCCTGATATTCACGCACAAGTCCTGTTGAAACTTGCCAACCGCGTAGAACCCTATCTCTTTTTGTGATTATAAATCCATTTAATTCATTCATAATTTAACCTCCGTTTTAATTATTCCCGTAAAAAACTATATATTTGCATCTTTCGTTGCAGGATTGTCAATTATTTTTCCTTCTTCGGTAAATCGCGAGCCGTGGCAGCTGCAATCCCAGGTGTGTTCATAAGGATTCCACTTCAGAGCACATCCAAGATGTGGACAACGTTTTATAGTTGGAAAAGCAAAATTCAACAAGGTTTCACCACAATTCACTAAAAGCTGAGGGTGTAATATTGACCTTGAAGGTGAAAACAATTCTTCATACTGATTTTTCATATCCTGTACCATATCAGTAAGCACCATTGCAGAAACCATGGAAGATGTCATACCCCATTTATTAAAGCCTGTAGCAACAAATAAATCAGGGGTATTAGCTGAATAACGACCGATATATGGTACGTTATCAAGTGTCATACAATCTTGCGTTGCCCAGTAAAATTTTTCTCTTGAATCAGGATATACTTTTGAAGCAAAATTTCTCAATTCGTTCCAATTACCACCTTTTTTACCTGTACGGTGGTCTCCGCCACCAACAAGCAAAAGGTTTTTATAATTTCTGAAAGACATACCGTTTTGCGCTTCATCGACATACATTCCATTAACATTTTGTGCATTTTCAAGAGCAATCACATATGAGCGATGCTGATACATTTTCAGAAAGTAGCTGCCGTGTTTATTTATAAACGGAAAGTGAGTTGTAATGATTATTTTTTTTGCCTTAATTTTGCAACCTTTGCGTGTTATTGCGGTTGTTCCATCTATATTCTCAACAAATGTATTTTCGTAAATTTTCAAATTCTTTGAAATTGCTGATATAAATTTTAATGGGTTAAACTGAGCTTGTTTTTTTATCTTTACTGCACCAACAGTTTTAACAGGTATTTTCAATTTACTTGTATATTCACAAGGATAGCCTAATTTCTGTAAAACGTTTAATTCATTTTCGAGTTTCGATTTGTTATTGACAGAATAAACATAAGAATCTTGAGTTTCATAATCGCAGTTTATAGTATTACATAAGTTATCATATTTTTTTAACGCTTCGAGGTTTGCATCAAGATAAAGTTTTGCCTTTTCTTCACCGGATTTTTTGTAAATATCCTGATATATAAGTCCATGTTGCAGGGTAATTTTTGCCGTTGTGTTTTCTGTTACACCGCAGGCTATTGACCGCGCTTCAACAAGCGTTGTATCAACACCTGATTCCTTTAGCATGTACGTACACAATACACCTGCAATACCGCCACCGATAACAAGAACATCTGTTGAAATATCTTGATTTAGCGAATTGAATTTATCAAATTGCGATGCATCTTTCCATACAGACAACATAATTTCTCACCTCATTTTTATCCATAGTATATCCACTAAAACAGCTTAAATTTAAAAAGATGGAAAATATTTTATTTATTAGTTTTTCTTCGCAAAAACACTTGACAAATGATAGTGAATTGAATATAATTTTATTCGTTGCTTATGGACCATTAGCTCAGTTGGTTAGAGCAACCGGCTCATAACCGGTTGGTCCGGGGTTCGAGTCCCTGATGGTCCACCATTTATTTAAGTTAATATAGGGGCATAATGTAATGGTAACATTCCGGTCTCCAAAACCGTCCTTGAGGGTTCGAGTCCTTCTGCCCCTGCCAAAAAAAGAAACATCACTTTCGTGATGTTTCTTTTTTGTTTAAATAAATGACTCGAACCCGAGAGGGTCTGAACATTAAGATGTATGACAATTTATTGATACTTGAATTTAAGATTTTTGCATTGTATAATTAAACTATAATACCTCAAAGGATGTGTTTATATGGCAAAATACGATATTGTAATTGTTGGTGCATCTACTACAGGCTGTTGGTTTGCTGAAAAAATGGCAAAGCAAGGTGCAAAGGTGCTTGTAATTGAAAAGGATTCAGCCGAAAACGTTTCCCGTGATTACGATATTTTCCATATGGGCGAAGGGGAGATGGAGAGAAGCAGTCTTCAGATTCCTGATGAAAATAATCCTATTCGTGAATTCCGTTTTGAGCGTTCAAATATGGTTTCGCCATATGCAAAAACCAAAATTCCAGGTGGTTATGCACCTGTAATTGGTATGCATAAGCATGATTATATTATGCTTATGGCTCAGCAGGCACAAAATGCAGGCGCAGAATTTATCTATGACGCATCTTTTATGGATTTCCTTTATGACGAAAACAATAAAATATGTGGTGTAAAATATAAATCAGAAAACAAAACAAAGAAAGCTAACTGTAAGCTTGTTGCAGATTGCTCGGGTATTCCGTCAGTTGCAAGAAGAAAGCTTCCACTTACATCTGTTGTTGAGAATGCACCACTTACAAATAAAGATATTCTTTATGTTGTGCTTTACTATGTTACATATAACGATAAATCAATAAACCCCACAGACCTTAACGGCTTTTTTATGCAGTATAAATCCTGGTTTGCTCCTGCTGGTGAGGGCTACGATGGTCTTATGGGTATTGGCGCCTTCTTCTCATATAACTATGCAGAGGCAGTTTTTGAAGAGCATTTCACCAAAAAAGCAAAAGTTCCTGATTACACCCTTCTTAAAACAGAAAAAGGCATGACACCATACCACAGAAACTTAACCTCTACTGTTGACGATGGCTTTATTGCTATGGGTGATGCCGCATTCCTTACAAAGCCAACTTGCGGTGAGGGTTGCACATCATCGCTTGTTCATGGTGAAATTGCAGCGGATGTAATAGGAAAGCTTCTCAAGACAGGTAAACCTCTTACAAAAGAAAATATGTGGAGCATTAACACACGATATATGAGAGGTCAGGGTAAAGAGTTTGACTCAATGAGAGCACTTCTTAAGGGTGTTATTACAATAAGCTACGATGAAGCTGAGTATATGTTCAATAACGGTATCCTTTTCTGTGATAAAATACTTGGCGGTATTGATGATGGTCTTAATCTTACAGGCTCTGATATTGCAAAAATAGTTGGTGGTATAGCAAAAGGTATTACTACAAAGAAGATAAGGGTTGAAACCGTTAAAAATCTCCTTAAAGCTCTTTCTCAAAGTGATGCGGTAACAAAGCTTTACGATACATATCCTGAAACTTACGCTGGCTATGCATCATGGAAAGCTAAAGCAGATAAGCTATGGTGCGAAATCGGTAAGCTATCAGATATTGTCGACCCTGAGATTGCCCAAAAAGTTAATGTGAAATAAAATTTCACCCTGTATATCATTTCAGAATGACATACAGGGTGATTTCATAATTTAATATGCCTTTGCAGACCGTTTATATATATTGGTGTCAGCTCTGCTTGTATAAGCGGTCGCGCATATCGGTGGAAATTGTTTGTTACATTTGTTCCGCTATCGCTAATCCAATCAATTGGTAGCTTTTTTTCAAAATTTGCAACCTTGTGAACATCATATAGCTCGGTTATGCACTGATATGGGTCGTTTGATATTCTTCTTAACGCTACCATTTCGCCTGTGTGTCCATTGAAAGCTGCCCTTGCAGCTGCTCCGCCAACCTGATAGCTTTCTGTTATATCTGTTCTGCTTGTTATGTGTCCTGCGCATCTTTGTAATATTGAAAGCTCAATTGAACGCACTTTTGTGTTTATGTTTTTTGCCACTTGGTTTGCTAAAAATCTTGCAGTGCCTGTTAAATTTTTATGACCGAAAGAGTCAACAAAACGAGCATCATCGGAAAGCTCACAAACGTATCTTCCGTCAGGTAGCTTAATACCTTCAGAAACAGCAACAACAATTGATTTTTTCTCTTGTTGCATCTTTTCGACTTTGTTTAAAAATTCATTTAAATAAAAGGGGAGTTCAGGCAGACAAAGCATATCTACGCCCTCGCAGTCTTCAGCTTTAGCTAGAGATGCAGATGCCGTAAGCCATCCTGCATTTCTACCCATAATTTCGACTATTGTTACATAAGGCGTACCGTAAACAGTAGCATCTCGTATAAGCTCCTTCATTGTAGCGCCAATGTACTTCGATGCAGAACCGAAACCCGGTGTGTGGTCTGTCAGCATAAGGTCGTTGTCTATTGTTTTCGGAACGCCCATAAATTTTATTGTGCTCCCAATCTCTTTAGCGTAGTCCGACAGCTTCATTATCGTATCCATACTGTCGTTTCCACCAATATAAAAGAAGAATTGAATATCAAGCTTTTTTAAAATTTTAAAGATTTTTTCATATGGCTCAGATGTTTCGTTAAAGTGTGGAAGTTTATATCTGCAAGAGCCTAAAAATGATGATGGCGTCCTCTTTAACAGCTCTATTTCAAGGCTTGTATCAAATATCTGAGAGAGATTGATTATATCTTCATTCAACAGACCCGCAACACCATGCGTCATTCCGTAAACAGTATCTGCACCTCGGTTTTTTGCTGCTTCGTATACTCCCGCAAGACTTGAATTTATAACTGCAGTAGGTCCGCCGCTTTGCCCAACAATTGCATTTTTCGCCATAAAAACACCTCATTAAAAAGATTATTAATAGTCTTTTCAATGAGGCTTTATTTAATCATTTTTATTAATTATATTTTCAAAATCGACAAGGTTATAGAAAATGCCCTTGTATCTTCCGTCAAAGCCTTTGGGTTTGCTTTGGTTTACGGCAAAGATGCGGTTTGATTTGTAAAGAATAGCAATTTTTATCTGCTCATTTGCACCTTCAACAAAGTGTTTTTTTATTTGCTTGTATAAAGTGTCTTTCCTTTTTAAAAAGTCAGGTATCTGCAGAGCAGAGGAGCAGGAGAGCAAGTCGCAAATAAGAGCTTCGCGTAAAAGCTCACTATCTACCTTTTCTTTAAAATAGTCGTAAATTTTTTCTGTATAATCAGACAGACTTGTTTTATCCACTATTACAGCGTTACCGAATTCATAAAACATTTTAAATGGCGTGAATTTGCATTCATTTATTAAGTAATCAAGTGTAAACAAAAATCTTCCGCTGTTATAAAGTCGATCAAGAGCATCTTCGCAGTTTTTAAGAGTTTTCAAATTCTCTTCACTTAACCAAGGGGTGCTGATAACCTCGTATGGTGGCTCGCTTGAGAATTTGCAAGGATAATCATCAGGCTTCTCTCGCATATCCGCACCATATAAAAGCTTTAAAAAGCCCATCTGGAGCATATTTGCACCTAAGCTATAACCTATATCAAAGCTTCTTTCAAAGCTTTCCATATCCTCGTAGGGAAGCCCTGCAATAAGGTCAATGTGGATGTGCATATTCCCGAATGAAATAAGACGTTTGACGTTCTTAATTAGTTTTTCACAATCAGTTTTTCTGTTGATTGCAGAAAGTGTTTTTTCATTAAAGGTTTGCATGCCTATTTCAAGCTGGAACAGACCTTTTGGGGCACTTTTTAATAGATTGAATGTTTCTTCGGTTAAAATATCGCCCGCAATTTCAAAGTGGAAGCATACATTTTCGGGTATTTCTTTTCCGTGGTTTTCAAGGATGAATTTAATTATCTCATTTGCTCTTTTGGCATTTGCATTGAAGGTTCTGTCTACAAATTTAATTGTTTTTGTTCCGCTGTTTGCTAATGAAATTATTTTTTCTTTCGTTTGCTCAAAATCAAAATAGCGAAGGGTTGAGCAACGCCCTGAAAGGCAGAATGCACATCTGTAAGGGCAACCTCTGCTTGCTTCAATGTATGAGATTCTGTTGTTGAGGTTTTTAAAGAAATCGTCGCAATACGGATTTATCGGTGTACCCGTATATTCTTTTTCAGGATTGCTTATAATTTGGCTATTATCTCTGTATGAAAGTCCATCAACATCTTCATATGATTTGTTGTTTATAAGTGCATTTATAAGTTTAGGATATGTTTCTTCACCCTCGCCTGAAAGCACAAAATCTATAAAAGGGTAGGCAGCTAAAACATTTTTTGCCCTATAAGATACTTCAGGTCCACCAAGAATAATTGTAGCATCTGTTTTTTCTTTGATTTTTTTGCATATTTCAAGTGTTTTTGTAATGTTCCATATGTAACAGGAGAATGAAATAATACCAAAACCGCCCTCAATAATATTGTTTATCATATAGTCAATATCATTGTTGATTGTGGATTCAAACACAGTTGCGTCTGCGTCAGAATATTTATCCTTTAATGCACTGAAAAGGCACCAGGGTGCAAGGGAGGCGTGTATATATTTAGAATTCAAACAACATACTGCAACTTTCAAAATAATCCTCCCTTTTGATTTACATTTTAAAAATCTTATGATATTATATCTAAAGTTTTTAATTTAATCAAGGTGATAGAGAATGTTAAAACTTACAAACAAAAAGGATGTTAATTTTCTTGTTGTCCTTTGCTCCGTTGTTTATTTCGTGAGCTATGTTTCAAGAATAAACCTCGGTACCGTGCTTGTAGAAATCATTGCAAGCGGTTATGCTCCCAAGACTACTGCGGCGCTTGCGCTTACTGCTTGTTCAATTACATATGGTGCAGGTCAGCTTGTGAGCGGTTATCTTGGAGATAAATTCAAACCGCAAAATATAATATTTATCGGCTTTATCATAACCGCATTGATGAATCTTTGCGTTGGTACAATAGGGGACGGCAGTATGCTTGTGCTTTTGTGGGCAATCAACGGCTTTGCTCAGGCGTTTATGTGGCCACCGCTTGTAAAGATTCTTTCAAATCTTCTCAATGATGACGATTATAAAAAAGCATGCGTTAAAGTTAGCTGGGGTAGCTCTTTAGGCACTGTTTCAATGTATCTCTTGGCGCCTGTTATGATTAAATTATCTGATGTACGTGTTGTGTTTATTGTAAGTGGTGCTCTTGCGGCAATTATGGCTGTGGTATGGAAGAGTGTTTACGATAAATATAAGCCATTTAAATCTTGTAGTGAAATTGAATCGATAAAAGCAACTGATAAGATTCCTGTTAGTAGCGCAAATGCAGTTAAATTCAACAAGCCTGCAATTGTACTTTTAGCATTTATAATGCTTTCAATTATGCTTCAGGGTTCTCTTCGCGATGGTGTAACTAACTGGACTCCTACATATATTTCTGAAATATTTAAACTGGATAGTTCAATTTCAATTCTTACAGGTGTTATTTTACCTGTTTTCAGTCTGCTTTCATTTACATTTGTATCTTTCATAAATAGGAGATTTATTAAAAATGAGCTGACATGTGCAGGTGTAACCTTTGGTGTTGGTGCAGTTTCTGCAGTTCTTTTGCTTACCTTTGGTTCAAGCAATGTCGTACTTTCGCTTGTGTTGCTTGCTCTTTTGGTAGGCTCTATGCACGGAGTAAACCTTATTCTTGTTTGTATGATTCCTGCTCACTTCGCAAAATTCGGTAAGGTTTCATTTATATCAGGCCTTATTAACTCTTGTACTTATGCAGGCGCAGCAATTTCTACATACGGAATTGCTGTGTTCACAGATGTTTTCGGCTGGAATAAAACTATAGTTCTCTGGAGTGTTGTTGCATTCCTTGGTGCGTTGATATGCATAGCACTTTCTAAAAAGTGGGTAAGCTTTAAAAAAACATAGTTTGATAATAATTTAACTTGACAATGTTCACGTATTTTTATATTATAATATGTGAACATTTTTGTTTATAATTTTGTAAGGATGTGTTATTTAATGGATCAGAAGTATGAGGCATTATTTACCCCCTGGAAAATCGGTAATGTTGAAATCAAAAACAGAATCGTAATGTGTCCTATGGGCGGTACATCATTGTTTGGTTGGTTCGAGCTTGGCGGTTGCCATTTTGATAAGGAAGCTGCAAAGCTTTTCCTTGAAAGAGCTAACAACAATGTTGGTCTTATCATTCCCGGTATTGCACCTTTGAGAGATACATTCTGGGGTAAATGGCTCTGGCAGAACCCTAAAATGTTTGAAGAGCTTAAGGAGTTTATGGATGAAATCCACAAAACAGGCGCTAAGCTTTTTGTTCAGCTTACTGCAGGTATGGGCAGAAGCTGGGCTATAACAGAGCTTGTTGCTCCTCTTCATAGAAATGAGTTTACACGTAAGCTTATAAAGCCTATTCTTGATACATCTCACGAATTGGCATCTCCAAGCCCACAGCGTTCACGTTGGGCTCACGATATCATCTGCCCTGAAATGACAAAGGAGCAGATTCATGAAATTATTGAAGCATTTGCAAAAACTGCAAAGCTTTGCCGTGATGCAGGCGTTGACGGTGTTGAGGTTCACGCTGTTCACGAGGGTTACCTTCTTGACCAGTTTGCAATTGAATACTTTAACCAGCGTACAGACGAATACGGCGGCAGCTTCGAAAACAGATATCGTTTTGCTGTTGATATTGTTAAAGCTATTAAGGCTTCCTGCGGTGAGGATTTTCCTGTTTCCCTTCGTTACTCAGTTGAGTCAAAGATGAAGGATTTCTGCTACGGTGCAATGCCGGGCGAAGAATACGAAGAAATCGGCCGTGCAATGCCTGAATCAGAAAAGGCTGCAAAGTACCTTCAGGATGCAGGCTACGATATGCTTAATGCAGATAATGGTACATATGACTCATGGTATTGGGCACATCCGCCAATGTATATGCCTCAGAACTGTAACCTTGACGATGTTGCACACATTAAGAAATATGTTGATATTCCTGTTGTTTGTGCAGGCCGTATGGAGCCCGATGTTGGTGCACAGGCAATTGCAGTCGGCAAAATTGATGGCGTAGGTGTTGCACGTCAGTTCCTTGTTGACCCTGAATGGATCACAAAGCTTATTAATGACAGAGTTGAAGAAATCAAGCCTTGTATCTGCTGTCACGCAGGTTGCTTCAACTTCTCATCATCAAAGGGTCACGCAAATACTCAGGACCTTTTGGATACAATGGGTCTTTCACGTTGTGCTCTTAACCCAAAAACAATGCAGTCCAAGAAATATAAGATTAAGCCTGCAAAGAAGAGCAAAAAGATTGCCATCATCGGTGGCGGTATCGGCGGTATGGAAGCTGCTATTGTTTGCGCACAGCGTGGTCATAAGGTTGACCTTTATGAAAAGACAGATAAGCTCGGTGGCGTATTTATTGCTGCAGCTGCTCCATCATATAAGGAAAAGGACCGCGACCTTATTGCTTGGTATAACCGCGAGGTTAAAAAGTACGATGCAATCACAATTCATATGAATACAGAGGTTAAGGATATTGCTTCACTTGGCGCAGATGAGGTTATTGTTGCTACAGGCTCTGTTGCAAATAAGATTCCTGTTAAGGGTGCAGATACTGCAATTGAAGCAGTTGATTTCCTTCTTGGTAATAAAGAGGTTGGTCAGAACGTTACTGTTATCGGTGGCGGTCTCACAGGCTGTGAAATTGCTTATGAGCTTTACCTTCAGGGTAAGAATCCTACAATCGTTGAGATGCAGGATGACCTTATTACAACACCTGGTATAGCTCTTGCTAACACAAGCTTCCTTCGTGACTTCTTCAAAACCAACAAGGTTCCTGTTTACCTTGAAACAAAAACAACAGAAATTACAGATTCAAGCGTTACTGTTCAGACTAAGGACGGCAAAACAGAAACAATTCCTGCAGACAGCGTAATTCTTTCTGTTGGCTACAAGCCTGCTCCTGTTGCTGAAAAATCAAAGCACATCCATATTATCGGTGATGCACAGAAGGTTGGTAACCTTCGTACAGTTATATGGGGCGCTTGGGACGTAGCAATGAAACTGTAATTAAACTTTTTTAAAATTTATCAACCCCAACGAAAATTTTGATTTTCGTTGGGGTTGATTATTTTTATTTAAGCTTTAAAACTGCATTATGGTCGTCTATACCATAGTTTCCTGCGCTGTGCTTTAGTATTTCAAATAAATCAGCCTTGTTTCCGTCAATATCCTTAACGGATATTTTATTTAAAATAAATCTTAATCGTTTTAAGACGCCTAATATAGCATCGCCCTCAGGTGAGCCTTCAATAAATGGCTGGTTACCTGCAAAAAGGTTTTGCACAAGCTGAACTATGTAATCCTTTAAAAGCATTTTCTTTATTGATTTATCGCATTTTACTAAGAAGAGTCTGCAAAGTCCGCCACAGGTCAGCTTGTCAAAAAGCTTGCCCACAAAGCGCAAGGCTTTAAGTATAACAGGGGAGCTTTTCATACCTAATTTACGCGCCATTCTTTCAGGGTTGTTTTTCATATCGCTAAGCATATTTAGAATCATGCTGTCAAATAAATCTGAAAGATATTTTTTACAGGTTCTGTCGTTTGTATCCCATTGAAAATCAGGGATAGGCTCACTTGTTATATTTATTGTATCTAAATCTTCAAATTCTACATATCTCATATATGCAGGGCAACCGATTGCAGAGCCTGTGCAGACATCGTAAAGCTTATTGCCGTTTTCAGTTATCTTTTCGTTTATTGCCTGATTGTGCATATGGCCTGTGAAAACAAGATTACAGCCTTCGTCGGCAAGCATAGTTGTAATAGCACCTGAATTCTTCTGCACAGCAGAGCCGATGAGTGAGAATATTGGCTGACCGGGTAAAAGAGGGTAGTGGTTCATTGCAAAAATCATTTGATTATTTGCTTTTGCATCACGAATCTGCTCTCTTATCCATTGGATTTGCTCTTCGTCGTACGTTTCTCTGCATTCGTTAGTGCCGTCATTGTTTAGGGCTAAAAGACGGATATCAGGTGTAAGCTGAGCAACGTATGAAAGGTGTTTTTTATCAACTGCGATTGCATCTTTAAAACCAAATTCGTAGTATAAATCAAATAATTCATCTCTGTTTGTGTGCTCAACCTCGTGTACACCTGTATCTGTGTAGCCTCTGCAGTAATCATTAAAATCATGACCTGCAGTTATAATAAATACTCTTTTTCCATTATCGTGAAGCTTTTTAAGAAGCTTTATAAAGCCAAGGTGGCTTTCCTTTTCTCCGTTAAAGCTTAAATCACCGGGGATAAGTATTGTATCTGTTTTTGTCTGTGTTGCAAGATAATCAAAAATTGCATTGTTAATTGCTTCTGTTTCAGCAAAGCATTTCTGCTCGAAACGCATAAATTCATCGTATTCTTTACCATAAGCACCTAAAGAGTTTTTAAAGAAATGAGTATCTGTAATAAGGTAAAAATTAAGTAAGCTCATATAACACCTCATAAAGTTGATAAATATAGTTTATCATATACTTTTTTATAGTTCAAGAAATTATATTTATATTGTCTTTTTTTGTAGAATGTGATATATTAATAAAAATATATTTTTGGTATATGAAGGTGTTTATATGGATTTCAGAAACGACTTAGTCAACAACATTTTACCTTTCTGGCTTAAAAACTCAATTGATTATGAAAATGGTGGTATATATACTTGCCTTGATAAAGACGGTAATATATACGGAACAGATAAAAGCGTGTGGTTTCAGGGCAGAGCTTTGTGGGTGTTCTCAAAGGCTTATAACCTGATTGATAAAAACGAGGAATATCTTAAGGCTGCTAAATGCATTTATTCTTTTTTGCCTAAGTGTACTGATACAGACGGCAGAATGTATTTTACAGTAACTGCAGATGGCAGAGAGCTTCAGAAAAGAAGATACTATTTCTCAGAAACCTTTGCTGCAATCGGCTGTGCTGAGCTTTACAAAGCAACAGGTGATAAAGATGTATTGGAAACTGCAGAAAAGTATTTTAATGTTGCATATGAGTGCTTCACAGGTGTCAGAAAGAATCCGCCTAAAATCAATCCGGATAACATTGATTCCAAGGCTCTTTCTCCTGTTATGATTATGCTTGCAACATCTCAGGTTATGAGAAGTATTCCTGAGGTGTTCGATAAATACAATAAAATATGTGGTGAATGCCTTGCTGAAATCCTTAACGGCGGTTATCTTACAGAAAAAGCTCTCCTTGAAAGTGTTACTAAAAAAGGCGAATTTGTAAACAGCCCTAACGGCAGAATCGTAAACCCGGGCCATTCTCTTGAAGCTGCATGGTTTATTATGGCTGAAGGCCTTGTAACAGGCAACATTGATGCAGTTGAAAAGGCAAAGCATATAATTGATATTACATTACCATTAGGTATAGATAAAAAGTATGGTGGTATTATTGCATTTACCGACCTTGAAGGTAAGCCACCTGTTCAGCTTGAGTGGGATATGAAGCTTTGGTGGCCACAGTGCGAGGCTATGATTGCTTTAAGACTTGCTTACATTCATTTTAAGGACGAAAAATATAATGACCTTTATAATGAAATAAAAGAATATTGTGATAAATATTTCTGTGATAAGGAAAGTGGTGAATGGTATGGTTACCTTCACTACGATAATACAGTTTCAACTACCTTGAAGGGCAATATCTTTAAAGGTCCTTTCCACATTCCGCGCCTTTATATGATTATGGCATCAATGGACGAAACTAACGATATTCTCGAGTATATGAAATAAGCTATGGAGTATATTTTAAAAGAGTATAATACTCAAGAAGAACTTAAAAACAGCTCATTGTTCAGGCTTTCTTCTTATCATTGGGAAGCACCAACTCCCTATAGACCTGAAACATACGCTAATGTCGGTGTTGTTGGTGATTCACTCGTTGCGGTGCTTAAGTGCTACGAAGAAAACCCAAAATCAGCTTGCCTTGACAGGGATGATCCTGTTTATACAGATAGTTGCCTCGAATTTTTTGTAGCTCCCGTATCAGAAAAAGACGAATACATTAATGTTGAGTGCAACTCGAAAGGCGTATTTCTTTCTGAATTCGGTGCAGGGAAATACGGAAGAAGACTTGTAAGCGATTTAACACCGCATTCACCATTGGTGGATAGCTTTTTTGATGAAGATGATAACGGTGCTTATTGGGGCGTTTTTGTTGGAATAACAAAAGAGTTCGTTTGCAGTATATATAATATAAATATTGATAGTGTTGATTTTAGCAAAGTGAAGCTTAATTTTTATAAATGTGGTGACGGATGTCAGATTCCTCATTATCTTGCTTTTTCTCCTGTTACCACGTTACCGCCCGGCTTTCATAACCCGGATTGCTTTGCAACATTTAAAAAGGAGATATAAAAATGGTGGATATTAAAGAAATTATTGCAGCTTTCCCTGATTATGGTGAGGTTGTTGGTTATAAACCAATAACTGCAGGGCATATAAATGATACATATGTGGTTGATTATAAGCTTGAAAACGGCTCAATTTCCCGTTATCTTTTGCAGCGTATAAATACTAATGTTTTCAAAATGCCTGTAGAGGTTATGGAAAATGTTATGGGTGTTACTGCACACCTTCGCAAGAAGATTGAAGCATACGGCGGAGATCCTGCAAGAGAAACATTAACTGTTTTCCCTGCAAAAGACGGCAAAAACTACTATATTGCAGAAGATGGTGGTTTTTGGAGAATGTATAACTTTGTGGATAACACATTTTCTATTAACGAGCTTACCAATGCTGAGGATTTCAAAAATGCTGCAATAAGCTTTGGTAATTTCCAGAAGCTTCTTGCTGATTATCCTATTGAGACTCTTTATGATACAATTCCTAATTTCCACAACACACCGTCACGCTTTAATGATTTTAAGGTTGCTTTGGAACAGAACCTTTCAGGCAGAAGGGATGAAGCAAAGCCTGAAATTGATTTTGTGCTCGCCCGCGAAAACGATTGCGGAATAATTGTTGATATGCTTGAAAAAGGGGAGTTACCTTTAAGAGTTACACATAACGACACAAAGCTTAATAACATCCTTTTTGATAATGAAACTAAAAAAGGTCTTTGTGTTGTTGACCTTGATACCGTTATGCCCGGATCGTCTCTTTACGATTTTGGCGACAGTATTCGCTTTGGCGCAAACACAGCCGCTGAGGATGAAAAGGATTTATCAAAGGTTTCTCTTAACCTTGATTATTTTAAAGCATATGTTGAAGGCTACCTTGAATCTGCAGGTAAGAGTTTAACTGAAAATGAAATTGATTATTTACCATTTTCAGCAAAGCTTTTAACTCTTGAATGTGGTATCAGATTCCTTGGTGATTTCATTAACGGAGACGTTTATTTTAAAACAGAATATCCTGAACACAACCTTGTGAGAGCTCGTACACAGTTCAAATTAGTTGAAGATATTGAAACTAAATTTGACGAAATGAAGGCTATTGTTGACGAGGCAAAAAAGCATATTTAACAGCACAAAAAACTTTTTGAAAAAAATTAAAAAAAGTTGAAAAAAAGTGTTGACAAATTCATTTCAATAGTGTATATTATCTATCGTTGTCGGTAAACAAAAACACCGCAACGATACTCATGGGAGCATAGCTCAGCTGGGAGAGCATCTGCCTTACAAGCAGAGGGTCATAGGTTCGAGCCCTATTGTTCCCACCATGAGGTGGCCCGGTAGTTCAGTTGGTTAGAACGCTAGCCTGTCACGCTAGAGGTCGACGGTTCGAGCCCGTTCCGGGTCGCCACCTTTTTTTGCCTCTGTAGCTCAGTTGGTAGAGCAGAGGACTGAAAATCCTCGTGTCGTTGGTTCGATTCCGACCGGAGGCACCATGAGTGAGTCGTCCTCTCGGCTCATTCATTTATGCGGATGTAGCTCATCTGGTAGAGCGCCACCTTGCCAAGGTGGAGGTAGCGAGTTCGAGCCTCGTCATCCGCTCCATTTTTTTATACGGCGACATAGCCAAGTGGTAAGGCGTGGGTCTGCAACACCCTGATGCATCAGTTCAAATCTGATTGTCGCCTCCAAAAAATCAAGGACTTCTTCGGAAGTCCTTGATTTTTTATCCAATCCGAAGGGTTGGTATGTAATCGCCGTAAGGCGTATGTAATCAGTAAAGCTGTATGGCATTACTGTAAGGTGTATTTTTCCGGATTGATTACATACCTTTCTTTGAAAGGATTACATACACAACTAAAGTTGTGATTACATTCCGTCTACGACGGGTTGCATACAAGGTTCGCCTTGATTTTTTCACTTGCACTTGATTGTAATTTTAGATAACTTATGCTATAATTTTTAAATAAAAAATTTAGGAGAAAATATGAATTATAATAATCAGTTAATGGAATTGCTAAAACAAACTATTGGCAAACGGTTAGATGCAATAAATCTTGCTTGCGAAATGATGATGTTTAGTTTTGAAGAATTTGAACTCCATTCACAATGTCTTACTCGCATTATTTGCGAAAATGATATTCTTGTAACGACTTTGGATTACCAAAGTTGGGATGGCGATGTAGAAGAAAATAACGATGAGTGGTATTTTGTTGAACAAAACAGAGCTAAAATAGTAGATGGCACGGTAATATCTGTGAATATCAATGCTCTGCACGATGTCACCATTTGTTTGGACAACAGTATAAGTATAGAACTGTTTGTAAAGAACGGCTACCACCATTTTGATAATGAACAAGAACAATGGGTATTCTTCAGGCGCAACGACCATTCTTATCCGTTCATTACTGTGTACAATAAATCAGTTGACATTGCGGTAGACTGGTAATTGTACCAGTTAGACCAATTCCAATTTGTTGAACTATGGTTCTAAAATGAGACGTACTGCCAAAAAACCAAGGACTTCTTCGGAAGTCCTTGGTTTTTTATCCAATCCGAAGGGTTGGTATGTAATCGCCGTAAGGCGTATGTAATCAGTAAAGCTGTATGGCATCATCTTGGTGCATTTAATCTTCGGATTGATTACATCCCTTTCTGCGAAAGAATTACATACACAACTTCGTGTTGATAACATGCAAGGCTTACGCCTTGATTTGCGAATAATTTTCTGCTATACTTGTTATGTTGAATATTCAAGCAATTCTATTAATGAAGAAACTTTTAAAAATCATAGAAATCTTTGTGGCAGAATACAAAGAATGTTAACTTCTTCGTGCATTACTATCGAAAAGAAAATAGTGAAAAAGGGGCAGTGAATATATGAAATTAACAACTGTCAAAGTTTTAGATGTGTTTCAGTTGAATGGATATTACTATGTAAAACCTGAGAATGGTTCTTATGAAATGATTTATCGTGCTGCTCAAGGTGTGTATTGGGATAATGATAAATATTGCCTTTATTTCAAGGGGATTACTACTCGCGAAAACGCACTAAGATTTATTACAGATGCAATGAAAAATGAATACGGGATTGCTTTGATTTTTGATTAGAAAAAAATCAAAATTTAGACAGGTTCTAAAATGAGACGTATTTCCAAAAAATTCCAAGTCTTCGGACTTGGAATTTTTTTATCCATTGCGAAAGCAATGGTATATCATCAACAATGGCAAAATTGCCATTGTTGTATCTCATCAGTCCGTAGAACTGCATATCATCACGCATAGCGTGTATCAAAAAGCTTACGCAATGATGATATACAATGCTTCGCATTGATTTTGTACACCCGCACCCGATTGTAATTTCGCATCAGGTGTGATATAATCGTTTCAAAAAGTTTATATTTGAATATGGGGTAATGAGCATGATTCCTATACCTGATTATTTAAAAGAATATGCGTCAACGATTTCTCAAAAAGGAAATGAACTTTCTTTCATATTACGATGTCTGTGTGGTTGTGAATCTTTTTATATATTAAAAAATAGTTTTACAAGTGATGAAAAAGCATTGTTAAATGAATATGAGAAAAATGTTCCTAAAATCGGATGGCACTCAATTTATGGAGAAATCGATTCAAATGGTAATCCATATAATTACATAAAAATTCTTGGTTTATTCAAGAAGAGAATAGCATTTCCGCAAGCGCCTGTATTTATGAAAGTGAATGTAATTAAAGGTATTTGTTCTCATTGTCAACAAGAGGTTATTTTATTTGATAGCAGATATCATGGATATGACGGAATGACCTCCAATGATGAAGAGGTAAGAAAATATACGCCTGTTTTCAAACAAGTAGATAATAAAGCGTATGGTGTAATAGTTGCTATTGAAAATGAGCCAACCTTGGAATCGTTTAATGAAATTATTAGTGAGCAATGCTCTTATGAGTTTTATTCGAATTCTTTTATCAGCATTTCAATATATACCAAAGAAGAGAATGGTAAGAAAAGAATGTTATATTCTTTTGAAACTGCCTAATTGCCCCCCCAAAAAATCTGTAATCTGTTTTTATTTTTGACAAAAACAAGTTGTAAACACAAAAAATTAAGGACTTCAATAGAAGTCCTTAATTTTTTTATCCAAGCCGACAGGCTTGGCATATTATCACGCGTCAGCGTGTATATCATCGCCGTAGACGTATATTATCACATGATGTGTGCATAACTGTCGGCTTGATGATATACAAAACTTTCGTTTTGATGATATGCATTTGCTTGCGGAATTGATGATATACAATGCTTCGCATTGATTTTGCCTTGCGTTTTTTGCTTTATAGTATTATAATCATTCCAACCAATAATAATCCGGGAGGATTTATTTTTATGAAGAAAACCTTAAAAACAAAAATATCCGAAATAATTTTTCTTGTTTTTGGCATAGCTTTTGCAATTGTCGGTTTGTATTACTACCATATGCAATATCTCTGTTATGAATATACACCGCTTCAGTTTATTCTCGGCTTTGTTGTTTGCCTTGGCGGAGTATTTCTTTCTATACCGCTGAGCAAAAAAGCGGATAAAAAGAAACTAGCGTTGAATGCAGTTTTAACGGCTTTTGCTTTTGCTATAATTCTTGTTGGTGGTATGTTTTTGATAAATGCCGTAATAGGCAACGGTGAGCTTAATCTGGCGGCAATGGTTATCCCTGTGTATCTTATATTCATTATCACATCTGTTATGGCTCTGCTTTGCGTGTTCAGGATATTTAGCAACAGGGTTTTAAAAGTGATTCTCTGCGTACTTATTGTTATCGGATTTCTCTTCGGAAGTCATTCGTATATTAAATCACAGCTTTACATCTTACTTTACGAAAACTACTCTGCTCCGACACCTGTTATATCAACAGTATCAAAAGAAAAGAATGATGATAAAATGATTATTGGCAATTTTTATGTAAGCACAAACGGTAATGACAAAAACAGCGGTACAAAGGATTCACCGTTTCTGACAATTAAAAAAGCGGTTGAAGCTGTAAGAAATACAGATAAAGCAGGCAAAAACGGAATTACAGTTTGCATTGAAGGCGGTGAATACCGTGTGTCTTCTCTCGAATTTACCAAAGAGGACTCAGGCACAGCGGAATGTCCCGTAACATACTGCTCTTATAACGGTGAGGTTGTTATCAATGGTGGCGTAACACTTGATTCCGCCGATTTTAAAAATGTAAAAGGTTACCCCGAAATTGCAGAAAGACTTTCTGCCGATGCTCAGGAAAATGTTATGGTTGTTGACCTGACAAAAGCACCATATTCACTCACAAGCGATGATTGGGGTAAGATTTATGCAATCGGCTCTTACCACACAGCAGACAACTATGACGGCGATTATACAGGTCCTCTTTATTGTGAGCTTTTCGTGGATGATATAAGGCAAACAGTTGCAAGATACCCCGATAATGACTATCTCTATACTGAAGAGGTTGTAAAAACAGGCTTGGGAAAGGAATCCGACGGTGCACTTACAGAGGTTAAAGATTGGTATGAAATCCGTAATCCCGAACCGGATATTTACAGAGTTAATTCTGAGCTTGCAAAGAGAATTTCAGGCTGGAAAAACCTTGATGATGTGTGGATGTTCGGTTATTGGAAGTATGATTGGGCAGATGCTTCAACTCCTATAGGTAGCTTTGATAAAGATACTCGTGAGCTTACCCCCAGGTTTGTTAGTCTTTACGGAACAAAAACCGATGCACCGTACTATTTTTTCAATGTTCTTGAAGAGCTTTCCGCACCAGGAGAATGGTATCTCGACAGAGAAAAGGGACTCCTTTGTATGTGGGAGCCTGAAAACAAGGATAATGCAGAAATTATTCTTTCACTCTCACTAAATCCTGTAATAACTTCCGAGGCTGATTACATCACCTTTGACGGATTAACCATAAAGGGAACACGAGGTGACGGTGTAGTTATAACAGGTAATAGCAATACCGTCGAGAATTGTCTTATTAAAAATGTTGCAGGCAATGCTCTTATTATGAACGGTAGCAACAACCTTGCGTATAACAATGAAATTACCCGTACCGGAAAGGGCGGAATTATTATTACCGGTGGCGATACAGAAACTCTTACTCCCGGCAACAGCAAGGCTGACAACAATTATATCCACGATTGGTCGGAAATTTATCAGACCTATCAGCCTGCCGTTACTCTTGAGGGCGTGGGAAATATTTGCTCTCACAACGAAATGGCAAATTCTCCTCACGAGGCAATTACATATAAAGGTAACAATCACATTATTGAATACAATCTTATTCACGACGTATGCCTTCTTTCGGATGATGCAGGTGCAATTTATTCGGGAAGAAGCTGGGTGTGGTACGGCAATATTGTAAGGTATAACTGCATTTATAATGTTGGTTCGGAAAATCACAATCCCGATGGTATTTATCTTGATGATGCTGTTTCGGGTCATCAGATTTACGGCAATCTTCTTATCAATATTCCCAGCAACTCAATTCACGTGGGTGGTGGCAGAGATAACGTCATAACCAATAACATCATCGTTAATCCCGGTAACAATGCTCTGAGGTTTGATGACAGAGCAAGAGAAGGTGCTCTTGAAAGCGGTTGGTTTACTCATGCTTACGTTGGCAGTGGTGATATGTGGGAAGCGCTGTATAATTCACCTTGGCAGAGCGAAGCCTGGCAAAATGCGTTCCCTGAATACAAAAACTGCACAGACGATATTTCAAAAGCAGATTCGCCTGATTATATTCCCAACCCTGCAAGCACCTTCAAAAATAATATTATCATTAATAAAGATATGGGCTATGGCGAGGTTTACAGCTCCGTTTGGAAATTCAGCGATATAAGCGACAATGCAATTTATAATGTAGGCAAATGCGATGAAATCTTTATGGATATCGATAACGGAGATTATACTATCAAAGATATTGATAAAATCAGAAAAGACGCTCCCGACTTTAAAGAAATCCCTCTTGATATGATAGGTAGGGTAAACTGACAAATTCTACTTTGTTGAGTTGTTTGCTTTTCTAAAAAAAATAAGTTGTAAGCACAAATGAAAATCCGTTCACGCAAGTGGACGGATTTTTGTTTGTATTATTCATTTTTCAATATTCATATTATTCATTTTTGCAGAACGGATTTTCGAATGAATAATGAAAAATGAAGTCGCTTAGCTGATGAATAATGAATAATTACGGGCGGGACACCCGCACCCGATTGTAAATTCAGATTAAATGTGATATAATTATTTAATCGGATTAGTTTTACAGAAAGAGGAGTAATTCTATGGCTATGAAAATTATCAAATATTTAATGTTTGTTATAATACCTTCATTATCTGTGTTTATATGTATAGTTTTTAAACTTGCACAAGGCGAAAAAATGAAGAAATTATTTTTGGTCTAATGTTAGGATTTGTGTTGGATTTGATTTATTTGATTATTCTTCTGTTGATAAAAAGGAAAGCCGTTCATTCAAATTAACATATTAAAAACTTTTTTAGTTTATTTTATGAATAAGTACGGAGATTAATTGATGAAAAAGTATTTAAAGAAAATGTTTAATGGTTTATTAACCATAATAGCCATTCCTTTTGTTATATTTTTGTTGCTTTTTCTTATATTACTTACCCCTTTTGATTATTTGAGGTACAAAAAAACGAGTTATTATAAGAATTATAGAGAAAAGTATACTTTATTTTGTGGTAGATCATCTTTTATTAAGGTTTATGAAAATATTCAGAAAAATAAGCTTCCTGTTGAATATTTTCGCAATCCTGCGGTTACAACAGCAGGCTGCGGGTATTTTGTTTATAAGGATTACTTGGTTTTTGTTGACTATGACATTTGTTATGATGAAAATTCAGAAAAGTGGATTGTTAATATTTATGATGATGAGTCTATTTTTTTGGAAAATGCTGTTTCAGCAGATGTTGAAAATTTCAACAACAATTATAACAGAAATATTAAAAAATCCGTTGTATTAGTTGATGAAGAGATTTATAATGATATTATTAAATGTGATTTTAATAATGTGGATTTTATAGCAGCAAATAATAATGATTATATATCTGCTCTTGAAACCATCATTACCACGTATTAAGGAGAAAAATATGGATAATAACGCAACAATCATCGCTCTTTCAGGTAAGGGCGGTGTAGGTAAAACATCAATTTCTGCAGCCATTGTTAAGCTGCTTGTGGAGAATTTTCCCGATAAAAAGATTCTCGCTATTGATGCAGACCCTGCTGTTGGACTTTCAACGGCTTTGGGTATTGAGGTTAAAACAACCATTGACGATATAAGAAAAGAGATAGTTTCCTCTGTTGAGGATGGGGATACAAAAACAGCAATCGAGCTTTTAGGTGATGCAAGATATAAGATTTTTGACGCATTGGTTGAAACTGATGGCTTTGCTTTTATTGCTGTTGGTAGACCTGAAAGTGCAGGTTGCTACTGTAAAATCAACTCCTATCTTAAAGAGGTTATCAGTATACTTTCTGCCGATTTTGATTATGTTGTAATCGATGGTGAAGCAGGCATTGAGCAGATTAACCGCAGAGTTATGGAAAAGGTTACTCATTTGCTTCTTATAACCGATGCAAGTAAGAAAGGTACACAAGTGATTTCTACTATTAAAAAAGTTGCAGACGAGCTTGTTATGTACAAAAAAATCGGTGCTATTATAAACAGATTGCCCGATGAAAGTGTGTTGGAGCATATAAACACAAACGGAATCCCTGTTTTATCATATATAAAAAGCGACAAAAACCTTGTTATATATGACATTGAAGGTAAAAACATTACAAAATTACCTGACGATTCTGAGGTTGTTGAGGGCGCAAGAAAAGCACTTTGTGAATTAGGTATTATTTGATTTTTAGAGGTTGAATATGAAAGATTTAAAGCATCTTTATGAATTCGAAAAGCTTTTGCAGGAAGCTAACAACGAGCTTGTGCAAAAAGCAAAAAATGATGGTGGAATAGCGTTAGGCTATACATGCTATCATATTCCGGAGGTTTTGCTCAACTGTGGCAATTGCTTCTCTGTGAGGCTCAGAGCGCCTCGTACAGGGTCAATGGATATTGCAACATATTATATGAGTAATTTCCTTTGTGGTTATTCTAAGGCGATTTTAGAGCGTGCAATTGAAGGTGGCTACAATTTCCTTAATGCTCTTTTAGCGTCTGAAACCTGCTCGGAAATGAACAGAACAGCAGAGCATTTTGAGCTTCTTCAATTAGTTCCAAATGATAAATTCTTCCTTACCTTCCTTGATGCTCCTTTTAAAATCGAAGAGCACACAGTAAAGCATTATGTTAATCAGACGAGAGTAAAAATTCTTGATATGCTCACATCTGTTTACGGTGTGGATACATCAGACGAAGCTCTTTTAAAAGCTGTTGAAGAGCATAATGAGGTTTGCCGTTTAATGACGGAAATAGGTGAGTATAGAAAAGAGGAAAACCCACGTATTACAGGTTATGAATACCATATTCTGAATCTCATTACATATTGTTGTCCTAAAGCATTGATTCTTCCTGCACTCAGAGAAACTGCAGAGGAGTTAAAAACACGTGAGCCTGATGCAAAGAAAAACTATAGGGCGAAAATTGTGGTTGTTGGCTCTGAAATGGATGACCCTGAATTTACATCACTTATTGAGGATAGCGGTGCTCTTGTTGTTGCCGACAGATATTGCTTCGGTGCTTTACCCGGCAGGCAGGAGATTATTATAAATGATGGTGAGGATGTTTTAACTCAGATATGCCGTCATTATCTTAAAACAAGTCAGTGTCCTCGTTATATGAGTCACGAAAAGGTTCAGGAAAGGCGCGACTTTGTAAAACAGCTTGTAGATGAATACCATGCAGACGGTGTTATGTATGAGCAGCTGAAATTCTGCGAGTATTGGGGCTACGAGCGTGCCTTGGCATCATATGTTATGAGTAATGACTATGGTGTACCTACCGCCGCAGTTGACAGGCAGTATACTGCATCTGCCTCAGGTCAGCTTCGCACTCGTGTTCAGGCTTTTGTTGAGAGCCTTGAAATTAAAAAGATTCAGAAGGAAAGGCAGGCGAAGGAGAATGGCTGATTACGGAAAGCTTTATAAAGAGCATACTGCCGTTCTCAAGCACAGAGAGTGGCGTGGCTTTAAGGATACAATGTATGACTACTATCGTTGGCTTGTAACCTGGAAGGATATGATAAAAATGGTGCTCAAAGCACCTGTATCCACCGTTAAAGGCTTGTGGCGTTATCGTTGGATGGCATCTTATCTTTCTGCTCCTTCGTTTATAGACAGGCACGTTGCAGGGCTCCGTGGTCCTCAGCTTCGTATGGCTCACCTTCATTACAATATGATTGTGAAGCACACCACACACCTTATTAATATTTCCTTCAGAGCAGACGAGAAAATAAACCCAAACAATAAGCTTTCAAAGCGTATTGTGCTTATGGATGAAATTGTTCCCAATGAGGTTTTCACAGGCTTCCCGAACCTTATTCCCATGCCCTTGCAGACGTTGCCAATATTCCTTTCATCAATGGTAGATCAGCAGATAACACCGCCTTACCTTGAGGTTACCGAGAGCTTTGGTGTTCCTGCAGACGTTTGCCCGTTGCCGAGTGCCGAGGCAGGCGTTGCTATTGAGGATGATTATCCTAAAATGGGTTGCTGTATGATTGGCACAAATATGCCTTGCGACGGCTCA
>JAZNME010000004.1:0-150955 GCA_045579445.1 Acutalibacteraceae bacterium | reverse complement strand
ATCTGCGCCAGCTTCTTTGATTATGTCTGAATAGTAGGCAACATAGTCAACACCTGTAAACTCATGCTTATTTTCACCAAAAAGTTCTCTGTATTTTTCAAGAGTAAGCACATCTGAATAAGGGTTGATTCCCGCATCATCAAGTTGGTCATAAGTCAAAAGAGAGTTACCTACCTCATCACTAGGATAACTGAGCATAAGAACAACTTTCTTTGCGCCCATTGCAATACCTTTAAGGCAGATTGCAAAACGGTTTCTTGAAAGAATGGGGAAAATAACACCAATTGTTTCTCCACCAAGCTTTGCTTTTACATCATCAGCAATATTCTGAACTGTGGCATAGTTGCCTTGAGCTCTTGCAACGATGGATTCAGTAAGAGCAACAACATCTCTGTCACGAAGTTCAAAGCCTTCGCTCTCAGCAGCTTCAATAACGCTGTTTACAGCAATATCAACAAGATTATCGCCCTCACGGATAATGGGACAACGAATACCTCTTGATACAGTACCGACTTTTCTTTCCATAATAATCTCACCACTTTATATAGTTTTCCAAAATTGGAATAAAATACTGTTTAAAAAAGTATGGAGCGACTTTCAATGAAAGCCGCCCTCAATTGAAATCTTATTTCATCATGCTGGCAACTTCGTCAGCAAAATTGTCTTCTCTTTTCTCGAGACCTTCGCCCTTTTCAAGACGAATGAAGTTAACAACTTTAATATCAGAGCCTGTCTTCTTAGCAACATCTGCAACATAACCTGATACAGAACCATCGAAGAGGTCTGAACGAACAAATGCCTGCTCAAGGAGACATGTTTCCTTAATCTGCTTCTTGATACGACCTTCAACTGCGCCGGCAAAAATCTTGTTGTTAATATACTCTTCCTTACCTGCGATAGCAAGCTGTGCAAGAGTAGCAACTGCTTCCTTGGAAAGGAAGTTAAAGAGATAGTTGCTCTTCTTCTGCTCTTCATAAGCTGCAGCATCCTCTGCACTGAAAAGGTTCTCGGAGATAGCCTTGTCAAAGAGCGCGTTAAGAATAGGCTTTGGAAGTGATTCTGGCTTGTTAAGTGAGCTGTCGATTGTAATAGATCTCATCTTCTCAAGCTCATCAGCAGAGATTGACTCCTTGCTGAGATATTCAGGTCTCATAGCAGCAACCTGCATAGCAACGTTCTTACCCATTGCAACAAACTCAGCCTTATCTTCGAGATTTGTCTCGAACTTAACAGCTACACCTACTGCGCCGCCACCATGGATATAAGTAACAACATCGCCTTCTACGATCTCGTAACGACGAATCTTGAGGTTTTCACCAATAACAAGAATAAGGTCGTTAAGAGCTTCCTGAACTGTTCTGTCTGAACCAACAAGTGCGAGGGTTGCAAGCTCTTCAACTGAAGCAGGCTTGTTTGCTGCAATTGTTTTAGCAACACTAAGACCAAAATCCTGGAACTTATCGTTTTTACCAACGAAGTCTGTCTCAGAGTTGATCTCAAGAAGAACTGTTGTTTTTGTTGCATCATCTGTGAATGCAATGATAGCGCCTTCAGCAGCGATTCTGCTTGCCTTCTTCTCAGAAGCAGCAAGACCTCTTTCACGAAGAATTTCAAACGCTCTATCCATATCGCCGTCAGCTTCTGTAAGTGCCTTTTTGCACTCCATCATACCAACGCCTGTTTTTTCTCTTAAGTTTTTAACATCCTGAGCTGTGAATGCCATAGATATATCCTCCTAACGAGTATCTGATTTTAAATTATTCAGCTGCCTCTTCTGCAACCTCTTCTTCAGCTGCTTCAGCAACATTCTGCTCACCCTGACGGCCTGCGATGATAGCATCTGCCATAGCACCTGCAATAAGCTTAACTGCACGGATAGCGTCATCGTTACCTGGGATTACATAATCAATTTCATCAGGATCACAGTTTGTATCAACGATAGAAACGATCGGGATACCGAGCTTCTTTGCTTCGAGAACTGCGATTCTTTCTTTTCTTGGGTCAACAATAAACATTGCTGCAGGCATCTTCTTCATTTCTGTGATACCGCCCATGAACTTTTCAAGCTTTTTTCTTTCAAGGTTAAGCTTGATAACTTCCTTCTTAGGAAGAAGATCAAATGTGCCGTCAGCTTCCATAGCGTTGAGCTGAGCAAGTCTTCTGATTCTCTTCTGGATTGTCTGGAAGTTTGTAAGCATACCGCCGAGCCAACGAGCATTAACGTATGACATACCGCAGCGCTCTGCTTCTTCCTTAACAGAATCCTGAGCCTGCTTCTTTGTGCCTACGAAAAGAACATCGCCGCCCTCCTGAGCGATCTTGTTGATGAAGCTGTAAGCCTCTTCAAGCTTCTTAACTGTCTTCTGATGGTCGATGATATAAATACCATTTCTTTCTGTGAAGATGTAAGGAGCCATCTTAGGGTTCCATCTTCTGGTCTGGTGTCCGAAATGAACACCTGCTTCGAGTAACTGTTTCATTGAAACTACTGACATAATTTTGTCCTCCTTTTTGTTAAACCGCCGCAAGGTTTCGACTCGCAGACACCACGCTTTCGCGCACACGACATCCGCAATCTACCCTACGTGAGTTTTTTAACTTGGAAAGTATATCACCTTTTAACAAAAAAAGCAATACTTTTTTGTAAATTATTTTGATAAATCAAAGTAATATTTTTGGTATCTTAAATAATTCTTTATCTTTTTCATTCGCGTTTCTCTTGCGTAATCGTTTAAGTAAAATGTACCGTTATCACGCATGGAGATAACAACTAATTCACGTGTGCCTTTCGGCAAATCCCTTAATGGCAAGCGAATAAGGTTTCCTGCTTTATCGGGAAGTCTGCAAACAGCGAAATCACCATCTAAATATTCAACAAAAATATCCATAATTAATCCTCAAAGTTATTTATAGCTGAACCGAAGTAATTGTGGTCTTCAGGAATAGAATCTGCAATAGATGTATCCTGAGTGCTTTCGACCGGAGCAATATCATCAATGCTCAGCTGTTTAGGAGCGCTGAACGCAGAGTTATTTGCCTGCATTTCCAACCACTGTTCTTTTGTGATAAGTACTTTACGTGGTTTAGCACCTTCAAATGGACCTATAACGCCTTTTTCAGAAAGCTCATCAACAATTCGTGCTGCTCTTGCATATCCAAGCTTAAGCTTTCTCTGAAGAAGTGTTGTTGATGCCATACCCGATTCAATAACAACCTCGATAGCCTTTGGCGTCATTTCATCATCAAAGCCGTTAGCTGAACCTGCAGATTCAATTTCAACCTCTGCTCCACCCTTTTTCTTGCCACCGTTTTGTGCAGCCTTGATTTCAATTTCCTGCATAACAGAGTCGTCGTATTTAACATCGCCCTGAGCAGTAACAAACTCAATAACACGTTCAATCTCATCATCAGAAACATAACAACCCTGAACACGAACGGGCTTGGAAAGGCCAACAGGACAATAAAGCATATCACCGTTACCAAGAAGCTTTTCAGCACCCTGAGTATCAATAATTGTACGTGAGTCAATCTGTGATTTAACAGCAAAAGCGATACGGCTTGGAATATTAGCTTTGATAAGACCTGTAATGACGTCAACAGATGGACGCTGTGTAGCAACAATAAGGTGCATACCTGCAGCACGAGCCTTCTGTGCAAGACGGCATATAGAATCTTCAACCTCGTTGGATGCAGCCATCATCAAATCAGAAAGCTCATCAATAATGATAACAATCTGAGGCAACTTCGGAAGATTATTTGAAACCGCATATGCATTGTATCCCTGAAGATTTCTTACACCATTATCTGCAAATAATGCATAACGCTTGTCCATCTCTGCAACTGCCCATGAAAGCGCGCCTGCAGCTTTTCTTGGATCAGCAACAACAGGAATAAGAAGATGAGGAATAGATTTATATACTGTAAATTCGACCTTTTTAGGGTCAATCATTATAAGCTTAACCTCATCAGGCTTTGCGTTATAAAGAAGGCTCATAATCATTGTGTTAAGGCAAACAGACTTACCTGAGCCAGTAGTACCTGCAACAAGAAGATGAGGCATCTTTGCAAGGTCAGCACAGGTTGATTCGCCCTGGATATCTCTACCTAAAGCAACATTGATTTTTGATTTTGAGTTACGGAAGGAATCTGTTTCAAGAATTTCTCTCAAAGTAACCATTGCTTTTTCAGCATTAGGTACTTCAATACCAACTGCATTTTTATTAGGAATAGGAGCCTCAATACGAACACCAGATGCTGCAAGATTCATTGCAATATCATCAGCAAGTGCAGTAATTTTACTTATCTTTACACCAGGCTCAGGCTGAAGCTCAAAGCGCGTAACAGATGGACTCTGACAGATTTCAACAATTCTTGTGCCTACACCAAAGCTCTGAAGTGTTTTAACTATTGTTTCGCCTTTTTCACGAAGTTCATTACCACTACCTGCTTTTGATGTACGCTTAGGCTCATCTAAAAGGTCAACGCTTGGTAATTCATACTGAACAACCGGCTCTTCTGGTTCTGGATCAACTGTATCTTCATCAATAATCTCTCCTGTTTCAGAATCTACGTCGTAAGACTCTTCAACAACAGGTTCAACCGTTTCTTCAGGATATTTTTCAGGTTGTGAATTAGCTATATTACGAAGTTCTTCCAATGATTTAACATCATTCTTGGAATCCACATCTTCATTAAAAAGAGCAATAACGTCATCAAGCTCAACAGGTGGCAAGTCATCAATATCAGTGTTAGCTAAGATAGGTTCAACACCAACATCTTCAAAAACTTCATCATCGATTGGAATATCAAGTTCAATTTCGTGCTTTGTTGCTCTACGTCTTTTTTCAGCTGTCTCTGCTTTTTTTGAACGTTTTTCGCTTATATCTTCTGAAACATTATGATATGTCTGCTTTAAGCCATCAATTTTTTCTTCGGCATATTCCCCTACAACCTCCGCAGGTTTTTTGAGAGATTGTATAAGTTTTATTATTGATGTGCCGCTGAAAAGCATAACAAGAGCAAGAAGAATTAAAATTGTAAATAATCCTGCTGCTAATTTATTTGTGCCTGTGAGTAAAAGAGGAACGCCACCAACTATTGCGCCATATACACCAAAGCCAAAATGTAAACCTTCGCCGTCATATGTCTTGAATATATTGTACGCCCAGGTAATCTGTTCGTCATATTTAAGTTGAGAATCAACATTGAGAATATGTAAAAAAGCAACAATCAACGAGAAAACAATAAAGCCTTCAATAACTTTAATTTTATATTTCCTGTCATCTTTTCCGAGAGCTGACATAATGCTGATGAAACCGATAAAAATAGGAGCTATAAACGCGTTAATACCGAATACCCCAAAAAAGAAATTACGTAACGCACCCCATACACTACCTGCATCAATTACAACAACAGCAAGCATGAACAAAGCAAAAAAGAAACCAATAAAAGAAGCAATCTGTTTATGTTCAGCATTAAAAAAAGTGTTTTGGGCAGATTTTTTCTTTGTGTTTTTATTTTTTGAAGCATTTCCCCTGTTTTTCTGTGAAGCAGGCTTTTTATTTTGAGCCATAACCTTTCTCCTTAAATCTAATTAGAATATAAAATCCCATTGAAATTATTTAATAAAGACCTCAATCGCACCAATTATTGTAACAACAAAACCAAGTCCAAGACAGTAAAAACCAAAGTACTTAAAAATATTTTTACTGATAATTACCTGCAGCAATCTGATAGCAAAAATGCCAACAACTGCAGATGTAACAATGCCGACAAGAAGCGGGAAAACAGGCACGACCTGTGAACTTTCCAGTGCATCTTTAAATTCAACTAGTCCGCTTGCAAGAATTGCAGGAACGCTTAAAATAAACGAGTATCTTACAGCATTCTTTTTAGACACCTTAAACATAAGACCGGTAGAAATTGTTGAACCGGAACGTGATATACCTGGAAAACATGCAGCAAAAAATTGAGCAATACCTATTGCCAATGCAGAAACAGGGGTGATTTTCATAAAACGTTTAGTTTTCTCTGACGTGAAAGCACCTACTAAAAGAACAAAACCTGTAAGCATAAAGCAGATACCTTCTGCTTTTATACTATTGTCAGAAGAGAAAACACCAACAGCATCCATTATGTTCTTACCATTGCCAATCGGTATAAGAAGAACAAGAAGTGGTACACAAGATATAAAAAACATAATAAATATTCTTCTTGTTTCAGTCATATCTTTAAATCTTAAATTGAATTTTTTAGCAAAAATATCTTTTAAAATTCTGAAGAATTCCTCAAACAACTCGTATATGGGTTTGTAAAATGTTATAAGAATTGCAACAAGAGTACCAATATGTAACATTGCGGAAAACAAACCTGAAGTTTGAGGATCCATTCCGCTGAAATGAGTAAACAAAGACATATGTCCGCTGCTTGATATAGGTAAAAATTCAGTTATACCCTGAACAATTCCCAATAAAATTGCCTTAATTATATTCATAAAAACCTCACTCGTTTTCGTTAACTAAAAAACTGATTGCATCTGACAGACTGCCGATTGAATCGATCAAACCTTCATCAACTGCTTGTTCTCCGTTGAGAATAGTACCAAAATCAGAAACCAATTCTTCATTGTTTAACATAAGTTCCTTAAAGCGTTCTTCTGATATATGAGAATTCCGGGTTATAAAACTTACAACCCTATCCTCCATTTTCTTTAAATATAAAAGAGCCTGAGGAACACCTAATATAAGACCATTCATTCTTACCGGATGCACAGTCATTGAAGCTGTAGGAACAATAAAAGATTTATCCGCACTGACGGCTAAAGGTATACCTATTGAATGACTACCGCCGAGAACAAGACTGGCAGTTTTCTTTTTCATACCTGCGATAAGCTCTGCAATAGCAAGTCCGGCTTCAACATCACCGCCGATTGTATTAAGGATAACAAGAAGACCGGAAATGTTTTTATCCTCCTCAACAGCAACAATACGCGGGATAATATGCTCGTATTTTGTTGATTTGGTATTAGGAGAATTCAAATAATGCCCCTCAATCTGACCGATAATTGTAATACAATGAATAAACTTACCATCTTTATTAATTGTTACAAAACCATCTTCAAAGGATGATGGTGGTTCGTTGTTTACCTCGTCAGCGTTAACACTATCAGAAGAGTCTTCTTTCGTTTGATTTGAAACGTTAAAATTATAAAAATCTTGCAAATAATTATACAAAATCATCACCAAGATTTATTGTAACCAACAAAACCCTTTTTAACTAATTAATAATAGCACAATTAACAAAAAAGTTCAAGTTTATTAAACATATATTTATTGTTTTATTTACTAATAAATTTATGTTTTCCATTGACAAAGCGGTTGTTACATATTAGAATAAGTTTGTTAAAAATTTGTACAACTTTTCGGAGGCGAAAATATGGGACTTACTTTATGCGAAAAAATAATTAAAAGTCATCTTGTTGATGGCGAGTATGCTCCTGGTAATGAGGTTGGTATAAGAATCGACCAGACATTAACTCAGGACGCTACAGGCACAATGGCTTATCTTGAGCTTGAAGCGATGGATATTGATAGAGTAAAAACAGAACTTTCTGTTGCTTATATTGACCACAACACTCTTCAGACGGGTTTTGAAAATGCTGACGATCACAAATTTATTCAGTCAGTTTGTAAAAAGAGAGGCGTGCGTTATTCTCGCCCCGGTAATGGTATCTGCCATCAGGTGCATCTTGAAAGATTCGGTATTCCGGGTAAGACTCTTATCGGCTCAGACAGCCACACACCAACAGGTGGCGGTCTTGGTATGCTAGCGATGGGTGCCGGTGGACTTGATGTAGCTGTTGCCATGGGTGGCGGTGCTTACTATATCACAGTTCCTGAAGTTATTAAAGTTAATCTTACAGGTAAACTTTCACCATATGTTGCTGCTAAAGATATTATCCTTGAAGTTCTCAGAATTCTCAGCGTTAAAGGTGGCGTTGGTAAGGTTGTTGAATATGGCGGTGAAGGTGTTAAAACACTTACTGTTCCTGAAAGAGCAACAATCACAAACATGGGTGCTGAGCTTGGTGCAACAACATCAATCTTCCCTTCTGACGAAATTACATATGATTTCATGAAGGCTCAGGCTCGTGAACATGATTGGGTTGAACTTCTTCCTGATGAAGATGCTGAGTATTCAAGAGTTATTGATATTGACCTTTCAACTCTTCAGCCACTTGCGGCTATGCCTCATATGCCTGATAATGTTAAATCAGTTGCAGAAATTGGTGAAATTAAAATTGACCAGGTGCTTATTGGTTCATGTACAAACTCCTCTCTTCTTGATATGATGAAGGTTGCAAAAATTCTTAAAGGTAAAAAAGTTCATCCATCAGTTTCTCTTGGTATTGCTCCCGGTTCAAAGCAGGTTCTTAATATGCTTGCTCTCAATGGTTGCCTTGCAGATATGATTGATGCAGGTGCCCGTATTCTTGAAAGTGCTTGTGGTCCATGTATCGGTATGGGTCAGTCTCCAAAGTCAGCAGGTATTTCTCTCAGAACATTTAACCGTAACTTCGAAGGCAGAAGTGGTACAGCTGATGGTCAGGTTTACCTCGTTAGCCCCGAAACAGCTGCAGTGTCTGCAATTACAGGCGTTCTTACAGATGCTACTACATGGGACGAAGACATCTCTGTTACACTTCCAAAATCATTTATTATCAACGATAATATGATTGAAATGCCTGCAGAAACTGCTGAGGAAGCTGCAGAAGTTGAAGTTTACTATGGTCCAAATATCAAACCTTTCCCAAAGACTGCTCCCCTTTCAGATTCGATTGAAGCTACCGCAGTTCTTAAGGTTGAAGATAATATTACAACTGACCATATTATGCCTGCAGGTGCTAAAATTCTTCCTTACCGTTCAAATATTCCGTACCTTTCACAGTTCTGCTTCCGCCAGTGCGATGAAAACTTTGCAGAGCATTGTAAAGAAGCCGGTTCATGCATAATTATCGGCGGTAATAACTACGGCCAGGGCTCTTCACGTGAGCATGCAGCCCTCGTTCCACTTTACCTTGGTGTTAAGGCAGTTATAACAAAATCATTTGCACGTATCCACAAAGCAAACCTTGTTAACGCAAGCATTCTTCCGCTTAACTTTGTTAACGCAGATGATTACGATAAAATTTCTGTTGGCGACAAGCTCACACTCCCTGCAATCAAAGCTGAGCTTAAAGCCGGTAAAGAAATCACACTTAAAAATGAAACTAACAATGAAGAGTACAAGCTTATCTGCGATGTATCCGAAAGACAGATTGATATTCTTACAGCAGGTGGCTTACTTGATTACACAAAGGAGAATAACTAATGACTGAATTACAGATTGAAAACGCTCTCGCCAAATTTAAACAGCTTCTTATTGAGCAGGATGCACGCAACCAGAAAATTAAATCCACAAAAGAATTCAAGGATTTTAAAGCACTTGATAAAATTGTTGTTGGTGTTTGCGGTGGCGACGGAATAGGTCCTATTATCACTAAAGAGGCTGCAAACGTTCTTAAGTTTATCCTTAAGGATGATGTTGATGCAGGTAAGATTGAATTCAAATACATTGATGGTCTTACAATTGAAAATCGCGCAAAGGTTATGAAAGCCATTCCAGATGATGTAATGGAAGAGCTTAAAGCTTGCGACGTTATTCTTAAAGGACCTACAACTACTCCTCAGCAGGGCGACGGACTTCCAAACATTGAAAGCGCTAACGTTGCTATGCGTAAGGCTCTTGATCTTTTCGCAAATGTAAGACCTGTTAAGATTCCTGAAGAGAACATTGACTGGACATTCTTCCGTGAAAACACAGAAGGTGCATATGCAGTTGGCTCAAAGGGTGTTGATGTTGATGGTGAGCTTGCTATGGACTTCGTTGTTACAACAACTGAAGGTACAGAACGTATTGCAAAGCTTGCTTATGAATATGCAAGAAATAATAAGAAAGAACGTGTTTCAATTATCACAAAAGCAAACATCATCAAAACAACCGATGGTAAATTCCTTAATCTTTGCAAAGAAATAGCAAAAGACTACCCTGAAATTATTACAGATGAGTGGTATATAGATATCACAACTGCAAAGCTTATTGATAAAAAACGCAGAACAGATTTCAAGGTTTTTGTTCTTCCTAACCTTTATGGTGATATAATTACAGACGAAGCTGCCGAATTCCAAGGTGGCGTTGGTACTGCAGGTAGCGCAAATATTGGTAAACAGTATGCTATGTTTGAAGCAATTCACGGTTCAGCTCCTCGTATGATTAAAGAAGGCAGAGGTCAGTATGCAGACCCATGCTCAATGCTCAGAGCAACTGTTCTTCTCCTCTCCCACATTGGCAAACAAGAAGAAGCTGACAAGCTTGAAAAAGCTCTTGATATCTGTATGATTACCGAAAAGAAGATGACCATAACAGGCCGTGATGATGGTTGCACATGCGAAGAGTTCGGCAAATATGTTATGGAAACACTGCAGACTTTATAATTAATTTAAGGACGATTTAAAATGAGAAATAATAATCAGGTTTCTGTTCCTGTTATAAAGCGTTTGCCAAGATACCACAGATACCTTGAAGAATTGAAGAAAATGGGAATTATAAGAATCTCCTCAAAAGAGCTATCTCAGAGAATGGGTCTTACAGCATCTCAGATTCGCCAGGATTTAAACTGCTTTGGTGGTTTCGGTCAGCAAGGCTATGGTTATAACATTGAACAGTTATATACTGAAATCGGTGCAATTTTAGGCATAGATAAACGCTCAAAGGCGATTATGATTGGTGCAGGTAATTTAGGTCACGCAATTGCTACACATCTTCATTTTGAAAACCGTGGTTTTGACCTTGTTGGCATTTTTGATAACAATCCAAATGTTGTTGGTACCAACATTGGTGGTAGAATTGTAAAAAACTCTTCTGAGCTTGATGAATTCTGTAAAAAAGAAAATCCCGTTGTTGCAATTCTTTGTATTCCAAGCGAATATGCGGAAGAAAATGCAGACAAACTTATATCATTAGGTATAAAAGGTTTCTGGAATTTCACTCAATATGATTTAAACCGAAAGTATAAGGATATTGCTGTTGAAAATGTTCATTTAGGCGACTCTCTTATGACTCTTTGCTATCAAATCAATAAACTTACTGACGTTTGTGAGGAAGAATGATGAAAAAATTGATGGATATTGATATTGTTGACATTGTACCTTTCAATAAAGGTATAATTGTTGCAAGAAAAGATACCCTTCCAAGCGGAACAACTAAAATATCCTTTTTCACATATGACGTTAAACTTGAACGCCCGACAGCAAGCACAAGAAGCGCTTATTTATTAAATAAATTCGGCGAAAATTTTGAGAAAATTGCAGAACAGCTCAGCGATTTTATTTACTGCGATGTTGCATTTTTACCCAACAAACATATTGCAGTTGTTTATTCAAGCGGTGAAATAGGTTTATTCAATGATAAAGGTGTTTTATATTGGACAGGAGACCTTCAATATAAAGATTGCGCTGTCAGCGGTGCAGCTGCAGAAGGCAAATATATATGGTGCGTTGTGCCGGAAAACAATTGCATTGTAAGATATTCCCCTTCAACAGAAAAAATTGTGTTAAGAATTGGTGGAGATTCCTCAACAGCATTTTTGAATCCTGTAGCTATCTCTGTTTACGAAAATGTTTTATATGTATGTAACTACCAATCATGTAAAATCAGAACAGTAAATCTAAAGGATTACACTGTTTCAGATTACAAGACATTTGATGAACCCGTATATAGATATATAAAAACAAACGACAGAGAACTTGTTGAACTTGAATCAGGAGTTTATATGCTTTAGTTTCGTCAAAAAACACAAATTATTTTTTGACAATTCTCGCAAAACTACCATTTACAAATTTATAGAAAAAGTTTAATATAACTTTAGATACTTTTAAATCAATCTGTGAGTTGATAAGGTTATAATATTCTTTGTGTACTGTAGCCTTGTCTTTTTCTGACAAGGCTATTTTTTTGAGGTTTTTATGGAATTAAAATCAGAAATAATGGACGAATCATCAGTTCAACGTTCACTTATTAGAATCGCTCATGAAATTATTGAAAAAAACAAAGGTACAAAAGATATTGTGCTTCTTGGTATAAAAACAAGAGGTGTTCCTCTTGCTCGGATAATTGCAGAAAACATAAACAAAATAGAAGGCGTCTCACTCCCTGTTGGTGAACTTGACATTAATCACTATAGAGATGACTTAACAGAAATCAGCGAATTACCTCAAGTGCATCAACCTAATTTCCCTTTCGATATAAATAGAAAACATATAATTCTTGTTGACGATGTTCTTTTTACAGGAAGAACTGTAAGAGCTGCTATAGAAGCTATATTTAGTTCAGGTAGACCAGCAAGTATTCAGTTAGCTATATTAGTTGACAGAGGTCATCGGGAACTTCCCTTCCGTGCTGATTATGTCGGCAAAAATGTACCAACATCAACATCAGAGCTTGTTTCTGTTATGCTTCCCGCAACTGATGGATGTACAAGCGTTAAATTATTTAAACTCTGATTATTAGCCTTTAGAGGCTGTAATAAAAAAATTTTTGGGGGTAAGTTTATGAAACTTATTTACGATGTTAAGGATAAACCTAAATTCGGTCAACTTCTCGTATTTGCTTTCCAGCAATTGCTTGCAATTATGGCTGCAACAATTGCCGTTCCTGCAATTGTTGGTAATGGTATGACCGCTTCTGCTGCATTGTTTGGTGCAGGTGCCGGTACAATTATTTATCAGCTTTTCACTAAATTCAGAAGTCCGGTATTCTTAGGTTCATCTTTCGCATTTATCGGTTCAATGATTGCAGCTTTTGCAGGCGCAGTAAGCGCATCTGCAGGCTTCCTTGGTATAATCCTTGGTGCAGTCTTCGCAGGTCTTGTTTATGTTGTTATCGCTATAATCATCAAAATTGCAGGCGTTAACTGGATTAACAAATTAATGCCACCTGATGTTATCGGACCTACAGTTGCTAATATCGGTCTTTCTCTTGCAGGTGCAGCAATTAAAGATGTTTTCAGCTATGGTCCCCAGGATGGCAATGGTGCATTCATAATGTCTACAAATTCCTGGGCATCTCTCATATGTGCTCTTGTTACTTTGTTTGTTGTTATTCTTTGCTCAACATACGGCAAAAAGATGGCTAAGCTTATTCCATTTATTATTGGTATTTTAGCAGGCTATATTGTAGCGGGTATTTTTACATTTATTGGCTTTAAAACAGGAAATGATGCTCTTATTGTTCTTGATATCGCTCCATTCCAGGCACTTGTTGCAAATGGTGTTTCAATTAATACCTTCTTACAGATTCCTCAGTTTACTTTCCTTACAGGAATCAAAGCAGTAAAGGAAATCGATGCTTCATATATCGCTACTGTTGCTGTTGCATATGTTCCTGTTGCATTCGTTGTATTTGCAGAGCATATTGCAGACCACAAAAACCTTTCATCAATCATTGAAAAAGATCTCCTTGAAGACCCGGGTCTTTCAAACACTCTTCTTGGTGATGGTGTTGGATCAATGTTTGGTGCTCTCTTTGGTGGTTGCCCCAACACAACATATGGTGAATCTGTTGGTTGCGTTGCTATAACTAAAAATGCTTCTGTTGCAACAATTACATGCACAGCTATTCTTGCAATGCTTATTTCATTCGTATCACCATTCGTTGCATTTCTCGATTCTATCCCCGGCTGCGTAATGGGCGGTGTTTGTATCACGCTCTACGGCTTTATTGCTGTTAGTGGTCTTAAGATGCTTCAAAAGGTTAACCTTGAAGAAAACGCAAACCTCTTCACTGCTTCTGTAATTCTTATTGCAGGTATTGGTGGTATGGCTCTTGCTATCGGTAAAGTTACTCTTACATCTATTGCTTGTGCTCTTATTCTCGGTATTGTTGTTAATATTGTTCTTAACAGAAAAAAAGCTTAAGAAACACACTATTTAATTGACATAAATTGTATTATCTTATATAATTAAATTAAAATTAAAAGGCATTACGCAAAAGCGTGATGCCTTTCTTATAAAAGGGTGATTTTATGATTTATTATGCAGAAAATGAAAACTATATTTTAGGAGTGAAAGAGCTTGGTGCAGAGCTTACTTCTTTGAAATCCAAGAAGACTGGTTTTGAATTTATCTGGACAGGAAACGAAGAAATATGGTATGGTCAATCCCCTATTCTTTTTCCTATAATCGGAAGATTACTTGATGATAAATATCGTTTAAACGGAAAAGAATATACAATGCCTAAACACGGTATAGTAAGAAAGAAACCATTTACACTTATTGAAAAAACAGCTGATTCCCTCACCTTTTCACAAAAAGATGACGAGGAATCAAGGGAAGCATACCCTTATGCGTTTGAATTAAAAGTAAAATTCCAATTAACCGAAACAGGTCTTAGTGTAACACACACAGTAATTAATAACGATTCGGAAACTATGTATTATTCTTTTGGCGCGCATCCTGGATTTAATTGTAAAATCGGAGATTTCCTTGAATTCGAGAACAATGAAAATCTTTTTACAGAAAGAATAGACCACGAATCTATTCTGATTGAAGAAAAATTCCCAGTTGACATAAAAGAAAATAAAATACATTTAACAAAAGACCTTTTCTGCGACGATGCGTTGATACTTAGCGGATATACATCAAAATACATTTCACTTAAAAGTGATAACCATAACAGAGTAGTTAAATTCAATTTTGATTCCCCTGTTCTTGGTATATGGGCAAAACCAAACGCACCTTACGTTTGTATTGAGCCTTGGTGGGGCATAAACGACAATTACGATAAGAAAGCTGATATATCCCAAAAACGCGCTATAATGACTTTAAACAGTAAAGAGAGTGCTTCATATAATTGGAATATTGAAATTACTGAATAACAGTTGACTTATAGTTGACTTGAAGTTAAAATATATATACAATCAGAAAGGCAAAGGTAAAAAACTATGGATGATATTTTTGAAAAAGTTGTTGCAGGAGAAGATTACAATCCTGACCTTGTTTCTGTTATAGATGAAGACGGTGTTGAACACGTTTTTGAAGAACTCGACAGAATCGAAACAGACGATGGTCGCTTCATTGCTCTCCTCCCTGTATACGATGATGCAACTGAAATTTTAGATGACGACGGTGAATTAATAATTCTTTCTGTTAATGAAGATGAAAGCGGAGAAATTTACCTTGAGCCTATTGAAGATGAGAAAAAGTTCTATGAAATAGGCAAAATTTTTGAAGAACGTCTTCAGGATTTATTTGAGTTTGACGAGGAATAAATTTTCTTAAGTTTCATATAATATAATTCCTGCGGTGTTCGATAAATGTGAATAATACTAACCCTATGTCAAATTAAAGGGAGTTCGGTCTTCTGTAGCCTATTGCAGACCTCCCGCTTATGCGGACGAAGGGAGCGTGAATCTACAGAGAGAACACCCACCTGCTGAAAGCAGGTTACTATTATCACATCCGGCACGCGCGGGGCATAAAAAATAACAGCTCAGTTACCAAAAAGTAACTGAGCTGATTTTATATATTGTTTTATTATTTAGAAGAAGCTTTTTCTGCAGCATAAGACTTTCTTAAAGCTTCTGCTTCTGCTTCCATTTCAGCAATCTCAATTTTACGTCGTTCGATACGTTCAACGTATTCTGAAACATCTTTATACTTAACAGGAACATTTTTCTTTTTGATAACAACGTTTATAGCAATGATTGCAAGATACGCAACAATAACTAAAAATGCACCAATTCCGATATTACCTGAATACATAGCACCAAAAGAATTCTGAAGCTGTGAATTGAAAACAAGGAAAGAGATTATTGCAACAACTATTGCAACTATTCCGCAAACAGAAAGTGTTACATTTCTTTTAAAGCCCTTTGGAGAACAAGAAACAGAAACAAACGGAATATTAAGAATTGCAAATATAGCTGAAACAAGAACACCTAAAATTGCAATAAAATAGCAAATTACTGCAGCAATTGGCGCAATACTCAAAATTGAAAATTCAAATTTAGCAATAACATCCATTGCAAGATTAAGAACAGAAACACTTGTATCGATATCGTTATAAGGCATCTGAACTTTAATCTGAGCTAAAGGAAGGAAAAGCATACCGATTGGTACAAACAAAAGAATAAGACGAAGGATTGAGAGCTTTGTTCCCGCAAAAGCAAACTTAACTCTATCAATCTTAGGTTGCATTTTTATGTACTCTTCTTCAGCCTTATCAGCATCTTCCGCTAATCTTTCCTGATGATTGAAATAAATAAGGTTAACACCGCATTTTGGGCATTCCGCCTTAATATCTATCATTCTTAATTTGTATCCGCATTTTGGACAGTTAGCCATAAAATCTCCTACCTATCTTGGGTAATTCTATATATCAATTATGAATTATACCATAGATTTTTAGTATTTTCAATAAAAAACAACAATTAAAATTAAATAATTAGTTAAAAACAATTATTTTTTCTTAGAAATAGCTATTTTTGCCTTTTCAATAATGTTTTTAGCATCTAAACCGAAGATATGAAGAAGGTCAACCGCAGGACCTGATTTGCCAAAAGTATCCTCTACACCAACTTTAACAACAGGAACCGGACATTCTTCGCAAACAGCATCACATACAGCATCACCTAAACCACCGATAATATTGTGCTCTTCTGCTGTAACAATGCAACCTGTCTTTTTTGCAGCAGCAACAACTGCAGCTTTATCAAGAGGCTTAATAGTATGCATATTGATTAATTCAACTGAAATACCCTCTTCTTCAAGAGCCTTTGCAGCTTCAATTGCTTCATTAACCATTAAACCGGTTGCAATGATAGTAACATCTGCACCCTCTTTAAGAGTAACAGCCTTACCAATTTCAAATTTATAGTTTTCATCAAATATTCTCGGAACTGCAAGTCTGCCAAATCTCATATAAACAGGTCCATCGTGTTCTGCAGCAGCAAAAACAGCTTCTCTTGCTTCGATATCATCAGCAGGGTTAATAATAACCATACCCGGGATAGAACGCATAAGAGCTATATCTTCACAGCACTGATGGCTTGCGCCATCTTCGCCAACAGAAATACCTGCGTGAGTAGCACCAATTTTAACATTAAGATGAGGATAAGCAATCGTATTTCTTACCTGCTCAAATGCTCTGCCGGCAGAAAACATTGCGAAACTTGAAGCAAAAACAGTATAGCCTGTTGTAGCAAGACCTGCCGCAACACCCATCATATTGCTCTCCGCAATACCTGTATCAAAGAATCTATCAGGAAACGCTTTTTTGAAACCACCTGTTTTAGTAGCAGCTGCAAGGTCTGCATCAAGAACAAGAATATCAGGATTTTTTTCACCAAGCTCAACAAGAGCTTTACCATAACCATCTCTGGTTGCAACTTTAATTACATCTGCCATTTTTTAACCCTCCAAACCTGCAAGAACTGCATCAAGTTCATTCATTGCGATTTCGTACTGTTCTGCATTAGGTGCAGCACCATGCCAGTTAACCTGATTCTCCATGAAAGATACGCCTTTACCCTTAACTGTAGTTGCAATAATTGCTGTTGGTTTTCCCTTGCATGCACGTGCACTTTCAAGAGCATTTTCTATTTCGTCAAAGTTATGGCCATCAATTTCAATAACATTCCAACCGAAAGCAGCAAACTTTTCCGGAATTGGATATGGTGAGTTAACCTCCTCAACTGTACCGTCAATCTGGAGATTATTGTTATCAACAAAAGCAACAAGGTTATCAAGTTTCTTTGCAGCAGCATACATAGCAGCTTCCCAAACCTGACCTTCTTCAATTTCACCATCACCAAGAACAGTGTATACTCTGAAGTCTGCTCCTTTAAGCTTTCCACCAAGAGCCATACCACAAGCCGCAGATATACCCTGACCAAGAGAACCTGAACTGATATCCACACCCGGAAGATAATGCATACTTGGATGACCCTGAAGTCTTGAATCAACCTTTCTCAGTGTTTTTAATTCTTCAACAGGAAAATATCCGCGTTGAGCCATTACAGAATATAATGCAGGTGCTGCATGACCTTTTGAAAGAACGAATCTGTCTCTGTCAACTTTTAGTGGCTGATTCGGATCAATGTTCATTTCATTGAAATAAAGAAAAGTAACAATCTCTGTCATTGATAAAGATCCGCCCGGATGACCTGACTTAGCATTAAATGTTCCTTCAATAATGCCCTTACGAACATTACAAGCAACTCTTGCTAACTCAATTTTGGAAAGTTTTTGCATAGTATTACCTCCATTTATATATAGTTTTTTTCTATATAATTTATAAATTCATTTACCGCGCCATCATTGCAATGGCAGGTAACATATTCACAAAGTTTTTTTATATCTTCAGGCGCCTGCCCGCAACAAACCGGATGAGCTACACTTTGGAGCATAGCAACATCATTGTAATAATCACCTATTGCTCCAATATTTTCAGGATTTATTGAAATTAATTCTGCAAGCTTGTTTACCGCAGAGCCTTTATTTACGCCTTTGCTTACAATTTCTAAAGAAACGGGAGATGTAAAAAAACAATCAAGATGTTTAAGGTTTTCATCGTTTTTTAAGATGCTTTCAACTTTTTTACAAACAGATGGGAAACCAAATATAGTTGCCTTCCCCCAACGATCTTTTGGTAAATCAGTCTTTTTAAGACACAGCTTACGATTTAAACCGTCAAGTAAAGAAACAACCAAACCATATAAACATGTTCTTTTATAAAGATAAACGGTTTCCATATCAAAAACTGTAAGTTGAAGAGATTTGTACCTATTTACCAAGTCTAAAATAACCTTTTCACCCTCAAGTGATATAGGTTTATAATAGACAGTTTTACCTTTAGAAAAATCATATATTCCTGCACCATTAAGGCAAATAGCCGGCGTAGTTGTCTTCAGTTTTTTGTATTGATGGCTTAAAGAAGCTAAATTCCTACCTGAACACAAGGTGAAATTTCCACCATTTGATGTAAAACGTTCAATAGCCTTAATGTTGCATTCAGGAGTTTTCCTGTTTTTACTGTTTAGTGTACCATCTATATCCGAAACAAGCAACCACTTAGAGTAATTATTATTCATTTAGAAATTCTCCTGAGAAAATCTTTAAAATATTCAGGTAATTCACTGGTAAATTCAAGATACTCTTTGGTAATCGGGTGAATAAAGCCTATTGTGGAAGCGTTAAGGCACTGCCCCTCCAAACCATATGTATTTTTAGGGTTACCATATACTACATCTCCGGCAACGGGATTACCTCTGTATGCCATATGAACTCTAATCTGATGGGTTCGTCCTGTTTCAAGTTTCACTTTAAGAAAAGTAAAACCATTGTATCGCTCAATCACCTCGAAATGAGTAACAGCATTTCTTGAATTTTTATCAGTTACAGCCTGTTTTTTTCTGTCTTTAGGGTGTCTGCCGATAGGCGCATCTATTGTACCGTTATCATCCTTGATATTACCAACAACAACAGTGTTATATATTCTGGTAAATGAATGTTCCTTAATTTGTTCGGCAAGTCCCTTATGAGCTGAATCAGTCTTAGCACACACAAGCAGACCGCTTGTGTCTTTATCAATTCTATGAACAATACCAGGTCTTATAACACCGTTTATTCCGGATAATGAATCACCACAATGATACAATAATGCATTAACAAGTGTTCCGTTATAGTTGCCTGCTGCAGGGTGAACAACCATACCCTTAGGCTTGTTTACAACGAGAAGATATTCGTCCTCATAAACAATATCAAGAGGAATGTTTTCTGGTTCTACAGACAAATTAACAGGATCAGGAACGTTAATTTCAATTACATCCCCTGATTTAACCATTGTTTTCTTATTACACGCTTCTTCATTAACTGTAACAGCATTTTCGTTTATAAGTTGTTGAACGGTACTTCTTGAAAGTTCGGAATACAACTGTGGAACGGCTTTATCTAAACGTTCAGGTGAAAATTCTTCCGGGACAACTAAATCAATTGTTTCCATCGTTTTTCTCTCCGCTTATTTTAGAAGCTTTCTCTTTTTTTATGTCCTTTATTAAATCAATCATAAGATAAATCATCAACGAAAAAGCACCAACTGTAATAAGGCAATCTGCAAAATTAAAAACTGCAAAATCAATAAAAAGAGGCTCAATGTAGTCAATAACGTATTGTAACCTTATTCTATCAATTACATTTCCTATACCACCGGCAATCATAAGAAGTAATGTAAAATTAACAAACTTCGATTGGTCTCGATTTTTAACAAGATAAAATATAACAACACCTAATAAAATAACAGAAAAAACGGTTAAAAACAATGTGTGTGTTGCAAAAGAGCCGAAAACTGCACCTGTATTTTCAACATACCTGAATCGTAATACATTTTCAATAACATCAATGTACTCTATAGGCTTAAGAAACTCAGTAACAAGAAACTTAAACAACTGGTCTAAGCCTATAAGCACAATGCAAAAGGCAAAACTTAAAAATACAGTCATTTTATACCTCTAAATTATTTTTTCTTACGGAAAAGCCCTCGTTTTTTTGATTTACTCTCATCTCTTCCGTCTGAATCCATGTCAATTTTCTCAATCATATCAAAGAAGGAAGCGGCTAAAGCAGCGTCATCCTCTTCTTCTTCATCATCATAGCCAAATTCATCACTCTGCCTAGACTCTTCATTTGAGAATGGCTCACCAGATGATGTTTCTGTTATCTCCTCATCAATTGAAGGCTCTTCAATTGAATCATAATCAATTCTATTTATATCAACGGAGAATTTTTTTGAAATCGGAATATCTTCATGAACAGATTCTTCCTGTTGCTCCCCAAACTCCTCTTCAAAATCTTCTAAAGAAGCTACAGGCTCTTCCTGAATATCATCTTCAACAAACTCAAGTTTTGAATCTTCCTCAAAGAAATCATAAGGAAGTTCAGTTTTAACGACAGGTTCACCAAAATCTTCTTCAACAATCTCTTCATCTGTTGCTTCATCAACAACGGCTTCCTCTTCATTAACAAACTCAAGAATGTTTTCCGCATCATTCTGTTCGGGATAGGAAAAGCCATTATCAACATATTCCTCAATTTCATCAACTGATTTTTCAGGAAGTTCTTCATTTTCAATTTTTGAAGCCTCTTCCATAGCGATTTCAGGCAATTTAGAAATCATTTCAATATGAGCCTTATATTGAGCTAAAATAGAGGCTCTGAATTCAGAAACTTCTTTTTTAAGCATATCATAATGCAATGATTCGCTTGTTATTGTTCTGTTTGCAGCTCCCATTGTATCGCTTGCAGAATCATTAGCTGCAATAAGAATACCATGAGCTTTTTCTTTTGCTTTTGCAATAATCTCCTCTGCCTTATCGGTTGCAACAGACAACAAAAGTTCAGAGTCTGCAATAGCCTGCTTTTCAGCATCAGATTTTATAACTTCTGCCTCACCTTTAGCTGCAGCAAGAATAGCTTCTGCTTCTTCTTTGGAATCTGCAACGCTTTCTTCTGCTTCTTTAATAATAAGGTTAGCAGCTCTCTGCGCACTAAGAACTGCTTCCTTAATATCAACTTCATCACTTTTATATTGTTCCAATTTGTCAGCAAGTAAACTTACTCTTTTAATAAGCTCACTGTTTTCACGGAACATTTTCTCATAATTAACTGCAACTTCACCGAAAAATGCATCTACATCTTCAGCTTTGTAAGCATTTCTGCCGGCACTTTTAAACTCATATGCCTTAAGCTGAGCAGGTGTCATCATATTAAATTCCCACTTTCCACAATTTTGTTATCAGAAGAATACACCTGTACTTTCAAGCTCATCTAGAAGATCACCTGAAACATTAACGTTATATGGTGTGATAATATAAGTATTTGTTGAAACTTTTTTAAGCTGACCACCGTTTGCATAAGCAACACCGTTAAGAAGGTCGATAAGGCGTCTTGCAACATCCTTGTTAGCTGCTTCAAGATTAAGAACAACAGTTCTCTTCTCATTAAGATGATCGGCAATTGCACGAGCATCCTCAAATTTATCAGGCTTTACAAGAACAACCTGAAGCATCGCTGTAGTACGGATATCTACAACTCTGTTTGAATCAGAACTCTGCCTTCTTACGCGAGATGATCTTGGTGCTTCGTACTCACTTTCATAAGATGATGAAAAAGCAGGTGTTTCTGAAGCTTCCTGAATACCATCCTCACCATCTTCATAATCGTCATCAGGAACATTTACTAACCTTTTAAAAATATCGCCAATTGACATAATATAACCTCCAAAAATTATTTATATATACGAGCTCCGAAAATAGCGGAGCCAACTCTGACTAAATTAGAGCCATGAATAATAGCTTCTTTGTAATCGCCTGACATGCCCATTGAAAGAATATTGAAATCAAAATTATGATAGCTTTTAAATTTAATTTCATTATAATACTCATTCATTGAAGAAAAATATTTTTCTAATTCAAGCGAGTTTTTGCAGATTGGTGGAATAGTCATTAAACCTTTAACCAAAATATTAGGCAAAAGTGAAATCTGTTCAAGGGATTCTGAAAAAGCCACCTTGTCAAAACCTGTTTTACTTTCTTCATCACCAATATTTATTTCAAGAAGAATGTTGGATGTAATACCCTCCTTTTCTGATTCTTTAGATATTACCTGAGCAAGATGAAGACTATCAACAGATTGAATCATATCAACTTCTTTAATGATTTTTTTTACTTTGTTAGTCTGTAAATGACCAATCAGATGTTTTTCTATCCCATCAAGAGAAAGTGTATCTTTTTTTGAAAGATATTCCTGAACTTTATTTTCACCAATAAGGTCAATTCCGCAATTTTCTATAGCATAGTTTATATAATCAACCGAAACTGTTTTGGTAACTGCCATAAGTCGAACATCATCAGCACTTCTTCCGGACTTGAATGCTGCATCAGCAATTTCGTTTTTTATATATTTCAGGTTATCGCTTATAGTACGGAATTTATCATTATCAGATAAGTTTATTGTCATACAACTCGACCCCCTTTGTAACAACCTGATCATACTGCCTGATATAATCAGACTCACCATCGGGATTGTCAACAATAGTAAACGTTTCTTCAGAATGAACTATATGAATCTTTCTGAAACCAAGAAGATTACCTCGCACGACATAAACACCTTTAACTCCGTCAACAGTTCTTATTGCGGAGTTGCTGATTTTATATCCTGAATATTCTTCTGTAATAATCTGAATATCCTCAATTCTCAAATCAGCCAGAGTATCATTCATAACATTACAGGAAAGAATAAGCATTGTTGAATCGCCGCTTCTCTCGCCCACTTTATATAGTGTTACAGGAAGTTTTTCAATACCTTCATACGGAATGTTTACATACAAAGTATCGTTAACAGTAAGGCTGACTGTTTCTTCTGTTGGAACATTGCAAACAATATACCATTGGAACGAACCAACAATTCTACCAACTACATTTTCAGCAGGTGTCTGCGGTTTTGCTTTAAGTGCTTTATCTATATCTTCAGCTTTTATTTCATCAATTGCAGAAAACTTGATAGCGTTTTCAAAACCATCTGAATCATTTATATAGTAACCTGCACTATCGCTTTTGATTTCTGTATACGAATATTTCTGTTGTTGGAGAGCAGAAAGTTCATTTTTAAGATTAGCAAGTTTTTCAGAGAAATCAAGAGCGGTACCAATGGCAATTTGTTTACCTGTTAAAGTATCACGCAAAATTTCTGCAGAAGCAACAGCGTCTTTTTGATTAAAAGAATCACGATATTCTAAAAACTCAACTAATTCATTATTGATTTTTGAATTAAGTGAATTGATATTAACTGACTGGATATTTGCCTGACCTGATAGGTCTTCATAGTGAGCAATGCTTTTTTCAAGTTGACTAATTTTCAGGTATGACGATGCATCTTCACTTGAATTAAATATTATTGAAACTGTATCACCTGCGGCAACTCTTTCACCATTTTTAGCAAACGAGACAGTTGTACCTTTTGCGTTGTTAAGCACAAAACTCTCATCTCTTACAACAAAGCCTTTTGTTTCGATAGTTGTATATACTGACTCCTTTAGAGCAGGTTGAGTTTCCATATCTGCCTTAGAAAAGAGAACGAATTGGTAAACTACATACATTACTAAAAGACAAGCAGAAAGAGCTATAGCAAGTATTTTTAAATTAAAGCCTGTCTTTTTCAAGTCATTCACCTTCCAAGTAATTAATTATAAGTTTATCAACATAATCATAAAGTTCTTGCTGACTACATGTATCAGGATATACCCAATTTATATTTTCATTACGTCTAAACCAGGTTAACTGCCTCTTAGCGTATCTACGAGTGCTCATTTTTAGTTTCTCAATACATTCATCCAATGATTTTTCACCATCTAAATATGGTTTCATTTCTTTGCAACCAATTGAAGCGATTGCAGTAGCTGAAATATCGGAATCAAACACCTCTTTGGCCTCATTAAGTAAACCATTTTCAAGCATAATATCTACACGTCTATTGATTCTATTGTAAAGATTCTCGCGATTTATACAGGTTATTCCTATATATAAAGGCTCAATATCTGATTCTTCGTTATGCGATAAAGCCTCTTGTTGAGTAATTGTAAACCCTGTTGTTCTGTAAACCTCTAACGCTCTCAAAACCCTTTTTGTATTATTAGGGTGGATTTTATTGGCTGCATCAGGGTCAATAGATGAAAGTTCGCTATACAGTTTTTCAATGCCCTTTTCTTCTAATTCATTTTGTAAAGCACTTCTGATTTCAACAGAAGATGCTTTATCAAGAAACTTTGTGTTAGACAAAAAAGAGTCGATATATAACCCTGTTCCACCAACAAAAACAGGTAGCTTTCCTCTTGAAACAACATCATCAAAAGCCTTTTGCGCATCAGAACAGTAATCTGAAACGCTATAACTTTGATTAAGAGGTAAAAAATCAATTAAATGATGTTTTATTCCCTCTGTTTCTTCAAGTGTAGGCTTCGCTGTAGAAATATCCATACCCTTATATATCTGCATAGAATCGCAGGAAATGACTTCACCGCCAAATTTTTTGCAGATATATACACCCAGCGATGTTTTACCGGATGCTGTGGGACCAACAACAACTATTGCTTTCTTACTCAAAATTTTTCATCCTAAATAGTTCTTTTAAACTGTTTTTCAAGTTCTTTTTTGGTTAATTCAATCAAAACAGGTCTGCCGTGAGGACAATAACGGATATTATCATCTGAAAGAATTTGACCAACAAATTTTTCGGCTTCGTAAGCAGAAGTAAAATTACCTGCTTTTATCGCGGCTCTGCATGCCATAGAATGATAAATCCAATCCAATTTTTCAGGCATAAGAGTTTTAATATTACAAGCAAGATAACCTGCAACCTCTCGCACAATATCACCAAGATTTTCATCAATAAGTTGCGGAGGACAAGCGCTGAGTTTTACTGTTCTGTCGCCAAAATCAGAAATATCGTACCCCGCATTTTGTAGTAAATCAAGATTATCCATAATCGCGGAATATTCATCCGCCGAAAGCGTTACTGTTACAGGCAAAAGCATCATCTGCGATTCGCCTACACCTTGATTTTTGAACTTTTCAAACAGAATTCGCTCATGAGCAGCGTGCTTATCAATAAAAATGAGTTTACCTTCAAGTTGGGCTATAAGGTATGTATTAAATGCTTCACCTATATATTTGTAATCCTGTGCAGAAGAAATCTGTTCTTCAATAATATCAACTTGTTCAACCGATGTATTTTCTATTGATTTAATTAAAAAATCAATTTTCTCTTCACTTTTTATTTCAGTTTTTGAATCAACAACTGTTTTATCAATGTTTGTATTAGTATTTATTTCAATTTTGGATGGCTTAAAAACCTCAACAACAGGTTTCATATAATCATCCTTAAGAAAATCCAGTTGTTTCTCATCCTTTTCGGGAGACTTCACAACAAATTCTTCGTTTGAAACAGGCTTACCAAACTCTTTTATAATGAAACTGCGCTCAGGCGCTTTAATCTCAAAATTCGGTTCCTGCTTTGGTATATCAACAACAGTTTTATGAACAACATCATTAATTTTAAGCTGTTCTGCTTTTACAGACTGTTCGATAAAGGCTTTACCTGTTGAAAAGGTTGCCTGAACACGTGATTTATCAGCAGTAATAGCGCCTAATGCGCAATTATATACAGAATCAAACACCTTTTTTTCTTCAAAAAATCTTACTTCAGTTTTAGCAGGATGAACATTTACATCAACTGCTTCAAAAGGCATATCAACAAATAAAACGCACGCAGGATACTTACCAACCATAATTGAATTTTTATATGCTGCCTCTAACGCACTTAAAAATACAACGCTTTTAACGTAACGATGATTAACAAAAAACATCTGCATCGAACGGCTCGCTCTGCCAGCGGTTGGTTTTGTAACAAAACCGTAAACCTTTATACCATTCATTTCACATTCAGCAGGAAGAAGTTGGGATGTAAACTCCTTGCCAAAAACGGCATAGATGGCAGACTTCAAATCATTATCACCAGGTGTCTGAAAAATAATTTTTCCATCACGGATAAATTTAAATGAAACACCCGGGTTAGAAATAGCAATTTTTTCAAGTACGGTAGCTATATAGTTACCCTCTTGAACATCTTTTTTAAGGAATTTAAGACGTGCAGGAATATTATAAAACAAATCTCTTACAACAATTGTTGTACCTTTAGGAGAACCTGCATCATCAATAAGTTTCTCCTCGCCACCCTCAATAACATATCGTGTTCCAACATCTGCGTCAGCAGTAGCAGTCATAAGTTCAACTTTTGAAACTGCACAAACAGAAGCAAGAGCTTCACCACGGAAACCTAAAGTAGAAATAGCATCAAGGTCAGAAACGCTTGATATTTTGCTTGTTGCGTGGCTTATAAACGCTTTTTTTACATCATCACGTTCAATTCCGCAACCATCGTCGGTAACTCTCATATAAGTTTTACCGCCGTTTTGAATTTCGACGGTTACTTTTTTAGCTCCGGCATCAATAGAGTTTTCAACGAACTCTTTAATAACAGAAGAAGGGCGTTCAACAACCTCACCGGCAGCAATTAGATCTGCAATATTTTTAGGTAAAACATTTATACGAGGCATCTGAACACTCTCCTTTCTTTTAATTATAATGATTTAGCATCCTTCTGAAGCTCATACAGAACCTGCATAGCTTCAATAGGTGTAAGAGTATTTACATCAATAGTTTTAAGCTTTTCAACTAAGCTTTCTTTTGCACCTGAAGTGAATGAAAGCTGAAGCTCATCTTCAACCTCAAGCTCAGAACTCACCTGCTTCACAGCATTAACAGGTGCTTGTCCTTCAAGCGATTTAAGAATCTTTTTAGCGTTTTCAACAACTGCTTTGGGAACGCCGGCAAGTTTTGCAACCTCAACACCATAACTTCCGTCAGCAGCACCTTTTACAATTCTTCTGAGGAATGTAATATCATCTCCGCGTTTTTTAACGGATGTATTGTAGTTATTTACACCATCAACAGTGTTTTCAAGCTCAGTTAATTCATGATAGTGTGTAGCAAATAATGTTTTTGCTCCAATTTTCTTCTTATCTGCAGTATATTCAAGCACTGCACGCGCAATACTCATACCGTCATATGTTGAAGTACCTCTGCCAATTTCATCAAAAACAATAAGACTCTTTGATGTGGCGTTATTAAGAATATCCGCAACCTCGGTCATTTCAAGCATAAAGGTTGACTGACCTGCAGAAAGGTCATCTGATGCACCAACACGGGTGAAAATACGGTCAACAATACCGATTTTGGCGCTATCTGCAGGAACAAAACTACCGATTTGCGCCATAAGTACAATTACAGCAACCTGACGCATATAAGTAGATTTACCTGCCATATTAGGACCTGTAATGATTGCGATTCTATTTTTATCACAATCAAGTTGAGTATCATTTGGCACAAAGGGTGCACCATTAATCATTAATTCAACAACAGGATGTCTACCGTTTTCAACAATAATTTCATCTGATGTATCAACAACAGGTCTTGTATAGTTATTATGAACTGCAGTGTATGCAAGAGAACAAAGAGCATCAAGGTTAGCTACAGCTCTTGCTGTTTTTCTTACTCTTTCAAGCTGAGAAGCAATTTGTTCTCTGACTGCAGAAAACAATTCAAATTCCAAACGAACAATTCTCTCCTGAGCACCAAGAACTTTTGACTCAAGCTCTTTAAGCTCCTGAGTAATATATCTTTCGCAATTTGAAAGAGTCTGTTTTCTTATATAATGTTCAGGTACAAGTTCTTTAAATGAGTTCGTAACCTCAATATAGTAACCAAATACCCTGTTATATCCGATTTTAAGTTTTTTAATACCTGTTTTCTCCTGTTCCGACTGTTCAACAGCGGTGAGATAACCTTTACCGTTATTGACAATATCACGAAGAGAATCAAGTTCAGCATTATATCCATCACGAATCATACCGCCCTCACGTACTGTAAGCGGTGGCTCATCGCAAATAGAATCAGAAATAAGGCTATTAACATCTTCAAGCAAATCAATATCATCAAAAATACCTGAAAGCATCTTTGATTCAGCCTGTGATAAAGAACCTTTAATGTTCTGAAGCTGATTAATCGTAAGGCTAAGGGTTTTAAGCTCCTTGGCATTTGCAGAACCATAAACAATCCTTGTCATAATTCTTTCGAGGTCAAACATTTCTGAAAGATGCTCCATTAAAGAATCAAGAAGAATTGTATCAGATGTAAGTTCTTCAACAGCATTTTGCCTTAAAACAATGGAAGAATAATTAATTAGCGGTTGCTCAACCCAGGAACGCATAAGACGTTTACCCATAGCTGTTTTAGTATGATCAAGCACCCAAAGAAGACTACCTCTTTTCTCACGCCTGATTTGAGTTTCAGTAAGTTCAAGGTTTCGTCTTGCTGTCAAATCAAGAGTAAGGAAGCTTTTTTCGTTATAAAAATCAACATCGTTAATGTTTTCGAGATTGTTTTTCTGAACGCCTTTAAGATAAAGAAGAGCAACACCAAACGAATAAAGTAAAGCTTCGTTTTTGTTGAATTCGTCTATTTTTTCTTCGTTATTCTGAATATGACTGAAAATTTCTGATTTCAGTTCATCAATATCGTAGTTTTTCTCTGTAACAATCTGAAAATCAACAGCTAATCTGTTTTTTATAAAATCGGCAACAGATTTTACTGATGCAGCATATTTATTGAGTATTACCTCGCTTGGTGAATATGTACCGAGTCTGTTGAGAACATGATTGATTGTTTCTCCTTCAGAAACAGAATCAAGATGCACCTCACCGGTGGAAATATCAATAAAGCTCATACCACAACCTTTATCTGTAATGAACACAGATGCAAGGTAATTATTTTTACTTTCATCAAGCATATTACTCTCAATAACAGTACCGGGAGTAACAATTCTGACAACATCTCTTTTAACAATACCTTTTGCAGTAGCAGGATCTTCAACCTGCTCACAAATCGCAACTTTATAGCCACGACTAACAAGCTTTGCAATGTAAGATTCAGCGCTATGGAAAGGAACGCCGCACATTGGCGCACGCTCCTCCTGACCGCAATCTCTTCCGGTGAGAACAAGTTCAAGCTCTTTTGATGCAATTTTAGCATCATCAAAGAACATTTCATAGAAATCACCCAAACGGAAAAACAGAAGAGTTTCCGGATAATTTTGTTTAATTTGAAAATATTGCTCCATCATGGGAGAAAGCTTAGCCATTTTTCCTCAGCACCTAAAAGTTGTTATTTTTAAAATTATATTAGTGGCATCCGCCGCAGCTGTCGCAGCTACCGCTGCAATGATGCTCTTCAGCAGGTGTGCATGTTGCAGGATCCTGACCATCAATACAAAGAGCAAGAATACCCATAATCTCATTCATCATATCGTCAACAGCTGTTTTTGCTGCTTCAAACTTAACCATATTACCATTAAGCATAATTTCGCGATATGCTTCTTCAAACTCTTTTGCAAACTCTTCCATTTTAGTAGCATCTGCTTCTTCGCCCTTACCTGCTTCCTGCTGGTAGTTGAGCTGAATAAGATTGATTTTACCAATAAGGTTGTTGAGCTCGTCGTCTGCTTCATTTGTTTTTCTTGCTGCCTCGTATTCTTTGTAACGAGGATCTTCCTGAATTGCAGCGCCAAGCTGTCTTGTAAGTTCAATAACTGTCATTTTGTGTACTCCTTTTTTTGAATATATATTTTAATTTCAACAATGAAAATTGTTAACTGTTTTGTATTTCTTCCTGAACCTTCAAAAGCTCCATAAACCATTTAGTTTTTTCGGCTTTTGTAACGGGATCAGGCATTAAAGCGGCTGGTGTCCCTTTTCTCGCAGAGTATATAAAAGTGAACATTGAGCCGTATTTAATCTCTTTAACAAGAGATACTGTGTCAAGAAACTCCTCGTATGTTTCACCGGGGAAACCAACGATTATATCTGTTGTTAAATCAACACCCGGTATTTTCTTTTTTGCATAATCAACAAGCTCAAGATATTTTTCTCTTGTGTAATGCCTGTTCATTTCTTTCAAAATTCGGTTATTACCTGACTGAACAGGTAAATGAAGATGACCACAGAAATGCTTACTCTCGGAAAGAACATCGATTAACTCAAAGCTACAATCTCTTGGATGAGATGTCATAAAATCAAATTCAAAGTCCCCTTCAATTGCATCTATTCTTCGTACAAGCTCTGCAAAATTAACACCAAAATCGCAACCCTTGCCATATGAGTTGACATTCTGACCAAGTAAAGTTATTTTTTTGTAACCTTCCTTAATAAGGATTTTCGCTTCATCAACAATAATATCAGGCTCTCTGCTTCGCTCCCTTCCTCTTACATGGGGCACTATGCAGTATGAACAGAAATTATTGCAACCATACATAATCGGAAGCCATGCGTTTTCGCCGCTATCTCTTGAAGAAGGAAGACCCTCAGCAATAACCCCTTCACTTTCTTCAATACAAAAAACTCTTTTTTTGTTCATGAACAAAGTGTAAATAAGTTCAGGCATTTTATGAGTAACATGAGTGCCGAAAACAAGATTAACAAAAGGATAACTGTTTTTGATTTTATCGGCAATATGCTTTTGTTGCATCATACAACCACAAAGAGCAATTATTAAATCAGGATTTGCTTTTTTAAGTTTTTTTATTGCACCGACATTACCAAAAACTCTATCTTCAGCGTGTTCACGGATTGCACATGTATTGTAAAGAATAAAATCTGCCTGGTTAATATCATCAGAAAGCGCATAACCCATTTCAACAAGCATACCCTTTATATGCTCACTATCAGCAACATTACCCTGGCAACCATAGGTATGAATAAACGCCTTTGGAGCACGCGTTGAAAAACGAGCTGATAAAATAGCGTGAACTTTATCTGAATATTCTTTTTGAATTTTTAATTCTTCACTACTAACAAAATAATCTTTTTTCAAATCTAACACCAATTAATTCAAGGCATCTGTAAGAAAGCCTAAAATATCATAATAAACTTTTTCCTTACAATCCTCATTAAGAATTTCATGACGGCAGCAAGGATAAATAATAACAAGTGGGTCATGACCTGCTTCTGTTAATGAATCAGCACAAGCAATAGGACCTTTACCATTCATACCAACAGGGTCAAGTGCACCTGAAATTATCATTATTGGCAAATCAAAAGGCACGCTAGAAGCCCACATTTTATCACTAGCCAAGATGCCAATTGAAGCCAGGTCTCTTATACCAGCAAGAGAAAGAGATTGACCACAAAGAGGGTCAGCAATGTAATTCTGAACGTTTTCTTTATTTATACTCAACCAATCAAGATCGGATGTTCTGTCGCTGATTGAAAGAGATGAAAACTTGTTGAGCATTGAAGCCATTGGCTTATTAACAGTACGAGGACCAACCTTTGCAACAACTTTATCAAGAATATCAATAAAGAAGTTAAGGTCAAGCGGAACTTGAGCGGTACCACAAATAATAAGACCTGCAAGCTCTGAGCCGAATGTGCTTGCATACACTCTTGCACAAAGTGAACCCATACTATGACCGAACATAAAGTAAGGAAGCTCCGGATAACGTCTGTGCATAATTGAATAAAGAATATGCATATCATCAACAAAACGACGATAACCATCTTTTTCTGCGGTAAAGCCTAAGTCTTCTTCACAAGCAACAGATTTTCCATGACCTATATGGTCGTTACCACAAACAACAAAACCCTTAGAAGCAAGGAAAATCGCAAAATCTTCATATCTTTCAATATGCTCACAAACGCCATGAGAAATTTGTAACACAGCAATTGGCGCAACCTCATTATCTGACCAGATGAGAGTACGAATTTTATTAACACCGGTAGATGAATTAAAGTAAGCCTCTTTCTTGATTATTGCCATTTAATTTTCCTCCTTTTAGATGAATTTTCGCCAAAAAGCAATACTCACCCATAATCGTATCAATCATAGCATAACCATACTGTTTTTTCAAGATATATAGTGTAATTATTTTATTATGAAAACACAATATTTTGTGGTAAGAAACTTTTATCTTGAATTATTTCTCTATATGTGATAACATATGAACTAATCATAGATTTAATAATGGAGGCTTTATATGAATACTGAGTTTAACACAAATTCAAAAGCTATTATTATTGGCGTGACTGATACAGGAGAAAAGATTCCTGCAGCATCAGGCAGGATTTCAACACAGCCCGGTACAGCCCTTGAAATCCTCGATTTATCAAAGGATGCGCAGAAAAACGCCAACCTTATTTCAAAGGTTACGCGTTCAGGTCATACATCAACTGTTGAACACACTGTTTTCAACCTTGCTTTTCAGAATGTATCAGTGCTTGTTGAGCAATTCGTAATTGAATTCCGTCTTGCTTCTTTTACTGTTAAATCAAGAAGATATGTTGATTTCGCAAAATTAGGATATTATGTTCCTCATTTTGAATCAAAAGCAATCCATGATAAATACATACAGCATATGGACTATCTTTATAAAGAGTACGAAGCATTTATCGATGCCGGTATTCCAAAAGAAGATGCTCGCTTCCTTCTCCCCTATTCTTTATACAGCAACTTCTACTGCACACTTAATGCAAGAGAGTTAATCAATATGCTTTATGCTATGATTTTTGGTAGAGGTAGCAAATTTCCTGAACTTAAAGCTTTGGGCGAAAGCCTTCTCGAACAGGCAAAGCAAATGACGCCCGGTATTTTTACAGACTTTGAAAATCGTCGTCCTAACAGAAAAGATGTTCCTCAGTTTAACTATAAAGCAAATAAAGAGCTTATTGAAAAAGAAGCACCTGTTGAGCTTCTCAGCTACACTCCTGATGCTTCGAAAGCAATCGCTAAATTTGCTTTAATTGAGAACACAAACATTCCTACTGCTCAGATAGAAGAAATTATTTCTGATGATAAAGAGTGTTCAAACATCATTAAAGAGGTTATCTCATCAAAACGTCAGAGAGCACTTGAGGCTGCAACATTCACTTTCAGAATAAATAATGTTTCGCTCTCCTGCCTTACACACTTTGCAAGGCATAGAATGCAGTCAATTGGTATTCCTTCCCTTACTCTTACAGACAGAAGACGCCATATTCTTCCACCTACAATTGCAGAAAAACCAGAATTAAAGGAAAGATTCTGTCAAGCTTTCATTAAAACTGCAGAGCTTTATGATGAATTTAAAGATGCGGGTATCAGTGAAGAGCTTTGCGCATATATTCAGCTTAGCGGTAACACTGTTGATATTGTTACTACAATTAATGGTAGAGAGCTCCTCTTATTTATGAAGCTTCGCTCATGCACAAGAGCTCAGTGGGAAATCCAGGAATTTGCTGTTGAAATGCTCAGAAAATTAAGAGAAGCAGATAAAACAGTATTTTCTTTCTATGGACCAAGTTGTTTTGTTGATAAATGCACTGAAGGTCCTATGACTTGCGGAAGAGCAGCAGAAATGAAAGAAATCTTTTCAAATTTATAATTGATAAATCCCCGTTGGATCAAAACCAACGGGGATCATTTTAAAATCTTATTCCAAAATAATGTTTGTGTTAACACCAGTACTTGCTCGGGCAATTATAGCCAAATCCAGAACATCTATTACACCATCAAGATTAACATCACAGGAACGCTCCTCTGTAGTATCAATAACATTATCTGTTGTCTTCCAAAGATTTATTGAAGCGGAATAATCCATTTCATTGCAAATATCATCAGAATTAAGGTCTCCTAAAAGTATTATAGTCCATTCTTCTGAGCCAGAATTCAAACCGCTTGGAGCATTAAATTTGATGTTATTTGAGAAAGAATTTACAGGTACATAAATACCGTTGTAGTAAACATAGGATTTCCCTGCATCGAAAGCAGAAAGATAGAGATAGTTGTCATCAAAATCAGCAGCGGAATTATATGTTGCTTTAAATCCCGTGTTATGATTCTGGGTTTTGTTATATGCATTTGTTGAGTAGTTAAGACCAGGAAGGAATAAGTCAACATCATTTACATGTTCCTGACTGAATTCAGCACCACCAAAATATGTATTTGTGGTTTGCGTACCAACTAAAAAGAAATCATAGTATATACGTGATGTTTGGTCATCCCAAGTAGAATCTATAAAATACCATTTGCCATCATCCATTTGAATAGCATTCCAAGCATGACCACCACCATCAGCAGTACCTGAAATATAAACACAAGGTATTTTATAATAATCGCATATAAGCTTAAATGATTCTGCATACCCCTGACAAACTGCATAACCATTTACAAGAGCACCGTATGCATCATGGCAATCACCGACATAATAACTACTACTTAAATCTGGATATATAATTGTGTTGCAAAGATAATCATGAACATTTTTAATAAAATTATATCTGTTTGATGTATCAAAATCAAGATTATTCAAAACGGATTCCAACTTATTCCAACAACTGATAAGCGTGCTAGATGTATATGTTGGAACAACATTGCGCGAGTTAACTGTAGCCTTAAATAATGCAAAATTATAGATAATTTTGGTTATATAACCTGAACTTGTATAACTGTAACTGGCACTATACCCCGCATGATAAAAGAACTGAGGTAAATCATAACAAACAGCATACATAATCTCTGTCAAAAAATCCTGCGTTAACTCCGATTTTTTCATCTCGGTTCCAGAATAATTCACAGTTACCGACATAGTTCCTATAGAAGAATTTTTGATAGCATTAAAAACCTTCATTTGTTTCTCATTGAGTAAAGTATACGCGTTATAGTCAACATAGTCGAATCCAGAAGATGAGTAGTAATCAACTTTTGCAGAACCTGAAAGTTCATTATCAATACCCGGTATAAACATATCAGAAAAACCATTCTCACAAAAATATTCAACCTGACTATAAGCATGAGCAATAGGAGAAAAAATAGTTAGCATTAATCCAACAACCAAAAACATAGCAAAGTATTTTTTCAAAAAAAACGCCCCCCCTTAATTGAATTTTATCACACACAATACCGATATTCAACTATATTTTCAGATTTCTGCCTATGTTTATATGCAATTTATACCATTTTAATTTGATTTTTTTACTATTTTTTTCTTATAATCAAGAATAATTCTATTGAAAGATAGCGATATAAGGTATATAATACAACTTAGATTTTCTATTTTTCGTGAGGTTAACTTCAATGTTAGGTAAATTAATAAGGGTATCGATTACCGATGCGGTTGGCTCACCGATGCCCAACGGAGATACCTACAAACTCAACCACGGCACACCAATCGGTAAATTCCGTGCATCATCACCTATCAGCGGTGTTTTAATTTTAGGTATCGACAATCCCGTTAAACATTTTGATGGCAGAGTGATTGCCATTTTGCGTTTCCGTGATAACGGAGAACAAAAGCTTATTGCCGCGCCAAAATCAAAAAGATATATTGATTGGGAAATTCGTAGAGCAATTTCTTTTATTACAAACGGACGAGCTTTTTCTTTGGATTGCTACTATGAAAAATCCTGTGGTGCTGTCGTTTACAGAAATATTGGTGGCATAACAAGATTTTTGCTCATTAAAAACAGAAGAAGCTCCAATTGGAGCTTCCCTAAGGGTCATGTTGAAGATGGTGAATCTCTTAAACAGACCGCAAAGCGCGAGGTTCTTGAAGAAACAGGAATTCATCTTGAAATTTTCCCCGGTTTTATGAGTAAATCACAATATACAATCCAAAATAAAATTCAAAAAACTGTTCATATCTTTACCGGAACTACCAAGGATGAGCAAACAAAAATCCAACAAGAAGAAATTGAAGATTACATATGGCTTCCTTTTGATGGCGCATATAAATATCTTAAATTTGAAAATGATAAAGCAATTCTTAAAGAAGCCCACGAGTTTCTGATTGAAAACAAATATATCAGTGAGGTACAAAATGGTTAACGAGATAGTTGAGATTTTTGTAAGCTTTTTAGAAAGCAATAATATCCCCACAGCACTCATCCCTTTTATTATTTCTCTTTTCCCTGTATTAGAGCTCAGAGGCGGAATGATAGCCGCATTTATATTAGGGGTACCTTTTATTCAGGCTTTCCTTGTTTGCTTCATTGGCAACATGATCCCCATTCCATTCATTCTTCTCTTCATCAGAAAGATTTTTGCTCTAATGAAGAAATCAAAAGCACTTTCAAAAATTGTTGATAAAATGGAAGCAAGAGCTTCTAAAAAACAAGATACAATGGTTAAATATAAAGAATGGGGGCTTCTTTTGTTTGTTGCAATTCCCCTTCCCGGTACAGGTGGTTGGACAGGCGCTTTAATTGCCGCTCTCATGGATTTACGTTTCAAAAAATGCTTACCTATTATTGCAATCGGTGTATTTATTGCCGGACTTATAATGTCTTTTGTTACATACGGAATATTCTGAACTTCAAAGCATCGTAAATTACGATGCTTTTTCTATTGATTTTATTAAAATTATTTTGTATTATTATAGCATTACAAATTAATGGTGATTAAATGAATATTTGTTATATTTTTGGTTCTTTAGATGTTAACCAATTCAATTTTAATCCTGATGACAATGATTTTGTAATTGCCGCAGACAAAGGAGTTTTAAACGCTGAAAAATTCGGTTTGAAACCGAATTATATTGTTGGTGATTTTGATTCATTAGAATATGTTCCTACAGGAGAAAACGTTATTAAACATCCTGTTATGAAAGATGATACAGACCTTTTATTAGCAATTAAAACAGGATTTGATAATGGCTTCAGAAATTTCAGGATATTCGGTTGCATCGGTGGAGAACGTTTTGATCACACGATTGCATCCATTCAAGCATGTTCATATATAAAACAACTTGGAGGAAACGCAATATTTTATGACGAAAAAACTTCACTGATGCTAATAAAAAATGAAGGTGTATCTTTTCCTGAAAGCTTAAATGGTATAGTATCTGTTTTCTCTTATTCTGAAAGCGCTTGCGTTTCAATCAAAGGGCTTTTATATGAGCTTGAGAATCACACTTTAACACAAAGTTATCCGTTAGGTGTAAGTAATGAATTTATCGGTAATCAGGCAGAAATAACAGTACATAACGGAACTGCTTTAATAATTATAAAAGAAAATAAATGAGGTATAAAAATGAGCGACAACAAATCTTTAAATTCGATCGAAGGAGCGATATTTGACCTTGACGGAACAATACTCGACTCTATGTTCATATGGAATGAAATTGGCTATAAATTTCTTGAAATGAAAAATATTAAGGTTCCTGCAGGCGCAGATAAGCAATTCACACAAATGAGCTTACAACAAGCTGCAGAATATTATATCGAGCATTTTGATAACACAGCAACAATCGAAAGCATAATTAATGATATAAATATGCTTGTTGAGGGATTCTATTTTAATGAAGTAATAAAAAAAGACGGCATACAGGAGTTTCTTGAATATCTTAAAAACAAAGGTGTAAAAATGTGTGTTGCTACAGCAACAGATAAATATATGGTTGAAAAAGCACTTGAAAGAAATGGTTTGCTCCACTATTTCTCTGAAATATACACCTGTAACGGCGTTGGCGCAGGAAAAGACACAGCAGTTATATACGACAAATCTTTAGAACATTTAGGAACACCTAAAGAGACAACATTCGTTTTTGAAGATGCATTTTATGCAATAAAAACCGCAAAAAAAGCCGGTTATAATGTTGTTGGTATTAATGATGTATCGGAACCTGAAGATCCCGAAGAAATAAAAAAATACTGCGATTACTACATAAACAATTACGACGAAATATACAAATTCTTTTGATAAAAAACACGACTTACAGAAAGTAAGTCGTGTTTTTTATTCATCTTAAATAGAGATGTGAAATAGCCTTAAAAATTTTGTTATGTGGCGAGTATCTTACAGGGAAATCAAACCATGATACTTTTTTATGGATACTCTTTTCGTGTGAAAAAGCATTAAAACCTGCTCTGCCATGATAGCTACCCATACCGCTTTCGCCTACGCCACCAAAGCCAAAGCTATTGATAGCAATCTGCATAATCGTATCGTTTATGCAGCCTCCACCGAATGCACAACGCTCAATAGTTTCGTCTATATGCTTTTTATTCTCAGAAAAAATATAGAGTGCAAGTGGTTTTGGTTTATTAGCAAATAAGGAATAAAGCTCCTCATATGTATCAAATGTAAGAATCGGTAATATCGGACCAAAAATCTCTTCTTGCATAACAGCGTCGTCCCAAGAGACATTGTCCATTACTGTAGGACCTATTTTAAGCTTTTCTGGTGAATTATCTCCTCCAAATATAACCTTATTATTATCTATTAAACTACAAATCCTGTTAAAGTGCTTTTCATTAACAATTTTACCATATTCGTAGTTTTCGAGAATATTTTCACCATATTGCACTTTTATTTGCTTTAATATTTCTTTAATCAGCTGTTCTTTTACACTACTATGGCAAATAACATAATCAGGCGCAACACATGTCTGGCCACAATTAAGGAATTTACCAAAAACAATTCTTCTGGCAGCTACTTTGATTTTAGCAGTATTGTCAACAATACACGGGTTTTTGCCACCTAATTCAAGTACAACAGGAGTTAAATTATCTGCTGCATGGTGAAGAACCTCTTTGCCAACAGACTGACTACCTGTAAAGAAAATCATATCAAACTTCTGGTTTAAAAGTTCTTTATTTTCTTCTCTGCCACCTGTAACACAAGCAATATATTCCTCAGGGAAACATTCTGAAATAATTTTACTGATTATTTCACTTGTTGCAGGAGAATATGCGCTTGGCTTAACAATTATTGTATTACCTGCTGCAATAGCGTCTGAAATTGGTTCCATAGTCAAAAGAAACGGATAATTCCAAGGGCTCATTATAAGCACATTACCATATGGAACTGCTTTTGTATAACCATTACCCAAGCACTGTCCTACAGGTGTATAAATAAGATGTTTTCTCGCATATGAAGGTGTGTGGCGAATCATATAGTTAAGTTCCATAAGAACAACGCCTGTTTCACACATAAAGCCATCAAAATCACATTTACCCAAGTCTTTTTCAAGAGCTAAATTGATTTCGTTTCTATACTTACTGATACACTTATAAAGTTTAATAAGCATTTTTAAGCGAAATTTTACAGGAAGCGTCGCTCCGCTCTGAAAAAAATCACGCTGTTTTTTAACTAATTCCTCAATATTCAAAACATTACCTCATCTTTGTTTATATTTTAATAATTTCAGAAAGTTTTATATCTTCTGAAGATGCACCAACCATAATGTTAAATTCACCATTTTCTACAACCCATTCAAAATTCTTATTTAAAAGCTTAAATGAGTCAAACGTAAGTTTGAATTCAACTGTTTTGCTTTCGCCTGCATCCAAAGTAATTCTTTCAAAACCTTTAAGTTCTTTTAAAGGTGTGATAACGGAAGAAACCATATCATTCACGTAAAGCTGAACAACCTCATCACCCTTTACAGAACCGGTATTCTTAACATTTACCTTTACCGTATAATCATATTCACCTGTTTTATCAATAAATAAATCAGAATAATCAAACGTAGTATAAGACAAACCAAAACCAAACGGATATTTAGCTCTTCTGTTACCCTCAAACATTACCTCTGTGTTATTAGGAAGAAGAGTGTAGTAACAAGGGATTCTGTTAGAATCCTGCGGAAAAGACACAGGGAGTCTGCCTGCAGGATTATTATCACCAACAAGGGTTTCAACAATGGCTTTTGCGCCTGTTTCACCACCAAACCATGCAAGCATAATGGCTGAAGTAATGTTACTTTCTACAGATAAATCAACTACCCTACCGTTTTCCAGTACAAGAACAACAGGTGTACCTGTAGCAGCAACTCGTTCAATAAGCTCACGCTGTTTTCCTGCAAGTCTTAAATCTGCTCTGTCGTGGCCCTCGCTACTCGTGAATGTATTGTCTCCGCAAACAAGAATAGCAATTTCACATTCATTTGCAATTGCAACCGCATCGTCAATGCAGTCTTTTTCATCCTCATCGTAAACCTCTACAAGGTGAGGCTGCCCTTCCTGAGTTTCAACCTGAAGGTCTTTAGGAATTCCGCAACCATTACATTGAAGTATTTCAACCTCGTCACCAAAATATGCTTTCATTTCATCGTAAACCGACTTCAATTCATATCCATCAGGAGCAGATGAATATCCACCGAGACGCTGACGATTAGAGTTAGGACCTAAAAGGGCTATCTTTTTATAACCCTTTTTAAGAGGAAGAATGCCATCATTTTTAATTAATGTTATTGCCTGCTTTGCAGCATTATGAGAAGCATCTATATGTTCTTTACATCTGATTACATCTTTGAAATGTTCTTCATCAGTATATGGGTTCTCAAACAAACCAAGTCTGAATTTAAGGGTAAGAACTCTGCGGACTGCATCGTCAATGCGTTCCATAGAAATTCTGCCTTCATTAACGAGCTCTATTATTGTTTTTTCCCAGAATGTAGAAGTGTAATCGCAGCAACCCTGCATATCAAGGCCTGCATTTATTACATCACAAATCGCATCTTTATCTGACGCAGCGGTAAAATGACGGTTAACTAAACGAACTACGGCACCCCAGTCAGCACGGACATAGCCCTTCATATTCCATCTGTTTCTTAATACTTCAGTAAGATAGTACTCAGAACTTAAAACAACCTCAGAATCAATCGCATTGTAACAAGCCATAACGTTGTTTGCACCGGCTTTTTTAATAGCTGTTTCAAAAACAGGAAGGTAGCATTGCTCAATTTCTCTTCTACCGACTCTTGCAGGAGCACAATTTATGCCGTTTTCGGGTATACCATGCACACAATAATGCTTAGGTTCAGTAATAACAGCATCGTTTCTATCAATGTTGCCGTTCTGCTGTTCACCTGTAATTATTGCATACGCCATTTCAGATGAAAGATATGTATCTTCACCAAAAGTCTCTTCCACTCTGCCCCAACGAGGCTCTCTTGCAACATCAAGGTTTGGTGCAAGAATTTCGTGCATACCAAGAGCACGTGTTTCCGAAGCAATTGCTCGTCCTATTGTGTTTACATTTTTTCTGTTAAAGCTTGCTGAAAGCGCTAATGGTACAGGAAAAACTGTAGCACCTGGCCAGGAAATACCATGAAGAGCTTCACCGGTAAAAATACAAGGTATACCAAGCCTTGTATTTTCAATCATATATTTTTGAAACATATTGAATACCTTTGGCTCAGTATAAGAATCATGAATAAAACCAATACCGTTATCGCCTAAGGTTTCAGAAAGTTTATCGTAATCAACCTGAGAATCAGCCTCAATAGCACAATGACTGAGTCTATGAGGCTTAGTTGAAAATTCAACGCCTCTTATAATATCTATTTGCGCTACTTTCTCTTCAAGGGTCATAAGAGAAAGTAAGCTTTCAGCTCTTTCTTCAGGAGAAAGAGCAGGATTTTTATAGTCCATAAAAAAACCTCTTATTTACTAATAATTAATTATATTTGAGTATACCATATGAGATTTAAACAAGTCAAACATATTATAAAAACAGTTGCCTGAAATTCAGACAACTGTTTCATGCTTATTCTTCTGTTTTTTCTTCTGCTACTGTTTCTTCCGGTACAGCAGTTTCTTCTACAGAATTCTGTTCTGCGGGAATAGTCTCTTCACTTAATGCGAAATTCTCTTCAACATTATCAACTGAATCAGGATCATAGTTTACATCCATAAGTTTAAGGAATGTATCCTTGTTAATTTTTTCTTTGTTAATAAGTGTTTCACCGATAAGAACAAGCTTATCGTTATGTTCTGTAAGAATATCAAAGCAACGTTTTTCACAATCAAGAACAATCTGTTTAATTTCGTCATCAATTGCTTTTGCATATGAATCAGAATAGTTCTTTGTATGGTTATAATCCATACCTAAGAACACCTGGTCATTATCTTTACCATAAACAATAGGACCAAGATTCTCGCTCATACCATAGCGCGTAACCATTGAACGAGCCATATCAGTTGCATGAGAAATATCTGAAGACGGACCGGTAGAAATATCACCACCGATAATCTTCTCAGCAACACGACCACCCATTAAGGAAACTATACGGTCAAGCATTTCAGATTTATTCATATATGATGAATCTTCATCAGGTCTGTATAGTGTATAGCCACCCGCCATACCGCGAGGAATTATAGAAATTTCATAAACAGGATCACTGTTTTCAAGATAGAAAGCAACGACTGCATGACCTGCTTCATGATAAGCAGTCATCTTCTTTTCTTTCTCTGTATACTTATGAGATTTCTTTTCTGTACCAACTTCAACCTTAACAATAGCCTCATCAATTTCAACCATTGTAATTGCCTTTTTATTACGTTTTGCAGCAAGAAGAGCAGCTTCATTGAGAAGATTTTCAAGGTCTGCACCTGTAAATCCGACTGTACCATGAGCAATTGTTTTAAGATCCACATCAGGACCAAGAGGTTTGTTTTTAGCATGGACATGAAGTATCTCTTCTCTACCCTTCAAGTCAGGTCTGCCAACTGTAACCTGTCTGTCAAAACGCCCCGGTCGGAGAAGCGCAGGGTCAAGAATATCAGGTCTGTTTGTAGCAGCAATAATAATTATTCCTTCATTATTACCGAAGCCATCCATTTCAACAAGGAGCTGATTAAGAGTCTGTTCTCTTTCATCGTGTCCGCCACCCATACCTGCACCACGATGACGACCAACAGCATCAATTTCATCAATGAAAATTATTGCAGGAGCGCTCTTTTTTGCCTGATCAAAAAGGTCTCTTACACGAGAAGCACCAACGCCGACATACATTTCAACAAAATCAGAACCTGAAATTGAGAAGAACGGAACGTCTGCTTCACCTGCAACGGCTCTTGCTAGCAAGGTTTTACCTGTACCCGGAGGGCCTACAAGAAGAACGCCTTTAGGTATACGTGCACCAAGTTCAGTAAACTTTTTAGGGTCTTTAAGGAACTCAACAATTTCCTGAAGCTCTTCTTTTTCCTCATCTGCACCTGCAACCTCTTTGAAGGTCGTTTTACGTTTTTCATCTTTACCGAATTTAACGCGTGCCTTACCGAAATTCATTGCACGATTGTTCTCACCCGATATTGTGTTGTTCATTCTCTTAACAAACATAACACCAACAATAACGAGAACGATCATCATTAAAGCTGTGGGAATAAGTTGAATAAGATAATTTGTTGATGCACCTGATACATAGTTATATTCAATCTGCTTATCAGGATTCTGCTTGTTATATTCAACAACACCTTCATGAATATCATCAACAAAAAGGTTAACATTAGGAACAGTGTATTTAGCTGCTGTTCCGTCCTGAAGTTTGAAATTCAGATTACCTGTACCAATATTAAGTTCATATTCTGTAACTTGATTTTTTTCAAAATACTCAACAACCTGATAGTATTTTAGTTTAGTGTTTTTTGCTGAATCGCCAGAAACCACTGTTATAACAATTAACATCACAAGCGGAATCACAATGTATGGTAATATCGCTTTGATTTTTTCGCTGCTTTTTATAACAGCTCACCTCTCTTTTGTAATCAATAATTAATCTTCATAAACAGAGCGCTTTAAAGCACCGATATACGGAAGATTTCTATAATATTCATCATAATCAAGGCCGTAGCCAACAATAAATTCATTTGGAACCTTACAACCAATGTAGTCTGCAAAAACATCAACTTCGCGACGTTCCGGCTTATCAAAAAGAGTGCATATTTTGATACTATTAGGTTTTCTTGCCAAAAGAATCTGTCTGATATAGTTTAAAGTTCTGCCACTATCAAGAATATCCTCAATAATAAGTAAATCTTTACCCTCAATTGATTTATCTAAATCCTTAATAATCTTTACTACACCAGAAGTCTTAACGCCCGAACCATAGCTTGAAACCGCCATAAAATCTATATTACAAGGAATTTTAATTTCACGCATAAGATCAGCCATAAAAACAACCGAACCTTTAAGAATACTGACAAGAAGAAGGTCTTTATCCTTATAATCTGCTGAAATCTGAGCGCCAAGTCTTTTAACTGTCTCAAAAAGTTCTTCTTCCGAGATAAGAACTTTCTCAATATCTTTCTCCATATCCATACTAACCATTATTTTCTCCCCTGACATATATAATATTACTTGAAGATTCTGTGATATGACAACGAGCACTTGTGCCTACAGAATAAATCCACACAACACCACCATCATCGCATATAACAGGAATTTCATTCCTTTTCTCAACAGGAATGTTAAGTTCAGAGAATAGCTTTTTCAATGATTTGGAAACATTTCTTTTATACAAATCAAACTTGTCGCCTTCTTTACGTGTACGTAGGAACAATTTTCCATTAATTTTATCACAATCAATCAGATTATCCAATACATTTCTGTTAATATTTTTTGAACATTCATTAAATTCACAAATATTCACCAAAAATTCACCAAAAGAATATTCACCTGCTAAAGATACATTTATTGCATTTCGTTCAGTTTTAGTTTGTTGCAATGAAAAAAACCTGAGTTGTCCTTTAACAACCTCCACCGTTTCATTTCTATAAAGCTGAATTCTGCCACCATCGGAAATTAACTCAGAAATCAAATTGATTTTTTCTCTATCAAGTGAATTACAAGAAAATCTTGAATAAGCAATCACAATAACTTCGTTTAAAACGGCTTTATGCAAGGTTTTAAGATAAGATATATCATATATGTTTTCATTAACATAAGCCTTACTTAAGGCATTCTGAGCCTCAGACAAGATAAATTCACACACATCACGTGCGCTTTCACTTAAATTAATAATATTTGAAACCGCGGAAGAATTCACTTCACATAAAACAGGTAGGACGTTATGACGAATTTTGTTTCTTGTGTATTCATCACATAAATTCGTACTGTCTGTTACGAAAGATAAACTATTTTCTTTGCAGTACCCTTCTATTTCTTCGCGGGAGCAATATATCAAAGGTCTTATTATATTATCACGTACCGGCGGTATACCGCATACGCCTTTAACAGATGCACCGCGTGATAAATTGAATAAAACTGTTTCCGCATTATCGTTGGCATTATGTGCTGTGGCTATTTTTGTAGAATCATCACACATTTCATCAAAAGCCAAATACCTTAAACGTCTACCACATTCTTCAAGCGATTCTTTTGATTTATTAGCTTCAGTAATACAATCAAAAGAACAAGTTTCAATAGGAATATTAATTTTTGAACAGAAAGCAATTGCAAATTCCATATCTCGTATTGCTTCTTCACCACGTATACCATGATTTATGTGAACCGCTTTTAAGTCATAGTCAAATTCATTTTTAATAGAATTAAGTACATTCAACAAACAAACCGAATCTGCTCCACCTGAAAAACCAACTAAAATGGTTTTTGTGTTTTCAAGCATTGAATATTTTTTAAAAGCAGATAACACTTTATTTTTAACAATAACAGAATAATTATTCATTTCTATACTCCAATGTGGAGAATAATGTGTACTGTGCATCCCAATGGAGCTTTACTCTTTCGGTTGCACCATGACGGTTTTTAACAACGTCAACGTCTGCCTGGGTCATATCGACCTGTTCAGCGTCCTTATCTTTATCCTTGTTATAATAGTAACCCTCACGATAAAGCATCATAACAATATCTGCGTCCTGTTCAATTGAGCCTGATTCACGAAGGTCAGAAAGCTGAGGTCTGTTAGAAGCTTTACCATTCTTTTCAGGACCACGAGAAAGCTGACAACAACAAACAACAGGTATTTTCATATCCTTTGCAAGCATTTTAAGACTTCTTGTAATCTCTGTAACTTCCTGAACACGGTTTTCTTTCCTTTTTGCTGATTCCATAAGACCAAGGTAGTCAATAATAATACAATCAACATCACGTGCTCGTCTGATTTTTGATTTAATTTCAGGAACTGTTATTGAAGCAGTATCATCAAAATACAAGTTACATTTACCAAGTCTTTCAGTTGCTTCAGCAAGTCTTACCCATTCTTCAGCTGAAATATTACCTGAACGGAATTTGTTAGAATCAACACGTGCTTCAGTTGAAAGAACTCTGGAAGCAAGCTGTTCATTTGACATTTCAAGAGAAAAGAAAACAACCTTTTTGCCTGTCATAGCAACGTTTCTTGCAATATTAAGAGCAAAACTTGTTTTACCCATAGCCGGTCGCGCGCCAATAATAACAAGGTCAGATTTGTTAAGCCCGGATGTTATTTCGTCGAGCTTTGAAAATCCCATAGGCATACCCTTGTACTCATCCGCATTTTCAGAAGTAATCTTAGCAAGTGATGGATAAACTTCTGCAGAAATAACATCGCTAAGACGTTGAAGAGAACCGGTAGTTTTACCTCTTCTGATATCGTAGATTTTCTGTTCGGTTGAATCGAGAATCTTGTCTGCTTCGGCACCACCGCCTGTTGCGGACTCAATAGTTTCTTGTGAAATAGAAATCAACAAACGGAGAAAATATTTTTCTCGTACAATCTTACAATAATTTTCAACGTTGGCGGCAGACGGAACACTCTGAGCAATCTGGAAAAGAAGATTTTTCCCGTTTTCTTTATCAAAAGAACTGTCAGCGCTAAGCTTATCAAGAACGGTTAAAGCATCTATTCTTGAGCCTAAAGTATCAAGCACAACAATAGCATCCATAATTGCCCTATGCTGAGGTATGTAGAAATAATCCGGCCTGATGTGAGAAAGAACAGCACTCACACATTCCGGGTTGATTAAAATGGAACCAATAACAGCCTGTTCTGTTTCAAGGCTGTATGGTAAATCATTTAAATCATATGATTGAAAACTGTTTTTATCAGCCATAGCTTTTACCCTTCCGGAAAATTTTATGCCTCAATTACCTGAACCTTAAAGTCTGCAGTAACCTGAGGATGAAGACGGATTTGCGCATTATAAGTACCAAACGCTTTAATATCATCAACAGAAATTTTGCGCTTGTCAACCTTAATTGCAAAATTAGTTGAAACAACCTGAGAAATCTCTTTAGCAGTAACGCTACCAAAAAGTTTTCCGTTTGCCCCACCTTTTGCTTTGATAACAACTGTCTGTCCTTTTATTTTATCAGCATTTGCCTTAGCAGCTTTAAGCTCTTCATCTGCTTTAAACTGCTCAGAAGACTGTTTATTCTTAAGTTCAGACATAAGCTGCGCATTAATTTCAGCAGCAAGTCCCTTCGGAAAAAGAAAATTACGGGCATAGCCCTCAGAAACTGATACCTTTTCTCCTTTTTTACCAAGACCTTTTACATCATTTTTTAATATAACTTCCATTTTAGTACCTCCGTGGAAAGATTATTTATTATTTAAATATTCACTGATTGCATCAAGAAGCATAGCTTTAGCTCCTTCTGAATCACTTGCTTTTATCTGGGCAGCAGCCATAGTAATATGACCACCACCATTGAGCTGTTCCATTATAAGCTGAACATTCTCTTCGCCAAGTGAACGAGCAGAAATCTGATATTTACCGAGACCTAGCTTTGATATAACAAATGATGCTTTTACACCATCAATATTGAGCATATCGTCTGCTGCAGATGAAGTAACAATACGGATGTTTTTATTATCAGCGTTGCAAACACCTATCATAAATCCGTTAAATATTTTTGAGTTGGAAATGATCTCATTTTTAATAGATGCCATTTCAGCGTCAATTGCAAAAAACTTTTTAACCTGAACAGTATCGGCACCGCTATCTCTTAAGAAACCCGCTGCCTCAAACGTACGCTGTGATGTTCTGAGAACAAAATCCTTTGTATCAAGAACAATACCTGAAAAAAGAGCCGTGGCAATATCAGCAGAAGGATTATCCTGAATTGTTGAATATTGAATCAATTCAGAAACCATTTCACAAGTAGATGAAGCAGATGGAACACTGTATGATATATCTGCATCGGAAATATAATCCTCTGTACGCCTATGGTGATCAATAACAATAGTTGAACCGGCAAGGTCATATAAATCAGGACTTTCCGTGAGAGCTTTGCGTTGAGTATCAACTACAATAACAACAGTATCGTCCTTGCACATATCAAGAGCCTTTGATGTACTGATAAAATGCTTGAAACCTTTTTCTTCAAACATTTCAATAAGTGGTGAAGCTAATGTTGTTTTCGAATCAACGGCAATATAAGCCTCAACTCCGCAAGCTTCCGCAAAGAAATACATACCAAGAGCGGCACCTATTGCATCGCAATCAGAATATTTATGACCCATAATGATTGCTTTATTATGCTTTTTTATAAGGGATGAAATATTAGCAGCAGTCTGTCTTGGTGAAACGCGATTATTATCATTCAGTCTGTTAGATACGCCACCAAAATAAATATAGCCATTTTCAGAAAATATTGCAGCCTGGTCGCCACCTCTACCGAGGGCCATATCGAGAGCTTTTTTAGCACGCGATTCGCATTCAGCGAAATTTTCTCCATTACCAACACCTATAGAAAGAGTAGCGTTAACAGAAACATCCTTATACGTGTAACCTCTTACCTCGTTCAAAACAGAAAATTTCTTTTCAGTTAAAGAATCAAGATTACGTTTTTCACCAATTACAACAAAATTGCCATTACCAATTCTTTTTAAAACAATATTTTCATCTTTAAGCCAATCTTCGATTTTACTTTCTATTCCACTGAGAACAAGAGCGAACTTACTATCAGTAAGATGTCGGACAAGTTGCTCAATATTATCAATTGTAATGAGCATAACAAATGGACGGGAATATGTATATTCAAGAGCAATCTCTTTTAAAGCGGTATCATCAAACAAATAAAAACAAAGCATCGGATTTGTTTCACTTTTAGCATTAACAACAAAAGCCGTGTATTGATTGTCCGCAAAAGAACCATTAACAATTTTTTCGCTTGAATATCTCTCATATGAAAAATCATCAAAAATATCGTTAATTGAAAGATTTTTAATATCACAAGACTTAACTACGTCCTCAGAAAACTGTTGATTGTACCAAACCAAGTTCCCGTATTTATCGCAAATAACAGTTGGTAAAGGAAATTCATCAACCGTCCTTGATTCACCTGTTAAAAGGGCGTTATTTACGGCGTTAACATACTTTTTCGTTGATTTTAGGGAAAAAACCGCATAAAGCACGTCCAGAACAAGAATAACCAAGAAAGAAATAAGTAGGATAACAAAAGATTCTCTATTAACAAAATAACCGCAAATTGTGGCGGCAAACACAAGAATTGCCGCCGAAAAGCCTGCGGGATTCTGATAAAACAAAGCCTTTAACTTCACTTTAAACCTCCATAAGAATCGGTAAAATCATTGGACTACGTTTTGTTCTTTCGTACATAAGTCGGGATATTGAATCCCTGAGTTTTGTATTCATCTGATTTATATCAAAACTATATGGCGGGAAGCTATCAATAACACTCATGGACAAGGCAACTGCCTCATTCATTAATAGTTCAGCTTCCTTAACGTAAACAAAGCCCTTTGAAACAACTTCAGGACCCGAAAGAAGCTCACCGGATGCGCCATCAATTGTTGCAGCAATGATTATTATTCCATCCTGACCCAAATGAAGCCTTTCCTTCATAACACGGGTGCCAACGTCGCCAACACCATAGCCATCAACATAAACCTTGCCACTTGCTACCGTTCCCGAAACAGCAATATTTTTTTCAGAAACAGAAACCTCATATCCATTATCGGCAATTATTATGTTATGCGGGTCAATACCAATGCTTTCTGCAAGTCTGCCATGGTAACGCAGATGTTTCTGCTCACCATGAACAGGAATAAAATACTTAGGCTTAACGAGAGAAAGCATAAGCTTCAATTCTTCCTGACAGGCATGACCTGAAACATGAACATCATACATTTTCTCGTAAATTACACGCGCACCTAATTTAAGAAGGTCGTTTATTACTTTGAAAACTGTTTTTTCGTTACCCGGAATAGGTTTAGCTGAAATAATAACACAATCGTTATACCCGACAGATACTTTTCTGTGATTACCTGACGCCATTCTGGAAAGAGCTGACATCGGTTCACCCTGACTACCTGTTGTAACAATAACGAGCCTGTCATCAGAATAATTCTTGATTTCATCAATGCTAATCAAAGTACCATCAGGAATATTCATATAGCCAAGCTCTGCAGCTATAGAAACAACATTTTCAAGGCTTCTGCCTGAAAGAGCTACTTTTCTGCCTGTTTTGGCTGAAATATCAATTATCTGCTGAACTCTATGAATGTTTGAAGCAAAGGTAGCAATGATAATACGCTTATCCCCTGCATCGTTAAACAAGTTTTTAAATGTCGCTCCGACCGTGCTTTCACTTTGGGCATATCCCGGCTGCTCTGCGTTAGTTGAATCAGATAAAAGACAAAGAACGCCCTCATTACCTAATTCAGCAAATCTTGAAAGGTTAATTATTCCGCCATCTATAGGGCACGTATCTATTTTAAAGTCGCCTGTCTGAATAATTGTTCCGGAATCTGTTTTAATGGCAAGAGCAACTGCATCAGGTATAGAGTGGTTTACCTTTATAAATTCAACACGGAAATCACCTAAAGTGATTTCATCCCCGGCTTTAACAACATTAATTGTTACATCATGTTCAAGAGAATGTTCGGAAAGTTTGCCCTTAATAAGACCGGCAGTCAAAAGCGTTGCATAAACAGGTACATTTATTTTCTTTAAAAGATAACACAACGCTCCGATGTGGTCTTCGTGGCCATGAGTAATAAGAATACCCTTTATTAAATCGACATTTTTTTCAACAAAAGTGAAATCAGGTATAACAAAGTCAACACCAAGTTGCTCAGATTCAGGGAAAGCGAGGCCACAGTCTACAATAAGCATTGATTTATTATATTCATAGCAGGTCATATTTTTTCCTACTTCGTTAATACCACCTAAAAATGAAACCTTAACAGGCTTATCACTTCTCATAGGAGGAACCACCTTTGAATACTTTGCGTATTTATTTTTTTGCTGTGATTTAGGCTTTTTATCTGTAGCTTTTTTCGTTGTTTTATTATTTGCTGAGGTTTTCTTATCGCTTGGTTTATTACTCTTACCACTTTTAACACTTTTTTTTGATGTACTATCTTTTTTTGATTTTGTCTTTATGTTTTGTTGCTCCTGAGCAGGAGCTTTCTTTTTCTTCATTTCTTTTGACATAAATATCTCCTGTTAAATTATTTGATTAACTCAATAAATCTATATGTAGAGCCGTCCCGTTTGACGGCATATTCTCCCAATTATCTAATAATATATAATACTATTAATTAAAAATTATGTCAAGTAATATCTGTTATATCATACTTTTTCAAAATTCGCTCAACCTCAACCGCAATTTCTTCTGCTAACTCATACTTATAACTTTTCGCAAATATTTTCATTTTTTTGATATTGTCGTTTTCAATAACTTTAATTTTAAAATCTTTATCCTTGATAAACAAAGAAGAATCTGAAAATATAATATCATTTTCACCTGAAAACTTTGATGCAATATATGGTATTTTTTTGTCTGTTTCGAGTATCTTTTCAGCAATAAAAAACGATGGTATATTTTCTATTTCTGTTGAAAATTCAAGGTGATTTGACGCTATAATTTCAAGCACCTTGAAACAGAGATAAACCGCATCATTACGCATGATTTGCCAATTCGAACAACTGTTAACATCGTCATAAAATGCAACAAATTCCTGTAGCTTTTCATGGGTGTATTTAACCTTCTTGCATACACAATCAACTCGTGTTCCCGTTTCGTTTATTGTAAAATAAATTTTGTTTTTATAATTTTCACATTTAAGTTTTAAAAAAGCTGATTCTACAATATCATTTATAATTTTATTACTACAGTTAAATATCGGAAAAACATTTAAAGAATCAGAGATATTCTTGACAAGATTGTTGATATATATATTCTTCATTTTGCGTATTATATGAAGCTGACCACATTCATTTTGATTGCATCTTTCTATGTTTGCATTGAGCATTTTTTCTTTTATACAATAAAACTCAGATTTTGATATAAAAAAACCATCTTTTTTAACTACTGAAATTATCGTCCCGTCATGAAATCCCTGTATAAAAATCCCTACTTCAATATCACAATATAATAATGTAAAAATAATTGACGATAAAAAACCGAAACCACAATCAAAACAATGATTACCCGTTGAAAGAAGACCTGAAACGAGTGCGTGTTTCAAAATAACTGAATTACATTCACTATTACACATTATAACAATTTTTTCTTTTTTGTAGTGAGAACCGATCGCACCACCCAAAAGCGCTGCTTTTTCCGGTGTATATCCGCAAAAGCCTGATATTGATTCATTTTCTTTATAATTGATTATATTATTTTTCGCATCTGAAACATGAGTAAAAGGCCTGATTAATGAACCATTTTCAAGAATTGTTTCTTCAGATAAAACAACATTGTTCCCTAAAATGCTATCAGCAAAGACAGCCGAATTTTTTCTTAATGATACGTTTTCTCCGCAGAAAACACCATCTAAAAAACATCCGTTTGAAACAAAGCCACTATTTGATATAAAAGATTTCTTTACATAAGTATTTTTAGAAATCAACGAATCAGATTCAATAATCGTGTTGGGTCCAATCACGCTACCTGATTCAACTTGAACATTTTTGCCAAAATATACCGGTGGAACAATTACATAATCACCTTTTGGCATATCGCTCTCAGAGTAGATTCCTTCAGCAATTTCAGGAAGAATAATATTTGTTTTTGCACCCAAAATCATGCTTAAAAGTTTTTTATAATTGCGAATATTATCAATTTTATAAACAAAATCAGCGCATTTAACACTTGTATTTTTTCTGGAAAAGAATACTTCAGGCAGCTTATCAATCAAATTAACTGAACTTAAAACAGCAGAAACATCTTTACCGTTAAAAACAGCGCAAGCAATCTCCCCTTCATCATCTATTAAATTCAACCTTGTAAAGCTAGTAAAATCAGAGAACATCACATCATTTTTTATTTCAAAATACACAGCTGATGAAACAATAATTATGCTTTCTTCTTTTGATTTATCAATAAAATCCGCTAATTTATTGCATTTATCAAAGCACATTACTTCAACTTCCGTTTGTATGAAAGTGTCTCCCAAAAAAACAACTCTATTTACACCACAACTCTTCAACTCCGAAACTTGTTTTTCAGCTAAACTACAAGTAAGAAGTGATAATTCACTACATGATTTTTTCAGAAGGTAGTCATGTATTTCCTTTGATTTCTCATCTATTATCACAGCTAACATCCAATTCCTCCGAAAAATATCATTTATATCTTTAAAATGTTCAATTAATGTGATAATATGTAAAAAAGATTATGAAATAAGTAGGTTTTTAATATTATGAAAACAGTTGAAATCTTCACAGACGGTGCTTGCAGCGGCAATCCCGGTCCAGGCGGATGGGCATCAATTTTAAGGTGTGATGGTGTTGAAAAAGAACTAAGCGGTGGCGTAAAAGAAACAACAAACAACAGAATGGAATTAACTGCTGTAATCAAAGCTCTTGAAGCGCTTAAATATCCTTGCAAAGTAAAGCTTACCACTGATTCAAAGTATGTGTGTGATGCAATAAATCAAAAATGGGTTTATGGATGGCGTGATAATGGTTGGCGTAAAAAAGATAAAAAACCTGCCCTTAACCCTGATTTATGGCAACAACTCCTCGTTTTACTTGAAATTCACTCGGTTGAATTTTTATGGGTCAAGGGACACAATGATCACCCCGAAAATGAACGCTGTGATAAATTAGCTGTTGCAGAATACAGAAAATACTTATAACAAAAAGCTTGTGCATCTTTATTGGATACACAAGCTTTTATTTATTTCTTTTAACTATATTTTTATAGTCAGGCAAAAATATTTCAATAAAAGAATAGAACTCTTTGCTATGATTATGGTGCTTAATATGAGCCAATTCGTGAATTACAACATAATCAATAAACTCTTCATTTTTATCCATAAGATACAAAGAGAAATTGAGACTATTCTTACCTGAACAGGAACCATACCGCGTTTTTGCAGAGTTAATTCTCACCGCAGTCGGTGTAACACCCATAATTGATGAGAAATATCGCACTTTTTCTGGTATAATTTCTTTCGCTTTTTTTCGTAAAATCTCTATATCTTCCGTCGAATAAGTTTTTTGCTTTTTAACTTTTTCTCTTTGAGTAATAATAGCTTTTTCAAGCCAGGATTTTTTCTCTTGCAGGAACAATTCGATTTCTCTTTCACTTGTATAAAAAGGCACTCTTACAGTAATCTGACAATTTTTATCAACCTGAAGAGAAAGGGTTTTTCGTTGAGAACGAATAATAGTGTATTCAAATTTCATACTTAAAAACCATTTTTATATTCATCTATCGGTTTACCACCACGGGAAAGATATTCATTATATAATTTCTCTTTATACTCAGAAGTATATGAATATGTCCACAAATCAAAAACTCCTTTGAAACTCTCAAAAGTAGCGTCAGGGTGAACTTTTTCGTTCCCCTTAACATATGGTAAATCGATTTCAACGGTGCCATTGGAGGCAATATAATAATTACCATCGGCGATTTCTATTGATTTCCTGTTGGTTGAATGAACATCCCATGTTTCATCAAATTTAATTTGAGTTGCAGGGAAAAGAACACATTTTGCACCAACAAGTTCATAAAACCTTTCCGTTGTACCAAAATGGCAATGGTGAGCTTGTTGAACAATATCTGCTTTAAGGTATTCCGGATACCTTGCTTCAAGAATATAACTTTCCTCATGACCTGCATCACCGGGAATAAGCACTTTTGAGCCTTCTGATGTAATCATCAAGACAATTGAAGAGTCGTTGTAATTTGTGTTATCCGCAGGGAAAACATCCTCGTGAGAACAAAGTGCATCAAGCTTAAGATTATCTATATAAAAAGTCATTCCTGTATGAAGTCTTACAAGTTCAATTTCAGGATGCTCTGCTATGGCACGTCTCGTGTTAGCATCATACATCTTGTTTGCAAACATCCAACTATCACTATCACGATGCTCAAGCGGAATAAGATTCATATAAATCTTATCAATTATGGTATCTTTCATATAGAAATCAAGATAGTTTGTAAACTGAGCAACATGGTCATCATGACCGTGAGTAATAAACCAACCTGTAATATGTATTTTTTCTCCCTCAGGCGTACGCGCTCTGAGGAAATCATGGATTCTTTCACAATCATTTACAGAATAAGTATGAGCACTATCAATAACAAAAAATGCACCTGTACATGTTCTTATAATATAGCACATACCGCAATCAATAAGACTATGGTCGACCTCAAACTGCCACAAAGTTGTTTGCGTTTTTTTGATAATGTTTTTCTGTTCAAAATCAGGTAATGCAGTATTCCCGTCAATAACTATTCTGACAGAATTATTGCACCTGAAATATCCAACGCAAACGAGAAGATTATCTTTCTTAAAGAATCTGAAAGAATTGTTTTCAATTTCATTCGAATTAACTAAGTCAAATAAAAACTTTTCTTTGATTTGCCCACATAAAAAAGCAAAACTTTCTTCGTTGCATTCATTATAAAGAAAAACATAACATTCAGTATCCGAAAAATACTCTAAAGGCTGTGTATTAAAAATAAGATTAGCTGAATTTATCAGCTTGTTTTTAATTTCCTGATAAACCATATAATCACTTACCATTAATAAAATTCAAAATATCCTCTTCCTTAGCAGAAACCTTACCCTGAATCATGGTGTCTCTACCGCCACCTCTGCCCTGGAGTGATGTATTGATATTCTTTGCAACCTCTTTCATATCAAGGCTTGAGCTTACTGCAATATATGAATATCCACTAACATCATCACCTGAAAATACGAGACAAAGTTCAGCTTTTTTCATACCGAAATTAGCCAGAGAACGCATCATTTCAGCATCAAACCCGGAGGTAATATAATAAGCAATATTACCGGAAAAGCACAAATTATTTTCCGCGCTTTGCGCAACGGATTTTTTAAAGTTGATAAACTCCCTGTATAGCTCTTCGTTATCTTTCTGTAAACGTTCAACAGCGCTTGTAACTTCGCCCTGTTTTGCCGAAAGTAAATTAGAAATTTCATAGACACTCTTATATTTATTTCGATAGTCTTCAACAGCATCTAATCCGCTTTTCATTACAAGACGTATACCGCCTCTATGACGCATAAAATCAAGGATTTTAATAACGCCAATCTCACCTGTTTTATTAAGGTGTGGCGCACAACAAGCACACAAATCAGTGTTTTCTATTTCAACAAGGCGTACACCTTCAGTAAGATCGAGTTTACTTCTGTAATCAAGCTCTTTAAGTTCATTTTCATCAGGAAAATAACATCTGATATTAAAGTTCTGACAAACAGCTTCATTAGCTTTATTTTCAACATCATCAAGCTGTTCGCGAGTCAATTCACCACTAAAATCAACTGTAACATAATCATCTTCCATATGAAAACCAACATTATTGTATCCGTAAAGAGAATGAACAATACCTGAAACAATATGTTCACCGCCATGCTGTTGCATACGCCTGAAACGAGTATTCCAATCTATTTTACAGGAATACACAGAGCTCTCTTCAAGAGCTATATCAGCAAAATGAACAATCTCACCATTTATTTCCTGTACATCAGTAATTTTAGCGTTGCCAATGTACCCGGTATCTGCTTTCTGACCGCCACCCTCAAAGAAAAAAGCAGTTTTATCTAAAACAATCTGATACTTATCAGAAGATTTGACGCAACTTACAACGGTTGCGTCAAAAGAAGAAATATATGCATCTGAGTAAAATAACTTTTCAGTAATCATATTTTTGAAATCCTTTATTTAATAAATAACAATGCTATCGCAATAACAAACTGTGCTGAGTAATAGAGAAGATGGTTTATGATAATAGCAGGTCTGCTTGTTCTTTTCTTCTCTGTCTGACCGAAATACAAACCGGACAAGAATATGTCTGATGCAAGAAATAAAATAAAACCGATTGTAAAAATTAATGCAGATAAAGAATAATCAAAGATAGCGTATCCCGAGCTGATACCATAAGTATAACCAAGGACAAACATGTATATTGCTGTAATTTTTTTATATCCTCTATAATCAAGCTTCATTAAAGGCTGTGCAATAAATACAATCGCAACACAAACTAAACCAGCAATAAATGAACCGATAAATGCCTTGAGATTAAAGCCATAGTTAATGTACATAGCTGCAATATAAAAAATATGGCCTACACCAAAAGAAGTGAATCCCGCAGACAGATATTCTTTCTCGTATTTTGAAAAAACATATTTTAAATCCAGAGCAATATCACCTAAAAGACCCCAGACACCACCTGCAGCAACCAATGCTCCTACTATTTTCGGACAATCAGAATTTTCAACCATAGCAAAAAGACTTGTTAAAATAAAACAAACGCTGGCAACTGCCTTAAGAAATGCAACAGTAAGTGTAACTTTCGCCGTTCTTTTTGAAACAAATATACAAACGAGAATAACACCTAAAGCCAAAAACAAATAAGTCATATGTATCTATCTCCTTTTTATTTATAATATCACAAATAGGCATATTTTCACACATAAAACAATTGAATGATTGCATAAATTTTTCGTTAAAAGTTTGTTAATAATCACGATTATTTTACACTTGATTTTAAGAGGAAAGAATGGTAACATTAACTTAAAGTTAATACGCCAATGACTTTACGCAAATAACGAGAGCCGTTCACATTTGGACGGCTCTCGTTATTTTGTTTTTAGTTATTTTTGCTATATTTCTTAATTTATTTTATATATACAGTATATTGATTATTTTTCTATTTATATTGATTTAACAAGAAAATTAGTGTAATATTTTTACGTGTGAGACTATAAATTGTATTTTTGAACGCAGGAGTGTTTTTATGCCTATTGTTACGCTAAAAAAACTTATTCAAAACGCTTCCCAAAAGAAGATTGCTGTTGGTGCTTTTTCAGTTGGAAACATGGAAATGATTTTAGGTGCAATCAGAGCAGCAGAAGAACTTAATACACCAATTATTATTCAGATTGCTGAGGTCAGATTACCAACCTCACCATTAAAAATAATTGGACCTATGATGGTTGCTGCAGCAAAAAACAGCAAAGTTGATATTTGTGTTCACTTGGACCACGGATTAAGTTATGAAACAGTTGAAACTGCTCTTGAAATTGGTTTTAGCTCTGTAATGCTTGATGGTTCTTTGCTCCCATTTGAGGAGAACATCGAATTAACTAAAAAGGTCGTTTCAAAAGCAAAGGAATATGGAGCTTCCGTTGAAGCCGAGCTTGGTGTTGTTGGCGGCAACGAGGGTGACGGAAAAGCTCACTCAATTCAATGCACAAATCCCGAAGATGCAAAAGTGTTTTGTAAAGAAACGGGAATTGATGCTCTTGCAGTTGCAATAGGCAACGCTCACGGCCATTATAAAGTTCAACCAAAACTTCGTCTTGATGTTTTAAGTGATATTAAAGGTGTATGCTCAACTCCCCTTGTTCTTCATGGCGGGACAGGTATTACACCGGAGATTTTTCAGGAATGCATCAGAAATGGTATAAGGAAAGTAAATATTGCTACAGCAAGCTTTGATGCAGTTGCAAAAGCATCTCAAGAAACTGCTCAATCAAACGGAAACTATTTCGTGCTTTCACAAAACATGGCAGATGCGGTGTACGAAAACGTTAAGAGACATATAAAAATATTCAATATGGAAAATTTAAAATAAGGAGTACTTATTTATGAAATACATTAATTTTGACAACGCAAAGGAATTTGACATGATTCTTTTAGGTCGTGTAGCAGTTGACCTTAACCCTGTTGACTACTACTGTCCGCTTTCAGAAAGCACAACATTCAAAAGATATCTTGGCGGTTCACCTGCTAATATTGCGGTTGGTCTTTCAAGGCTCGGCAAGAAATGCGGTTTTTTCGCAAGAGTTTCTGATGATGAATTAGGCATTTTTGTTGAAAAATTCTTCAAAAATGAAGGTATTGACTGCTCTCATATCACCCGTTGCACAAACGGCGAAAAAATTGGTCTTACATTCACTGAAATCAAATCAGAAACTGAAAGCTCAATAACAATGTACCGTAATGAAGCTGCCGACTTAAAACTCGATGTTGCTGATATAGATGAGGATTACATAAACAAAGCTAAAGCACTTCTTATTTCAGGCACATCACTTTGCGAAAGCCCTTCAAGAGAGGCTGCTTTAAAAGCAACACTTATTGCAAAGAAAAATAATATACCTGTTATTTTTGATATTGACTACCGCGCATACAACTGGAAGAGTAATGATGAAATCGCAATTTACTATTCTGCAGTTGCTGAAAAAGCTGATATTATTCTTGGCTCAAGAGAAGAATTTGACCTTACTGAAAAATTCATAGGTCTTGATGGTACCGATAAAGCTAGTGCTGATTACTGGCATAGCAAAAATGCTAAAATTGTTATTATCAAACACGGAAAAGAAGGTTCAACTGCATACACAAACGATGGTATGAGCTACACAATCAAGCCATTCCCTGTTAAGCTTCTCAAATCCTTTGGTGGCGGTGATGGCTACGCTTCTGCATTCCTTTACGGAATTCTTGAAGGATGGGATATGTGGGATGCTCTTGAATTCGGCTCAGCATCTGCTGCAATGCTTGTTGCAAGCCATGCCTGCTCTCAGGATATGCCGTCTGTTGATGCTGTAAAAGAGTTTATCAAAAAAGAAAAAGAAGAATACGGTGAAATGGTAGCAAGAGGTTAAATATGATATCAAGGAAGTTTAAGCGGATTATTTCTGCAATTCTCCTTCTGTGCTTTATAGCTATTCAGATACCGCTTCTCTTAAACGTGTATATGCTTGAATATTCAAACAGGTATTTTCTGACAGTTGAAGAAGCATCTGAAATGGAATTTGACTGTGTTCTTGTTTTAGGTGCAGGCGTTTGGGGAGACTCTCCGTCACATATGCTTGAAGAACGCCTGAACAAAGGCATAGAGGTTTACAAAACAGGCTGTACAGACCGACTTCTTATGAGTGGCGACCACGGCAGAAAAGACTACGATGAAGTTAATGTAATGAAAAACTTTGCTATTGAATGTGGCGCAACCTCAGATGAAGTATTTATGGATCATGCCGGCTTTTCAACATATGAATCAATGTACCGTGCCAGAGACGTTTTTCAGGTAAAGAAAGTTGTTATTGTTACACAGAAATATCATCTCTACAGAGCTGTATATAACGCTCGCAAGCTAGGACTTGATGCATACGGAGTTTGCGCTGACGGACAGTACAATTATGATATTTTTGTTCGTAGTTATAACAACTCAAGAGAAGCACTTGCAAGATGCAAGGATTTTATCTGGTGCATTATGAAGCCTGAACCAACATATCTTGGAGAGGCCATACCAATAAGCGCAAGCGGAGAATTAACGGAAGGTTAAGTGATACAATGTTCGAAAATTTAGAATTCAACTCAAAAAATGAAAAGATCATTTGCGAAATGAACGGTAAGCATTCTAATATGCTTATGGATATAAAGGTAAAACGTTTGAACAAAGATGAGACATTCTCTTTATTTGACGAAAACAACGAAACTGCTTTTTTAATTCTTTACGGAGATGCAGATATTTCATGGAATGGTGAGACTCGTAATATGCAGAGAGAAAACCCATTCGTAAAAGCTTCATATTGTTTGCATGTGCCAAAAGAAACTCAGGTTACAATTAAAGCAAATGCACAAACCGAAATACTCATTCAGCAAACAGATAATGATATTTTGTTTTCACCTGTATTCTATACCCCTGATATGATTCTTTATCAGCATTTCGGAAAAGACCAGTGGGAAGGCACAGGCTACAGAATAGTGTCAACTGTTTTTGACCCTGATAATGCACCATACTCAAATATGGTTCTTGGTGAGGTTTACAACCAACCCGGTCGTTGGTCAAGCTACCCACCACACCACCATCCTCAGCCTGAGGTTTACTATTACCAGTTTGATAAACCACAAGGCTTTGGTGCTGCTTTTGTTGGCGACAACGTTTACAAAAGTGTTCAGGGAAGTGCAGTATATATAACTGACGGAAACGACCATCAGCAGGTTGTTGCGCCGGGTTATGAAATGTGCTACATCTGGATGATTCGTCATTTAGAAAATGACCCTTGGTATAAAACAACACGTTTCGTTTCAGAAGAACATCAATGGCTCACAAAATAATTAATAATTCTATAAGGAGTGATATAAATGCCAATTATGACAATGGGTCAAGCCCTTGTTAAATTTCTTGATAACCAGTATGTTTCATTCGACGGCAAAGAAACAAAGTTCGTTGATGGTATTTTTACTGTGTTTGGGCACGGAATTGTATGCGGTCTTGGTCAGGCACTTGATGAAAACCCGGGCTCTCTCAGAGTATATCAGGGTAAAAATGAGCAAGGTATGGCTCACGTTGCCACAAGCTTTGCAAAGCAGAATAACAGAAGAAAGATTATTGCCTGTTCATCCTCAATCGGTCCTGGTGCCGCTAATATGATTACAGCGGCAGCTACAGCAACAGTAAACAATATACCTCTGCTACTTTTCCCAGCAGACACTTTTGCGTGCCGTCAGCCGGATCCTGTTTTACAGCAATTTGAACAACCATACTCACTTTCAGTTACAACAAACGACGCATACAAGCCTGTTTGCAGATATTGGGACAGAGTTGTACGACCAGAACAGCTTATGTCAACAATGATAAATGCAATGCGCGCTCTTACTGATACTGCTAACGCAGGTGCTGTTTGCGTTTGTCTTCCTCAGGATGTTGAAGGTGAAAGCTATGATTATCCTGAAGAATTCTTCAATAAGAGAGTTCATAAAATCACACGAATTGCTCCTGCTGAAGATGAAATTGCTGATATAGCAGAAATAATTAAAACCGCTAAAAAACCTCTTGTTGTTGCAGGTGGCGGTGTAAGATATTCAGAGGCAGGCGCCGATGTTCAGGCTTTCTGTGAAAAATACAATATTCCAATTGCAGAAACACAAAATGGTAAATCAGCCGTGCTTTCCTCTCACCCACTTAATCTTGGCGGTGTTGGCGTTACAGGTAACCTTTCTGCAAACATTATTGCAAAAGAAGCTGATGTAATTATCGGTATCGGCACACGTTTCTCTGACTTTACAACAGCTTCAAAATCTCTTTTTAAAGCTGATGCAAAATTCATCACAATAAACACAGATAGATTTGATGCGTATAAGTTAGGTGCAGTCAAGGCTGTATGCGATGCAAAACTTGGTGTAAACGCTTTAAGCAAGGCAATTGAGGGTTACAAATCTTCGTACTCAACTGAAATTTCAGATGCTAAAAAAGCCTGGAATGAAGAAATGGTTCGTCTCTCAGAATATAAATATGATGATGAATTTGAACCTCTGATAAAAGCACGATATGAAAAAACAATACCTGAGTTTGTTGAATTAACCGGTGGTGTAATTACACAGACATCCGCTCTCGCACTTATCAGAAATTTAATTGACGACGATGCAATTGCAGTTGCTGCTGCCGGCTCACTCCCCGGTTGTATGCAAAGAATGTGGACAACTGACAGCCTATACTCATACAATATGGAATACGGCTATTCCTGTATGGGTTATGAAATTGCAGGTGCTCTTGGTTCAAAGCTTGCAGAGCCTGACAAGGAGGTTTACGCTTTCTGTGGTGATGGTAGTTATCTTATGCTTCATTCGGAGCTTGTAACATCAATTCAGGAAAACAAGAAGATTAACGTTCTCCTCTTCGATAATGCAGGTTTTGGTTGTATCAACAACCTTCAGATGAGCAATGGTATCGGCAACCTTGCAACAGAGTTCCGTAAGCGTGATGAAAACGGAAATCTCCTTGGGGATCTTATGCATATTGATTTTGCAAAGAGTGCTTCAGGATATGGAGTTAAGACATATACTGCAACTACATTAAAAGAATTGGAAGATGCTCTTATTGATAGTAAGAAACAGAATATTTCAACACTTATTGATATTAAAGTTCTTCCAAAATCAATGACAGATGGCTACGGTGCTTGGTGGCATGTAGGCATCGCATCAACTTCATCAAAAGAGTCAGTTAACACTGCTTTTGAAAACAAACAAGAAAATCTTAGAAAAGCGAGGAAATTCTAATGCTTGATAAAAACAAAGTAAAACTCGGTATTGCTCCTATCGCATGGACAAATGACGATATGCCTGACCTTGGAGCAGAAAACACATTTGAGCAATGCATTTCTGAAATGGCACTTGCAGGCTTCACCGGTTGTGAAGTTGGTAACAAGTATCCTAAAGATACTGCTGTTCTCAAAAAAGCACTTGACCTTCGTGGTATGCAGATTTGCAACGCTTGGTTCTCAACATTCCTTACAACAAAGCCTTACGAAGAAACAGAAAAAGGTTTTATTGAGCATATAACTTTCCTCAAGGAAATGGGTGCTAAGGTTGTTGGTATTTCCGAACAGGGCCACTCAATTCAGGGTACAGATAAGTCTATCTTTGACGAAAAATACATAATGAACGACGAAGAATGGGATGCTCTTTGCACAGGTGTTAACAAGCTTGGTAAAGTTGCAAAGGATATGGGTATTACACTTACATTCCACCACCACATGGGTACAGTTGTTCAGACAGCTGCTGAAATTGATAGACTCATGGAAAACACAGACCCAGAGCTTTTCAACCTTCTTTTCGACTCAGGTCATCTTGCATACTGTGGCGAAGATTACATGTATATTCTTAAGAAATACATCAACCGTATTAGACACGTGCACCTTAAGGATATCCGTCCTGACGTTGTTGCAGACGTTAAAGCTAAAGGAGAAAGCTTCCTTCAAGGCGTAAGAAAAGGTACATTTACAGTTCCAGGTGATGGCGTAATTGACTTTGAACCTATTTTCAAGGTGCTTGAAGAAAACAATTATGAAGGTTATGTTCTTGTTGAAGCTGAACAGGACCCTGCTATTGCTAACCCATTTGAATACGCTAAAAAGGCTCGTGCATATATTGCAGAAAAAGCCGGTTTATAATAACAAACTAAACATAAAAACAAGGAGACATAAAGATGGCTGCAGAAAAAATTAAATATTTTTGCAATGGCGAATTCAAGGAATCTAAAACAGATGTATGGTATGACTTACATAACCCAAGCACAGGTGAAGTTACAGGTTATGCTCCATGCTGTACAAATGACGAAGTTCTTGAGGCTATTGCAGCTGCAAAAGCAGCATACCCTGCATGGAGAGCAACTCCCGCAATCAAGAGAGCTCAGATCCTCTATAATGTACGCGATTTAATCATCAAACATATGGATGAACTTACAACACTTGTTGCTGAAGAAAACGGAAAAGTGTGGTCTGAGGCTGAAGGCGATGTTCTTAAAGCCAAAGAAGGTACAGAGCTTGCGACTCAGGTTCCATCACTTATGATGGGCGAAAGCACAATGGATGCTTCTTCAGGCTTTGATACAGTTCTTTACAGAGAATCCATGGGCGTTTTTGCAGGTATTGTTCCCGTCAACTTCCCTGCTATGATTCCATTCGGCTGGATGACACCTACTTGCGTTGCTTGCGGTAACACAATCGTTTTAAAGGCTGCATCACTTACACCAAAAACTGCACTCAGAATGGCCGAGCTTTACAAAGAGGCAGGTATGCCTGATGGCGTTGTTAACGTTATTACTTGTTCTAGAAATGAAATAAACACAATTCTTGACCATCCTGATATTAAAGGTATCACATTCGTTGGTTCTACTCCTGTTGGTAAGCTCATTTACGAGAGAGCTGCAAAAGCCGGTAAACGCGTTCAGGCTCTTTGTCAGGCTAAAAACCACGCTCTTGTTCTCGAAGATGCACCAATCGAAAGAACTGTTGCAGGTGTTATAAACTCTGCATACGGCTGTGCTGGTCAGCGTTGTATGGCTCTCTCTTGCTGTGTTGTTCAGGAATCAATTGCAGATGCATTTGTTGCAGAGCTTAAAAAGCAGGCTTCACAGATTAAGTTGGGTAAATCAATTGATAAAACATCAAAGCTTGGCCCTCTTACATATAAAAAACATTATGACGAAGTTGTTGCTGACATTGAAAAAGGTGTTAATGAAGGCGCAACACTTGTTCTTGATGGCAGAAACCCTGAGCTTCCTGAAGAGCTTAAGAATGGCTACTTTGTTGGTCCTACAATCTTCGACAACGTAACAGAAGATATGACAATCGGTAGAGACGAGGTTTTCGGTCCTGTTCTTTGCATCAAGAGAGTTAAAGACTTCCACGAAGGTCTTAAGGTTATGAACGCGAACCCATATGCTAACGGCTCTGTTATCTTTACACAGAGTGGCCATTACGCACGTGAATTCACACGTCATACTGATGGTGGTATGGTTGGTGTTAACGTTGGTATCCCTGTTCCGATCGGCTTCTTCCCATTCTCAGGTCATAAAGATTCATTCTTTGGCGATCTTCACTGCCTCGGTAAAGATGCATATCGTTTCTTTACAGAAAGCAAATGCGTAACAACACGTTGGTTTGATGAAGACGAAATCAAGAAAACAGAAGTTTCCACATGGGACGGCACAATCTGATTTGCTTGTGATAAATATAATTTGAAAGGAAATAATAAATATGCTTAACATTGGTATTATCGGTGCAGGCCGTATTGGTAAGGTGCACCTTGAATCAATTTCTTACCACGTAAAAAATGCAGTTGTTACTGCAATTGCTGACCCTTTCATGAATGAAGAAACAAAAGCATTCTGCGAAGGTTTCGGTGTTGAAAAAATTTATACAGACTATAAGAAAATCATTGAAGACGAAACAATTGATGCTGTTCTTGTTTGTTCATCAACAGATACGCATGCTCCAATTTCTATTGAAGCTATCAATGCCGGTAAGCACGTTTTCTGCGAAAAACCACTTGCAAACACAGTTGATAAAATTCTTGAAATCGCAGATGCTCTCAAAGCACATCCTGAGGTTAAATTCCAGGTAGGCTTCAACCGTCGTTTTGACCACAACTTTGCAGCTGTTCGTAAGGCTTACGATGATGGCAGAATCGGTGATGCACAGATTCTTAAAATCACTTCTCGTGACCCACAGGCACCACCTGTTGGCTACTGCGCAGCAAGCATCTTCCTTGATATGACAATTCATGATTTTGATATGGCTTGCTTCCTTACAAACAGCGATGTTGAAGAACTTTACGTTTACGCTGATGCTCTCATCAATCCTGGTATCCGTGAATATGGCGACTTTGACACAGCTATTATTTCAATGAAAATGGAAAACGGTGCTCTTGCAGTTATTGATAACTCTCGTCAGGCTATGTATGGTTATGATCAGAGAGCTGAACTTTTCGGTTCAAAGGGCATGGTTGCAACCACAAACGATACACTTTCAACAGCTGTTGTTTCAGATGCTAATGGTGTTACAGGTGAAAAGCCGCTCTATTTCTTCCTTGAAAGATATATGGGTTCTTTCTCAGAAGAAGTAAGACAATTTGTTGATTGCTGCATAAATGATAAAGAAACACCTGTTGGTATCCACGCTGGCCTTCAGTCAGTTAAAATTGCTCTCGCTGCTGAAAAATCAGCAAACGAAGGCAGACCTGTTAAACTCTCGGAGATTAATTAAAAAATGTCAGATACAAAAAACTATGATATTATAGTTATTGGTGCAGGTTGCGGTGGTTTAACCGCCGCAGTTTGCGCTGTTAAAGAAGGAAAAAGAGTCCTTCTTCTTGAACGCCACAACTCCCCTGGTGGTTTATCTTCAAGTTTTGTCAGGGGAAGATTTGAATTTGATATATCTTTACATCAGCTCTGTGGTTACGGTATTAATGCAGGGTCTGGTGAGACACGTCTTATATTTGATGATATTGGTATAAGCAACAAAATTAAATGGTCAGATATTCCTTATTTTTTCAGATTTATATCAAAAACACGTACCGGAGAAAAAATCGATGTACTGATGCCGTTTGGTGTTGAAAACTTTATTAATGCAATGGAAGAGTATGTTCCCGGAAGCAAGCCTTCAATGATAAAGTTATTCAATCTTGCAGAAGAAATTAAAAATGCTACAGATCATTTATCTGAATTTGAAAATCAACCGAGCTATTCTGAAATACGCAGTACAATAAAAAAATATGGAAACTTTGTTCGTACAGCGCCATATTCCGTTAATGAAGTTTTGAACGCTCTTGATGTACCGCAGAAGGCTCGTGATATATTTGAGTCCTATTGGCCTTACCTTGGCGTCGATTGCGACAGACTGAGCTTTACGCAGTATATTCTTACAGTTTACAACCTTATTAATAACGGCTCAGTTGTGCCATCAATGAGAAGCTATGCTCTTAGTATGGCTCTTGTAAGTGAATTTGAAGACCTTGGCGGTGAAATCCGATACAATTCCCCTGTTTCAAGAATTAAATTCAAAAATGGACAAGCATGCGGTGTTATCCTTAAAAATGGTAAAATATTAAATTCTTCACATATAATCTGCAACTGCTCACCTACAACAGCATATGCAAAAATGATTAAAGCCTCTGATTTACCAAGAAGCGCTGTAAAAAGAACTAATGCAAGGTCTTTCGGTGCAAGAAGTGCTTGCATTTATCTTGGACTTAATCGTTCACCTGAAGAGTTAGGAATAAAGGATTATTCTGTTTTTATTTCAGATAATTCAGATTCTGTTGAGCAATATGAATTAATGAAGAAAATCGAAACCAACAACAATATTTCTGCTATCTGTCTCAACATTGCTAATCCTGAATGCTCTCCTAAAGGCACAACAATACTTTGTCTTTCAACAATATATACTGATAACTGTTGGGCAAACGTTGCACCTGAAGATTATTATAATGAAAAGGACCTTCTTGCTGCCAGATTAATATCGACCTATGAAAAGGCAACAGGGATAACAATACACAACTCTATAGAGGAGCTGGAAGTAGCTACACCGGTTACTTTTGCTCGTTATATAAATGCGCCTCAGGGTGTAACATTGGGTTATCTAGGAAATGATTGGGATAGCCTTCTCCCCCGTATAATGACCGAAAAAACAGATAGTGATACACCAGGTTTAAGATTCTGTGGTGGTTGGGGAACACAATTAGCGGGAATTCACAATGCAATTGCAACAGGACGCAACACCGCTTACGCTACACTTGCTGATATTGATGAAGAAAGGAGTGTCGGAAATGAGCAAAAAAATTAAAATACGCTCAAATTTTAAAGACATCCGAAACTTCAAAGAATTACCACTTTTAAGAAAAGGTATCATTAATGAGGCTCCCGATTCACCAATTAACGCCAACTATGCTGTAAACTCAACCGCTAACTTTCTTCATCCTCAAAACCAGAGTCTTAAAGTTAAACAGGTTGCTGAAATAGATAAAAATGTACGCGCATATATTTTAGAGCCTGATACCGAATACGGTACAGCAAAGTTATCTTATTTTCGCGCGGGACAGAGCATAAGCATAACATTCAATATTAATGGCTTGATTATATCAAGACCTTACACAATTTGCTCCTCTCCCGAACGCTCTCTTGATGATGAATATGTTATTATAGTTAAAAAGAAACTGAATGGTTTTGTTTCACAATATATTTTCAATAACTGGCGCAAAGGAACAAAAGTTAACGCATCTGCACCTTTCGGTAATTTTTATTATCAACCTCTAAGAGATGCCAAGAATATTGTTGGTATATGCGATAATGAAGGTGTTTCTTCATTCCTTTCAATTGCTGAAGCAATTGCTGATGGAACACTTAATGCAAACCTTACGCTATTATATTCAGCAAGAAAAGAACGCGAAGCTATTATGGCCGAACGTTTTGACGAACTGGCTGAAAAAACGAATAACTTCAATGTTATTTATGTTTTGAGTGATGAGCATATTCTAAAAAAAGAGAGAGGTTTCATAACAAAAACCTTAATTGAAAAATACGTTCCGGCAGGAAAATATAGCGTTTTTGTTTCAGGTTCAACATCGTTATATAACAGAGTTCTTCCGCAAATTGCTGAACTGAAGTTAGAAAATAAATATATAAGATTCGGTTTAAGCGGACAAATAGATAATCCCTCTGCATTACAGGATTTCCCTGAAAATGCAAAAGGATTGACTTTCCTTTGTAAAGTTATTAAACATGGAGAATTAATTGCAACAATACCTTGTGCTTCTGAAGAAACACTACTTGTTGCACTTGAGCGAGAAGGTATTTCTGCCCCTGCTATGTGTCGCTCAGGTGAATGTGGCTTCTGCCGTTCAAAATTACTTAAAGGAAACGTATTTATTCCTCAAGGAGCAGATAACAGACGCCTTGCTGATTCAGGATATGGAATAATCCACCCTTGTTGCTCTTACCCCATGAGTAATCTGACTCTTGTTATTGGGTAAATATATTGAAAATCTAAAAAAAGGAATTTAAAAAGGAGCTGTAAAAAACGATAAGTTTTTTACAGCTCCTTTTAATCTTATTCAAAATCACCTATTGTTTCGCTACTAACAACCTTACCGTCAACCTTAAGTGGTTCTGCCGGATTAAGTTTAACATTTGTTGTTTTAGCTTCCTCGTCAACAACCGCAACAGTAGGTTCCTGCACAGGGTTATTTGTTAACTTGTATGCAATAGCTGCATTCTGCATCTTCATTTCTTCAACAGCCTCGCGAATTTCTTTAGAAAGAGAATGCATTGAAATTATTATATAACCAAATATAGAAAATAAAATAACACCATAAACAATAACGTATGCACCAAAGTTTATTGAAGCATCAACAGTAAGTAAAAGAATCAATGCAGGAATGGTAAGTGTTACAACAACAAAAACAACAACAAAAAGAGCTTTTTTCAAATTAGACATAACTAAAATCCTCCAGTATTACTTGTTTTCATAAGCTATTCGTTTCAAGCCTTCAAATCCAATTTTTACAGACTCAAAAACATCTTTTTCATAACACAAATCTTGCTCTATAACTATATACTTAACACCTATATCTTTACACGCTCTGTAGCAGGAACCCAGGTCAATATTACCTGTTCCACATTCAGCAAAACGTTGAGTGTTATTAACAATACGCATATCTTTAAAGTGGCAAACCTCTACCCTGCCTGCAAGCTTTTTGAGATATTCTGCAGGATTAACACCGCCAACCTGCATCCAATATGTATCGGGAATAAAATGGAGTGTATCAGCGGTTGTTTCGTTTATAAGTCTTTCAAATGTACGCTCACCATCATACACCTCAAATTCAAATGCGTGGTTGTGGTAACAGAGTTGCTTACCCTGAGCCTTCATTTTAGCGCCAATTTCATTACACTTAGCAATAAAACCCGAAACGCCTTCATACGATTCGTGAATATTACCGGGCATTGCACCGATACCTATATTCTTACAATGAATTAAATCGTGCTCGCGAATAAGAGCATCTAAATCATTCTTCATTCTGTCATATGGTTTATGGGTAACGCAAACATCCATTTTGTATTTATCTACAATTTCAGCTACTTTTTCAGGATGAATTGGTCCGATAGCAGAAATCTGAATTACATTACAACCGATACTATCAAGAAAATTGAGTGTATTATCAAAATCTTCAGCAGTCTGACATTTATCACGAAGAGTGAACAACTGAACACCAAGTTTAATTTCGCTCATATTACCCTCCAAAATAAAATTATTGATTATATTTTACCATATAATTAACTTTTGTAAAGCATTTTTGCTATAAAAAGCATTGAAAAAAAGAAAAAGGTGTGGTATAATCTTAGAAACGCAATGAGCAAGAGAGTAAAGAAAAAAGATGTCTGCAGAGAGGTGTGCCCTTGGCTGAAAGCACGCTGTCGGAAGTTTTCTTGAAGTTCACTTGTGAGCGGCGCGGTTGAACTAAAGTAGGCTGCGACGGGTGTAACCGTTACATTACTAAAGAGTGTTTGCTCTAAAGCAAAAACAAGGGTGGTACCGCGGAGTCTGTCTTCGTCCCTTTTGGGATGGAGGCTTTATTTTTTTATTTAAAAAACAACAACTAATCCAAAAAACTTCGCTTTAGTTACTGCTTGCAAACTAAGGTTATAATTATTCAAAAATATATTTAGGAGTGAAAAAAATGCTTGAAAAGGCACAACAGTTAAAAGAACAGTTTACCGAAAAAGTAAACAGTGCATCTGCTTCTGCTGAACTCGAACAGTTAAGAATTGAGTTCTTAGGCAAAAAAGGTCCTATCTCTTCTCTTATGGGAGAATTAAGAAATGTACCTAATGAGCAGAAAAAGGAAGCAGGCCAGATAATAAACGATGTTAAACAGTTTATTGAGGCAACAATTGCAGAAAAAAAGGAAGAACTTCAGAAGATTGAAGAGCAGAAGCTTATTGATTCCGCTGAAGATTACGATGTAACATTTCCGGTTTCAGAGGATAAAGGTTCATATCACCCAATAACACTCATCCAGCGCGAGGTTGAGGATATTTTCGCAAGCATGGGCTTCGCCATCGAAGATTATGACGAAATAGTTGATGACTACCACTGTTTCGAGGCTCTCAACATTCCAAAGCATCACCCTGCTCGTGATATGCAGGATACATACTACCTCAGCACGAATCAGCTTCTTAAAACTCACACATCTGCAGCACAGAATGCTATTTATATCAAGTACAAGGAAGACCTTGAGGCGGGTAAGCCGATAAGAGCTATCTTCCCCGGCAGATGCTTCAGAAACGAAAAAATTGATGCATGCCACGAAAACACATTCTTCCAGATGGAAGGTGTTATGGTTGATAAGGACATCTCAATTTCAAACCTTATCTACTTTATGAAAACAATGCTTTCAGAGGTTTTCCAGAGAGATATTACTGTAAGACTTCGTCCGGGCTTCTTTCCGTTTGTTGAACCAGGTTTTGAGCTTGATATTCAATGCGCTATCTGCGGCGGTAAGGGTTGCCCTTCATGTAAGGATTCAGGTTGGCTTGAGCTTTGCCCTTGCGGAATGATTCACCCTAATGTTTTATCTGCTGCAGGAATTGATCCTGAAAAATACACCGGCTTTGCTTTCGGTCTTGGTCTCACAAGACTTGCAATGATGAGATATGGCGTTAAAGACATCCGTGTATTTAATAGTTGTAACCTTAAGGCACTTTCACAATTTGAAAACAAAACTTTTGTTGAGCCAGAAAAGGAGGTCAAATAAATGTTTGTATCAATAAATTGGATAAAAGAATATGTTGACCTCGAAGGTCTTGATATCAAAAAACTCATCAACAGTTTCACTCTTGCTACTGCAGAGGTTGAAGACATTATTGTTAAAGGTGAAGACATACAGAATGTTGTAGTTGGTGAAATTCTTTCAATTGAAAACCACCCTAACTCAAAAAAGCTTCATCTTCTCAAGGTTGATGGCGGCGACAGAATCTATAATGTTGTTTGTGGTGCACCTAATGTTCGCGAAAACATGAAGATTGCTTTCGTTAAGGCAGGTGGTCGCGTACCTGCAGGCGATATTACTCTTGCAACTGTTGCAGGTTATGAATCTGAAGGTATGTGCTGCTCAGCATTTGAGCTTGGTCTTTCAGATGATAAATCAGGCCTTATGGAAATTGATGTTGATGCTCCTAATGGAACAGATTTAAAAGACATCTACCCTATTGATGATATTATTTTTGAAGTTGATAATAAATCTCTTACAAACCGACCTGACCTTTGGGGCCATTATGGAATTGCTCGTGAATTTGCAGCGCTTACAGACAGAGAATTAAAACCACTTTCTCTCTCGGACCTTGCTTATGATGGCGACGAAAAAATTAAAGTTACTGTTAACCGTCCTGACCTTGTTTACAGATATTCCTGCGTTAAGATGGATAACATATCAAAGAATGTAAGCCCAATGGCAATGCAGATAAGACTTTACTACTGCGGTATGAGGGGTATCAACCTTCTTGCTGACCTTACAAACTACATTATGCTTGAAATGGGTCAGCCAACACATGCTTTTGACGCAAACAAGATTGATGAAATTGTTGTTGATACACCAAAGACAGACTGCAAATTCACCACTCTTGATAATACAGAGCGCGATATTACTACAGATACACTTCTTATCCAGAATGGCTCAACACCTGTTGCAATTGCAGGCATTATGGGCGGTCTTGATTCTGAAATTGTCGGAAATACAAACTCTGTTGTTCTTGAATGCGCAAACTTTGATGGTGTAAGCGTTCGTAAATCTTCTTCAAGACTTGGTCTTCGTACAGATGCTTCTGCGAGATACGAAAAAATGTTGGACCCTGAAATGACTGTTGTAGCAGCAAAGAGATTTGCATATCTTCTCCAGAGTATTGACGAGGGGGCAAAGGTTGCATCTCAGCTTACAGACGAATACGTAAGAAAATACCCTGAAATTTCTATCACATTCAATAAATCATATGTTGATAAATACACAGGTATTGATATTACAGAAGAAAGAATCGTCAAAACACTTTCTGCACTCGGCTTTGGTGTAGAGAAAAACGGCGACGACTTCACAGTAAGCGTACCATCTTTCAGAGCAACAAAAGACGTTACAATCAAGGCTGATATAATTGAAGAAATTACCCGTATTTACGGTTACGATAACTTCAGCATTATTACAACAAGAAGTCCATTAAAGCCTGTTAACAGCTCTCCTGTTCGTTCTCAGAGCAACGAAATCAAAGATATTCTTGTTAAACATTTCAACCTACACGAAGTTCATTCATACATTTGGGGCGATGTTAGAAAATACAAGAAGCTTGGTATTGAGGTTGAAGATAATGTTAAGGTTCTTAACATTGAAAGTTCAGATAATGGTACTATACGCAACTCTATGATTCCAACTCTTCTTCAGGCAGTTTCTGAAAACAAAGATTATGGTGAAAGCTATGGTATATTTGAAATCGGTAGAGTTGTTAAAGGCATCAAAGAAGACGGAACTGCAAATGAACGCAGAAGTTTAGGTATTGTGCTTTATGATAAAACAACAAGCGAAAAAGACTTATTCTTTAAAGCAGTTACTCTTGTAAACAACCTTTTCACTCAGATAAAGCACAAGGATGCTGTTCTTAAGAAAGTTGCACCAACACATGCTTATGAACATCCAAAGAACACAGCAGAGATTTCTTGTGATGGTGTTGTTATAGGTACACTCAATACGCTCCATCCAACAAACGCACAAAAGCTTGACAAAGTTGGTAAAGCTGTTTGTATTGAAATTGATGTTGATACATTTGTTGATGATATTAAGGGCGCAAACATTGATTTCTTTGAACCATCTGCACAGCAATCAACATACTATGATTTATCCCTCGTTCTTAAAGCAGGCGTTACATTTGCTGATATGTGCCAGTGCTGGAACTCTTTGGGTCTTGAAGAACTTCAGTCCTATAAGGTTATTGATACTTACGAGAACGAAACAATGAAGAGTGCTACAATCCGTCTTACATTCTCCGCAAAGAACAGAACTCTTGAAATGGAAGAGGTTCAGTGTTGGATTGATACAATTCTTCAGAAACTTAATAACATAGGCATTGAATTAAGAGCATAATTAAAATTTTCTTAATAATTATGTGTTGTAATTTTGTTAATCATAGTATATAATATAAGATAATATTCAGGAGGTGTTACTATGACAGATAAAACAATCCAATTCACAATCAGCGATGAGCACGAAAAGGAAATGCGTGAGATTCTTGTTTCAGTTTATAATTCTTTAGTTGAAAAGGGTTATAATCCTACCAGCCAGCTTGTAGGTTATATACTGTCAGAAGACCCCACCTATATCACAACACATAACAATGCTCGCAGCCTTATAAGAAAGATAGACAGAGACGAGCTTCTTCAGGTTCTTCTTAAATCTTATCTTAAAAGCTGATTGTTAAAAAGGAGTGTCTATTTTGGCAGATAACAAAAGCTTCCTCACTTATAAGGGCAAGCCTCTTGTAAGAAAAGGAAATACAATTTACTATGGTGATATTAACGATCCTTATGTTACCCTTCTTTCTGTTGTTGAATCACATGAAGTTCACGGCGTTAAGATTGCTGATAAGGTTAAGGTTCAGTTAGTCAACACCAAAGAAGCTAATCCTCTTGCCGCTATTGAAAAAAGTTCCGATAAAAACGGAATGTATGCTGCTATTGAGATTGCTTCAATCTGGCTTGAAAGAGCTTTGAAATCATAAAAATGAAATCCTTCATCCCGTAAAAACAGGGTGAAGGATTTTAATTTGTAAACATTAAGTTAATCCTCTTGATTTATATTGAAATTTAGGGTAGAATATTTTTCTGCGAAATAAAATAAGGAGGAAAAGTTATTATAATGAATTCAATAAAAAATATAGTATTATGTTTACTATGCGCATCAATTTTACTCGCAACTTTTGCTCCTGTAGTATCAGCACAAGAAGAAATTAGTCAACAGAATAATTTCAATAATAAAACAATATCAATCCTTGGTGATAGTATAAGTACATTCGCTGATGTATCATCAGGTTTAGCTGCTGACACCACAAACACAACCATTAAAAACAACCGTGTTTATTACACTGATGGAAGAACTGACGTTACTTTAAACGACACTTGGTGGATGAAAGCGGCTGAAGCTTTAGGTGCAGAAATATTAGTTAACAATTCATATTCAGGAACAACAATTTTCTCACCGTTTTCAGATAACGATGAACTTGGTTACTTATCAAGACCATATAATCTTCACGACAATACAGGCGAAAACGCAGGACAGGAACCTGATATTATTGCGGTTTATATAGGAACCAATGATGTTTCTTATCATAAATCACGATTAGGTTCATTTGAAGACATTAACTTTGATACTCTGATAAGAACAGTTAAAGGAAGTACTGTTTACGCAAAACCTAACACATCTTGCGAAGCTTATGCTATTATGCTTCATAAAATTCAGAATACATATAAAAATGCAGAAATTTATTGTTTTACATCTTTACCAAGACTGACAGAAAACAGCAGCGATAATGCAACAACAGACGGTTTTAATAAATCAATAATTAAGATAGCTGAATATTTTAATTGCTTTATTGTTGATTTATATAATGATAGCGGTTTCACTGAAGATTCAAGAACACTTAACAGATATTATAGCGATGGCTACATTCATCCTAACAAAAAAGGTATGAATGCAATATCCAATGCATTTTTATCATCCGTTTACAAAAACAGCCGTTATATGAACAGTGATGACATTTACAATATATCTTACGATTTAAAAGATGTTATTGTAAATGAAGGCCTTTTAAAAACCATCTCTTCTGAAAACGAATTCAGATGTACTTTTTCACAATTAAAATACGGTGATTACAACATATCGGTAACAATGGGTGATGAAAATATTACAGAATCTGTTGTAAATGGAAATAAAATTTTCGTTCCACAAGTTACAGATAATATAACGATTAAAGCAACACTAACAGATGTTAACAGACAATGCCATAATTATCGATTTGAAAAGAACGATAGCAGATTAATTAATGTTGCTCAAAACGAAAACCACAGTAATGTTCTCACTTATAATGAGAACGGAGACATCACTCTCCAGACACCTTCAACACTTTGTTATGATAAGCCTTGGTCTGTTGTTTTCAATACAGTTGGTGATTTGAATGATAAGATTCACATTCTCGGTACTAACGAAGAAAGCGGCTATAACATTGTGTTGGATTGTGAAAACGGTATTTTAGGATTCAGCAAAAACAATTCAACTGAAAAAATTTATGGTATAAGCCTCAAAACATATAACATAGACACAAGCCTTCCACACACATATAAAATTACGAGCTCACATAATATAACCGGAATTAATACTTTTACAGTTTATGTTGATAGTAAAGAAACAGGAAAATTTGATTCATCCTTTGTTGATTCAATTTTTGAAGGAAACGATATTAGTCCTATTTATGAATGTAATTTCATATTTGATGTTATAAAAAACGATTGCTTAAATGGTATAAATTACATACAATTATGGGAAAGCGATTCTCTTTTTAACCATATACACACATATAATTATCCCGAAACAACATCACCTACATGTGATGAATATGGTTCAACAATTACTACATGCGATTGCGGAATAAAGCATATAATACCAAATATTGAACCTTACGGACACACAGAAGGAAATTGGATTATATCAAAAATTGCATCAGCAGTTGAACCTGGTGAAGCATACAAAAAATGCACTGTATGCGGTGATGTTACACAAACCAAGACAATTCCGCAATTAAAGTGTGATAAACCTGTTATTAATACAATCATTAACACAGAAGATGGCGTAAAAATCATATGGAACAAGATTACAGGAGCGGATTCCTATCGCGTTTATCGCCATACACCTCACGGAAATTGGGTATATCTTTGCACTACAAGTTCAACAGTTTTTATAGATACAGAAGTTGATAACGGATATTGGTATTATTATACTGTAAGAGCAGTAAACGAGGCTGGCTACTCGGATTTCAATAAAAATGGTAGCATTATACAATATCTTAAGGCACCAAAATTCAAATTACCTACCAACAACGCAAACGGTATAACACTTTCATGGAACAAAGTACAAGGTGCCACTGCCTACTACATTTACAAAAAAGTAGGAAATGGAAACTATCAGTATTATTGCCGTACAACATCGACCTCATATACTGATAAAAAAGTATATAACGGACTTACTTACTCATACAGAATTAAAGCTTGCAGAAACAAAACAGTTTCAGGATTTTATTTTGATGGAGTTACTATAAAAAGGCTTATTGCACCTACATTGAAAACGCCTTTAAATACAGACTCAGGCATTAAAATCCAATGGAACAAATTAAATGGTGCGCAGGGATATTTCATTTACAGAAAAGAAGGTAAATATTGGAAATATCTTGGAAAAACAACTGCAACAACATTTACTGATACAAATGCCTCTGCAGGTAAAACATATATCTATACAGTTAAAGCATATAGTTCAGAAGGTTACCATTCTGCATACAATACATCAGGTATAAAATACAAACGCCTTAAGACACCAAGTGTTTATGACTTTGATGCATCAAAAAAAGGTATAAAAATCAAGTGGTATGCAGTTCAGGGAGCCGAGGGCTACTACGTTTACAGGAAGACCGGAAACGGAAAATGGGAATATATTGGTAAAACAGCAAACAAATACTTTACTGATTCAACCGCAAAAAAAGGAACAACATATACATACACCGTTAAAGCATACAGTGGTTCATATGTTTCCACATACAGTGCAAAAGGTATAAATGCTAAAAGATAAAAGAAGCGTATTCACCTATTCAGGTGAATACGCTTTTAAAATTCAACAAATATCAGATGAGGTTTGTTAAAAACTCTTACAGGAATAACACTATTGCCGATTCCCCTGCTAAGAATCAACGTTGTATTGCCCTCTTTATATTCTCCACCTGTATACACAGGAAAAAATCCTTGATCAGGAGCAATTAAACCTTGATTAAATATTCTTCCTTGACCACCATGAGCATGGCCTGAAAAGACTAAATCAAAACCATACTCTGCATAAACAGGAAGCTGTTCAGGATGATGAGCAAGAAGAATATTATATTCATTCTTATTAATCTTAAAGCCATCGCAAAGTGCAGCTGATACACCATCAATTTCATAACTATATGAACAGTGGAAATATGGATCATCTATGCCATGAACATTAACCTTCGAGCCGTTTGGTAATGTAACACTCTCTGTACTTTGTCTGAGAACAAAAACGCCCATATTTTGAAGACTTCTGATCATATCATCAAAAGTCTTCTGATCTTCAATGCTGACATTACACTCATGATTGCCTGTAACATAATAAACAGATGTATATTCACATAGTTTTGAAACAAAGGAAAGCGATGTATCAATATCCGTTTTGCTTTTATCAATCAAATCCCCTGTAATAAAAATCAAGTCAGGGTTTTCTTCATCAAGAGCTTTAAAAATAGCTTTATTAGTTATTTCAGATTTTCTGTTATGATAATCTGAAACATGAGCTATTTTTAAGCCTTTCAAATTTTCTGCTTTGGTATCCTCTATTTTGATTTTCTCAACATCTAAAGAAAAATTATCGTACACGAGAAAACAGGAAAAACAAAAACAAATAACTATAAATAAAATCAAAAATTTATGCGGTAGTTTTCTTTTTTTCAACAGAAAACTTTTGATTTTACTCATTATAAAATTCCACCGTTTTCAATGGCGTGAATCTGGTCAATTCTGCGCTGATGTCTGCCACCCTCAAATTCGGTATTAACAAAAACATCAACAAGCTCACAAGCGAGGCCAGCACCAATTACGCGTGCGCCCATGCAAAGTACATTTGCATCGTTATGAAGACGTGTAAACTTTGCGCTGAAATAATCTGAACAACATGCAGCTCTGATACCCTTAACCTTATTTGCTGCCATAGAAATACCTATACCTGTACCGCAGCAGAGGATTGCTTTATCTGCCTCGCCACTTGTTACTTTAAGGCAAGCCTTCTGTGCATACTGAGCATAGTCAACAGATGCTGTTGATTCTGCTCCACAATCAATATACTCAACACCCTTTTCGTCAAGGTATGCTTTAATCTCCTCTTTAAGTGGGAAACCTGCGTGGTCTGATGCTAATGCTAACATAATAGTACTCCTTAATTATTATTTTTATTTTTTAATTCTCTTTCTGCCTGAGAAAGACGGAGATAATTTGGTAAAACTGAATGAGCATTCACTCCGTTATCTCCATTTGAAATTCTCTCTGCAGCAATAAGACAAACGCTTGACGCACTTTGATAGCGTATTGATGGGGATGCAGTGTAAATATCACTTAACATATCCTTCAATTTATTAAAAGCAACCTGAGTGCCGTCGCCAATTAAAATAATAGGTTTATTAATAACCTTTAATTTATCAGCTAATTCATCAATGGTTATTGCTTCATCTTGCGTAACACGATTAAAGCCATCCGAGCAGTCAAACTGAGCTGTATAAACCTGATTACAACGAGCATCCATAACAGACACCGCAAGGCAACCTGTATTTTCAAGCGGCTTAGCAATTGCTTCAAGAGTAGAAATTTCAATACATGGAATTTTTAATGGCTGAGCCATACCCTTAACAGCTGAAACACCTATACGAACACCTGTAAATGAACCTGGACCATTTGAAACTGCAAGATAATCAACATCACCTAAAGAAATATTTGCGGTTTTTAACGTTTCTTCAACCATAGGTAAAAGAGTCTGACTATGAGTAAGCCCCGTATTTGAAAAACTCTGGGCTATTATTTTACCATCCATATAAACTGCAACGCTTGCCGCAGTTGCAGAGCTTTCAACGCCAAGAATTTTCATAAACAGTATCACCACTCATTCTTAATATACGCTGGTCGTCTGTTTCACCGCGCATAATTTCAATCTTAATAAGTTTATCTTCAGGTAAAGCGTTCTCTATATTTTCGCTCCATTCAACCGCAAGCACTCCGCCCCAGTCAAGGTAATCGAAAAAGCCTGTTGAACACAAGTCAGCGAAGGTTGTTATTCTGTACATATCAAAGTGGTAAAGTGTTTTATCACCATGATATTCGTGAACAAGAGAAAATGTAGGGCTTGAAACATCTTCATTTATACCCATTCCTTTGGCGAGACCTGCGGTAAAACGCGTTTTACCCATACCGAGTCCACCAAAATATGCAACAGTTTCACCACCAGATAGAACGCTACCTAATTTTCTTGCAAATTCTTCCGTCTGCGCAGGTGAATTTGATACAACTTCTACCATAAGCACCTCAAAAAATCAAAATACTTGAAATTGATTTATATTATATGTATAATACCAATTATAGAAGATAAAATCAAGGGGGCAAGTTGCCTTGAGGAAAATTTTTCCTTTAATAAAACAATTCACAGATGAAACTAATAAGTTTCTTCTTTTTTTAATAACTGCCGCATCAATTTACGGAATTATTATGGTACATAGTACTACTCGCTGGTTAGTTGAAGATGGTCAAACCTTTCATCGTGATGCTATAGTTATGATGGTTGCAGCAATACTCGGTATCGTTATGGCTTTAGTAATTTCGGCAATCGACTATGAATTTGTAACGAAGCTATGGCCTATAATCGGTGTTGTTTGTATTGTTTTAATGATTATAACGCTGATTTTTGGTGCCGCGCCAGATGCCCGACCTGACTCTAAATGTTGGTTGAAATTCGGGTCTGTGTATTTTCAGACATCAGAGCTTGTTAAAATTGGTTTTGTTATAACCTTTTCCATGCATCTCGAATTATTAAAAGATAAAATTAATGATTTTAAAAGCCTTTTGCTTTTAGGTGTTCATGCTGTTATCCCTATCGGTCTTGTTGTTTTAACCGGTGATATGGGCTCTGCTCTTGTTTTCGTTTTTATGACGATCGCAATGCTTTATTTTGCAGGGCTTCACATAGGCTTTTTCGCTGCAGGAGGAATCCTTGCGCTGGCTGCCTCACCTCTTGTGTGGATGTTTGTTTTCAGTGAGTATCAGCGTACTCGATTCCTTGCACTTTTCAGACCTGAGGAATTTATTGATGAAGCGTACCAGCAGCTCAAAGGTCTTAATGCTTTAGGCTCAGGCGGATTCTTCGGACAAGGAATTTTCAAGGGAGTATACACACAAAACGGTATTATCCCCGAGCAGGAAAATGATATGATTTTCACTGCAATCGGTGAAGAAACAGGCTTTTTCGGTTGCATTGTTGCATTGTTACTTTTATTCCTTATCTGCTTAGAAATGATTAAAATAGGTAAAAACACAAGAGAATTTTCTACACAGATGATTTGCTACGGTATGGCATCAATTATTGCTGCACAGGTTATTATAAATGTTGGTATGGTGCTTATGCTTCTCCCTGTTATCGGTATCACCCTTCCTTTCTTTAGTGCAGGTGGTTCAAGTACACTTTGCCTATATATTGGTGTTGGTCTTGTATTCAGTATTTACCGTTTCAACCGTTCACGTGAGGTTGTAAATTTCAGACTTTCGGGTATTGCCTCACCATTCAGAGAATTATAATACAAAAACTGCATTCGGTTCATTACTGAATCGAATGCAGTTTTCTTTATATTTTTATCAATTTTGCAACCTTGGCCATAACCTTCTTTGTACCAACATCATCAAAGGCAATTTCAAGCACCATATCGCCACCAACGGCTTTTGCGCTTATGATAAGTCCTTGTCCAAATGTTTTATGCTCTACCATGTCGCCTACTTTAAAATCAAGGCTCACAGACTCAGTTTTAGCTGAAGCAGAGCCACCGCTGAAGCCACCTCGTGAAAAACCATTAGCTGATGTCTGAGGTTTACTCTGAGCAGGTCTGTTTCTTTGATAATCGCCAGCGGAAGAGCCGCCAAAAGTACGAGCACCTCCAAATGAGCTCTGACCATAACCGCCACTTTGAGAATAACCGCCGTAGAAGGTCTGCTGAGGCTCGTTACGGACAACATCAAGTAAATCTTCAGGTATTTCAGAAACAAAGCGTGATGGCCTTGTAAGGCTTGTGTTACCATATATCATTCTTGAACGAGCATTAGTTATGTAAAGCTTTTCCTTTGCTCTTGTAATACCTACATAGCAAAGTCTTCTTTCCTCTTCAAGCTCAGTTGGATCATACATAACCTGATTCCCGGGGAAAAGCCCCTCTTCAACACCAACAATAAATACAACGGGAAATTCAAGACCTTTAGCTGAATGAAGAGTCATCATTACAACTGATTCTGCATCTGCATTGTAATTATCAATATCGGTCATCAAAGCAACTTCTTCAAGGAAGCCTGAAAGTGTACCACCCTCGTTTTCTTCCATATATCTTACAAGGTTTGCAAGAAGCTCCATAACGTTCTGCTTACGCTCATCTGCCGTTTCTTTATCAAGGTCCAAAGACTCCATATAACCTGTTTTTGTTACAACATCATCAAAGAAATCCTGAATTTCCTTTTCTTCTAAAGACTCAGCGAGTGTATTTAAAAGATTCGTAAACTCTGTGAGCTTTCCGGCTGCTCTTGAAAGCATAGGATAATCGCTTGCGTGAGAAATTACATCATAAAAAATTGTGCCTAAACCGTCTGCAATAGAAGACGCATTGTTAATGGTAGTTTCACCTATACCTCTTTTAGGCTCATTGATAATACGTTTCATACGTACTGTATCGGCAGGGTTCGCGATAACAGAGAGGTATGCAAGCACATCTTTAACTTCTTTACGGTCATAGAATTTATGACCGCCAAAAATCTTATATGGTACACCATTATAAACAAGCGAACGTTCAATGCTGCTTGATTGAGCATTAGTTCTGTAAAGGATTGCAAAATCAGAAAGACTTCTGCCTGTTGCAACAGCATTAAGAATTTCATCAGCAACATAACGACCTTCGTCGCGTTCATCCGATAAAACTCTGAATGTTATTTTTTCTCCTCCGTCTTTTTCAGTCCAGAGGGTTTTGCCTTTTCTGCCCTGATTATTTTTAATAACAGCGTTAGCGGCATCAAGAATAACTGATGTTGAGCGGTAATTCTGTTCAAGACGAATAACGGCTGTTTCTTCAAACTGATTTTCGAATGACAAGATATTTTCAATTGTAGCACCGCGGAATTTATATATACTCTGGTCGTCATCACCAACAACACATATATTACGATAACCGCCTGCAAGAAGAGCAGTAAGAACATATTGAGCATGGTTAGTATCCTGATACTCGTCAACCATAACATATCTGAAACGACGCTGATAATATTCAAGAACATCAGGATTTTCTTTTAAGAGTTTAACTGTATTGACTATAATATCATCAAAATCCATAGCGTCGGCCTTTTTCAGCATTTCTTCATACTTTACAAAAGCCTGTCCTATCATTTTTTTGTTAATATCATAGCCTGCTTCATCGCAATATTCTTCGGGAGTTATAAGCGAATCCTTTGCTTTACTTATCTGTGAAAGAACATACTTTACAGGAAGACGTTTTTCATCAATATCAAGAACGCGTAAAACCTCTTTCATTACGCGCCTTGAATCGTCTGTATCATAAATAGTAAAATGCTTGGAAAAACCTATTCTATCGCAATCACGGCGAAGAATACGCACACAACAGGAGTGGAAGGTGCTTGCCCATACATCATTGCCTTTTTCGCCAAGCATAGCAATAAGACGTTCTTTAAGCTCATTAGCTGCTTTATTAGTGAAAGTAATTGCAAGAATTTGCCACGGCTGAGGTGCATCTACACTTAAAAGACCTTGGATATCAAAGGGAATTTCTCCGCCTTCGTTTATGTACTTTTCGAGCAAGGCGCAATCGTTTTCTGTTGGTACTCTGTAGGAAAAATCAGAGTGATATGCGTTGCCGTATTTTATTAGGTAAGCAATTCTGTTTACAAGCACAGTTGTTTTTCCTGAGCCTGCACCTGCAAGAATAAGAACTGCACCATTAGCCTGAAAAACAGCCTGCCTCTGCATATCATTCATTCTTGAAAATTCTTTTTCAATTAATTTTCTTCGTAAATCTGTAAAGTTCATATGTACTTCCTTAATTATTGTTAATAACAACCCTTTGTATTTCTGAAAAGGTCTCATCTATTGATTTGTAAATATCAAAAAAAACACTTATAACCGCATATTTAAGTAGCGGCTGTTCAGTTGATTTAAGACAATTTTTTATCGATAAAACAACACTTGTATTAACACCGTTAAGCGTTGCCTTCGTTTCATTTATATACTTTAATGCTCTGGTCGGATTTTTCAAATCAGAAAAATAATCTATAACATTATTCTGCATATCAAAGGCATTACAAACAGATTCAATAAACGAGAAATCTTTTATATCAACCAAAGCAACAACATTATTGAGTTTAGAAATAAAATACATCTCATTACTCAAACAATGGGATAAGTTATAAATATCGTTGCGCTCAATTGGCGCAACGAATTCATTAAAAAGATTATTTGATAATTCCCATTTTAATCCTGAAAAACGGATTAATTCTGCATTAAATTCATTTGTCCTCACCATATTTTTAAAAGCGCAACCTACAGCAACGGACATTTCTTTCAACGTCTTGAAATAATCATAGGACTTTTTCAAGAGCACCTCATTTTATTTGTACAGCGATTCTCCGTTACTATCAATTGCAACAAGAAGCGGAAAATCTTTTACGACAAGTTTTTTTACTGATTCGCAACCCAATTCAGGGAAAGCAACAATTTCACATTCCTTAACGCATTTTGAATAGAGAGCACCTGCTCCGCCAATAGCAGCAAAATAAACTGCGCCATAAGCTTTTATAGCATCAACAACCTCTTGGCTTCTGCCACCTTTGCCAATCATAGCCTTTTGCCCCAATGAAAGCATAAGCGGAGAAAACTTATCCATTCTTGATGATGTTGTAGGACCAATACTGCCTATTTTAAGACCTTTTTTAGCAGGAGTGGGCCCCGCAAAATAAACAACAGAGTTTTCAATATCAAAAGGTAACGGACTTTGTTGAGAAATAAGTTCGGTTAATTTTTTGTGGGCTGCGTCGCGCGCTGTGTAAACTATGCCACTGAGAAGAACTCTGTCTCCTACTGAAAGCTTACTCACCCACTCATTTATATTCTCTGTATTAAATTTATATTCGCTCATTCGTCAATTTGCTCATTAGAAAAATCAATATTACCAACATTTTCTACGCCATAATCTGCGGGATTAATGGTAAATTCCGGCTCAACATCAACAACTGGTGCAAAATCATATTCAATCTGTGGCTCGACTTCATTGGAATCAGAAATTATACCACTATCTGAAATAAGAAGTTGAGCAGTTTTGCTCATATCACCTGTAAGAGCTTTGATTCTTAATTCAACCTCTTCAACTGACTTTGTAAAACTTCTTGCAATTTCGCCTATACCTGTTGAAAGGTCATCTATTTTAAGAGCGGTTTCACCGATAGCTGTATAAACTGACTTTGTTACCGCATTAGCTTTTTCTTTAGCCTCTTCAATAAGCTCCTCGGAATGAATGCGAGCATCAAGCATTGCAGCACCAACCTGACGTTCAAGGTCTTTTTTCTTTTCGGTTTCAACCTTTAATCTTGCAACCTCTGCTCGTAAAGAATCAAGTTCTGCCTGAACCTCATCGCTTGTAGCGGTTTGGCTCAAAGTGTTTTTAAGGGATTCGATTTCATTATCTTTTTCGGTCAACTGAGCACCAAGAGTAGATATAGCACTATCTTTTGTTTCAAGCTCGGCTTCAGATTCTGCTAACTTAGCCTTTACAGCCTCAAGCTCTGCCTTTTCGTTTTCAGCTTCCTCAGAAGCTTTTTTCAATGCAAAAAGCTCGGCATTTACCTGAGCGAATTTAGCATTGCTCTCAGAAAGCCTTTTTTCAAGACCTACTTTTTCATCGAGAATTTTATTAACAAAATCTAAAACCTCATTTTTATCGAAGCCACCAAAAGCCTTGCTTTTGAAAACAACATCATTAGCCATATGTACCCCTCCGTAAATCAGGATATAAAAGAACATTTTAATATCTTTCTGATTATAGCAGAATATTATATATAAAACAACAAAAAAATTTGAAAATGTATTTATTTTTACCGGAAAACATTGTATAATATTCTCAATATTTGGGAAAGGTCGTGATTTTTTGAAAAAATCAGCTAAAGCATTACTCGGCGCAGCAGGCGTATTCACCGGTATTGGTGTTGCTATGAACACCTTTGTGCTCACAAGAGTTTCCAAGTCTTTCTCCGATAAGAAAAAAGAAATTGAGGAGAAGAAAAATCCTACAGACCCTACACTACCTGCAAATATTTTAAGAGCAGAAGGCGATGCATGGGTTGATACTCAGGATTACGAGCACATCGTAATAAAAAACAGAGAAAACAAATCAATACATAGCCTTGTTGTCAAGCAGAAAGAGCCTTCAGACAAATGGCTCGTTTGTGTGCACGGCTACACAAGCTCACCAAAAGGAATGGGTAGCTACGCTCTTCACTACTATGAAAAGGGTTACAATATTCTTTTCCCTGCACTCAGAGGACACGACATGAGCGAGCATCAGCATATTTCAATGGGCTGGCTTGACAGACTTGATGTTGTTGATTGGATTCAATACCTTATCAATATATACGGAAGCGATATAAAAATTGTGCTCCACGGTGTTTCTATGGGCGCCGCAACAGTTATGATGGCAACAGGCGAAAACCTTCCCTTCAATGTTAAGTGCTGTGTTGCTGACTGTGGCTTCTCATCTGTGTGGGATGAATTCAAAAACGAACTCAAGGCTACATATCATCTTCATGCATTCCCTACCCTTCACTCAGCAAGCTTGGTAAGTAAGGTGTTTGGTGGATACGGCTTCAAGGAAGCATCAACCGTTAAGCAATTGGCGAAATCAAAAACACCAACCATCTTCCTTCACGGTGAAAAAGACGAGTTTGTTCCATACAGAATGATGGACCTTAACTATAACGCAGCAGCATGCGAGAAAGAGAAGGTTTCTATCCCTGATGCTGAGCACGCTGAAGCTCACCTTGTACACCCTGAAATTTATTGGCCTGCAGTATTCAAATTTGTAGATAAATACGTAAAATAATATAAATGCCCTTGAATATAACAGAATATTCAGGGGCATTTTTCATATTATATATACTGTCGATATTTATGTGTGCAACATCTTGAAACTTTAGTTAAATAAATCACAATATTTTGTAAAATACTCTTGCTTTTGGGCGCTTTTTATTGTAAAATATCTATGATTACAAAATAGGTTATTTTGGATTAAATTTACAGGAGGTTATACTAATGTCAGCATTAACCACAAACAAAAGCGTACTTTCCTGGATTGATGAAAAAGTTGAGCTTGTAAAGCCAGACTAAATCGTATGGATTGACGGTTCAAAAGAACAAATTGAAGAATTACGAGCACAGGCTTGTGCTACAGGTGAACTCGTTAAACTTAATCAGGAGCTCCTTCCTGATTGCTATCTTCACAGAACAGCTGTTAACGACGTTGCTCGTGTTGAAGACAGAACTCTTATCTGTTCAAAGAAGGAAGAGGATGCAGGTCCAACTAACCATTGGATGGATCCTGAAAAAGCATATGAAATGCTTTACGACATTGCAAAAGACAGCTACAAGGGCAGAACTATGTATGTTATCCCTTATTCAATGGGCCCTGTAGGTTCACCATTCGCAAAAGTTGGTATTGAACTTACTGACTCTATTTATGTTGTACTCAACATGGTTATCATGACAAGAGTAGGTACAGCTGTATTAGATGTTCTCGGCGATAGCGAAGACTGGGTACGTGGTCTCCACTGCCGTTGCGACATCGACGCTGAAAAGAGATGGATTTGCCAGTTCCCTGAAGATAACACAATTATTTCTGTTAACTCAGGTTACGGAGGAAACGTTCTTCTCGGTAAGAAGTGCTTTGCTCTTCGTATTGCATCTTACCAGGGTAAAAACGAAGGCTGGCAGGCAGAGCATATGCTTATCCTTGGTATTCAGAATCCTAAGGGTGAGGTTAAGTACATCTGTGCTGCTTTCCCATCAGCTTGCGGTAAAACAAACCTTGCTATGCTTATCCCACCTGCACTCTATCAGGAAAAGGGTTACAAAGTATGGTGCGTAGGTGACGATATTTCTTGGATCCGTAAGGGTCCTGACGGCAGACTTTACGCTATCAACCCGGAAAACGGCTTCTTTGGCGTTGCACCGGGTACAAACGTAAAATCCAACCCAAATGCTCTTGCTTCTACACAGAAGGGCACGATTTTTACAAATGTTGCTCACAACCTTGACAACAACACAGTTTGGTGGGAAGGTCTCGATAAGAATCCTCCAACAAACGCTGTTGAATGGACCGGCAAGCCATGGAATGGCCAGGAAAGCGAAGAAAAAGGCGCTCATCCTAACAGCCGTTTCACAGCACCTGCTGTTAATTGCCCATGCCTTAGCTCAGAATTTGAGAATCCTAACGGTGTGCCGATTTCTGCTATTGTATTCGGTGGCAGACGTGCAAAGCTTGCTCCACTCGTATATCAGTCACGCGACTGGAACCACGGTGTTTTCGTTGGCTCAATAATGGCTTCTGAAACAACTGCTGCAGCTGCAGGCGCAGTAGGTGTTGTTCGCCGTGACCCAATGGCTATGCTTCCATTCTGTGGCTACAATATGGCTGACTATTGGCAGCATTGGATCGATATCGGTAAGACTCTTGATCCTGATAAGGCTCCTAAGATCTTTAATGTTAACTGGTTCCGTAAGGACGATGAAGGCAACTTCATGTGGCCCGGCTTTGGTGACAACCTTCGTGTTCTTGATTGGATTATTGACCGTTGCGAAGGCAAGGTTGATGCTAAGGAAACAGAAATTGGTTACATTCCATATGCTAAAGATATTAACATCGAAGGTCTTGAGGGTGAAGTTTCTCTTGAATCACTTGAAAGCATTCTCGAAGTTGAAAAAGAGCTATGGCAAGAAGATGCTAAGGGTATTGAAGAGTTCTATGCTAAATTTGGCGACAGAATTCCTCAGGTTCTTGTTGACGAACTCAACACTCTTAAGAAAAACGTTCAGTAATTGATTAATAAAGGGTTGTGCTTTTAAGCACAGCCCTTAAAATCTATGTATAAATTTATTGTCAAAAGGAAGTAATATCAATGGCAAAGCTTACAAGAGAAAACAAAGACGGTATTTATTCACTTATGCTCACACCCTTCTTTGAGGACAGAAGCATTGACTACAATACATATGAAGAATATGCCGAGTGGCAGGTTTCACAGGGCGTAGCTCACCTTTTTGCAGTTTGCGGAAGCTCAGAAATGACTCAGCTCACTCTTGAAGAGAGACTTAAACTTGCCAAGCTCACAGTTAAGCACAAGGGCAACACAACTGTTGTGGCTACTGCAAACCTTGAGAAAACAAAGGAAGAAAATCTTGAAGAAATCAAGAAAATGGAGCAGACCGGTGTTGACGGTATTGTTCTCACAACAAAGGGTTATGGTGAAGATGAAGAAACACTTATCCCCTACATCAGAGAGCTTGCTTCTTCAACAGAACTCCCCGTATTTATGTATGAATTCCCCGGCTTCCAGCCACACCTTATAAGCGGTAAGGCTTACGGTGAGCTTACAAAGGACGGTCTTATCTGGGGTATCAAGGATACAACTTGCAGACTCGATATGATTCAGGATAAGATTGATAACAAAAATGATTCAACAATCATTCAGGCAAATATGCCATACCTTTTTGATTCATACGTAGCAGGTGCACGCGGTGTTATGGCTACACCTACATCTTGCGGTGGTGCTTTCTTCCAGAGATTCCACGAGGCTTTCGTAAGTGGTGATATGGCTCTTGCAGAGCAACGCTACAACGAGATTATTCTCCTTGATAATGCTATTGACAGCGGCTTCTGCGCAAGCGCTAAGGAGCTTATAAGACTTCAGGGTGTTAAAGGCTTTAACTGGTACACCAGAGGCTCACACAACCTTTCCGGTGCAAGACTTCGCTCAATCAAATCATTCCACGATTGGTGCGTAGCTAACGGATTGATGAAATAAAACTTAAGGCAAGCAGAAATGCTTGCCTTTTCTTTTTTCCTTGATTATCAAATGATATTATGCTATACTTTATGTAATTGTGATTAATTAATTTCAGGGGTGTTAATAGTGTTAGACAGATTTCTTTCAGGCTGGGGTGCCTTTGTTGGTATATGTGAGCACATCAAGCTTTTTATATACTCAAAAAGAGCTAATAAAATGCAGGCAACCTGCGTTAAGAGGCTTATGAGAAAAAACAAAACTACTGTTTACGGTAAGCTTCATAATTTTAAAGATGTTCATTCTATAGAGGATTATCAGAGAATAGTTCCACTCTCTGAATATGCCGACTATGATGAATATGTTTGGCGTATGGCTAATGGTGAAAAGGGTCTTATTACAAATATGTATGTTCGCCGTTTCACCGAAAGCTCAGGCTCTACAGGTAAGCAAAAGCTTGTTCCCCTTTCATACTGGGCAGAGTGGGTTTGCCAGTGCTTTAGCTTCAGTGCGCCTATTGGTTGCGCTGTTAAGTGGTTTGGCAGAAAAGGTAAGCCTTTGCCACCACAAAACGGTCTTTTAACTGCAGAGATTGGTTGCAGAAAAGTTAAGGGCGGAACTATTAGTTGCCTTTCATCAATTCCCCTTCTTAACGTTAAACCAATTATTACGCTTTTTACAACATCTCCGAGAGAAGTGCTTTTCCCTGACCCTGACAGCAACATGAATATGAACTATCTGAAGCTCCGTTATGCTCTTGAAAACAGAAAGATAAGCTATCTTGGTACAATATTCATTACAACCCTTGAATCGATGTTCTTCTATATGGAAGAAAACTGGGAAATGCTTTGCGACGATATCGAAAAAGGTATTATTAACGACAGCATTGAAATGCCTGAAGAATTAAGAACAAAGTTCAATAAGAAGCTCAAGCCGAATCCAAAACGAGCTAACGAATTACGCGAAGAATTCAAAAAAGGCTTTGATGAGTCCCCTATCGTTCCGCGTATCTGGCCGAGAGTTGGCTGGATGTACGGTATGGGTACAGGCTCACTCAGCTTCTACGCAAAGAAACTTCGCAGATACATTGGCGAGGATTTACCAATGCACTACTTAGGCTATACTGCTACAGAGGCATTTATGGCTGTGCCTATTGAACTTAACTCATATGATTACGTTATTCTTCCACAGAATGGTTTTTATGAGTTCAGACCAATTGACCAGGAAGGCTACGACAATCTTCTTACAATAAAAGACCTTGAGGTCGGTAAGGAATACGAAATAATTCTCACAAATATGAGTGGCTTCTACCGCTACAGAATAATGGATGTAATTAAGGTTACAGGCTATTACAATCAGTCACCTATGATTACCTTCCAATACCGTCTTAACCAGATTGCAAACATAAGCGGTGAAAAGGTCAGCTCCCTCGCCTTCGATGAAATGGTTGCAAACCTTTCAGAGGCTACAGGCGACCTTTATATAGGCTACAGTATATATGCAGACCGCTCCACATCACCGGGTCACTACAAGCTTTTCCTTGAGCTTGCAGAAGATATAAGCATCGAAAAGAAAGCGACATATAATGAAGAGTTCGAAAAATATCTTTGTAAAGGTAATGTCAGCGTTGAGCCACTTATTAAGAGTGGTGCACTCGGTCGTCCTGAGGTGAAATTCCTAAAAAAAGGTACTTATGACGATTATCGTGAGATGCTCCGCCAACGCGGCGCAAACCTTAACCAGGTTAAGCCATTAAAGGTTATTGATACTGATGAGAAGAGAGATTTTTTCTTTAACCACATTGAGGATTAATCATGATTGATTCAAAAAAAGAAGCCCTTGCTTTAAATAGCAAGGGTTTAACCGACAATAATGTTATAAAAGCACTTATTGAGAAAAAAGAAAAAACTCCATATATGCAGAAAAAAAGGTTACCGACAGAAATGTATGATAAGGTTAACCTTATGTGCCGTAATTATATGGACAGAATGGCGCGTTTTGAGGTTGACTATGACTTTGTAATTGATATTGAAAAATTCAAAAACACGGTTATCTGTTGCCTTGAATGTGCACCGTTTATGCATTCTCAGGTTATAAACTCACCTATTGCGCCATATTGGAAGGTTTCTGATTACCACATTGATGATATGGTAAAGGTCAGCTATCCTGATGATATTGATAAAGCGAGAGAGGAATTTTTTAAGAATTCAATTCCTCTTAAAAGCAATGTGCAGATGCATATGGGTGTTTTTATTCACAGCAATAAAACCTACATCTGCTTTTATTGGAATCATATGTGCTTTGACGGTGGCGGATACAAGGCTTTTTGGGCTGATATCTGTAAAAACTATACCGATTATGTTGAAAAAAATATCCCCCCAATTAACTTTTCAAGTGGCTCACGAAAATATAGCGAAGTTTATAAGGACATGAGCCCTGAGAAAAGAAAAAAAGCCAAGAAACAGCTTGCTAACATTTCACCTAAAATAAAACGCACTCTCCCCTTTACTGACGAAAAAACAGAAAACGTTATTATTTCATCAAGAGAAATAAGCTCTGAAAATTTCGCCAAAGCTTTGCAATATGCAAAAAGAGTTGGTGCTACTGCAACAGATGTTGTGCTTGCCGCATATATTACCGCTTTAGGAAAGGTATCAGGGCTTGATGCAGATGATGAAATCAGCGTTGCCTGTGCTACAGATTTAAGGCGTCATATTAAGGATTTATCAAATATCGGTTATACGAATCACGTTTCCTTTGCACATTGCCACCTTAAACACAAAGGTAAGGATTTTAAAGAAACCCTCGCTTGTGTTTCTGAAAAAACAAAAGAGCTTAAGGCTGATGAATTTATGGGTTTACACGGCTTACCTCTACTGAATTTTGCATACAAATCTATGAGCTATTTACAGGCAGAAACTGCTGTTAAGTTGTTTTATAATAACCCTGTTTTATCTGTAAGTAACGTAGGAGCAATTGACACCGAGGCCTTTTCTCTTGCGCACAACAAGCCCTTCTCTGCATTTGTGGCAGGAGCTGCTAAAAACAAGCCCTGTGCCGTTATGACATGCCTGAGCATTAATGGTGCTTTTAAAGCGTCTATATGCTTGAGAGGAACGGAAAAGGATAAAGAAATACTTGAACGTTTCTTTACAGAATTCAAAAACACAATAGATAACATATAAAAACAGCCCATACCGATTTGTTTCGGTATAGGCTATTTTTTTAATCATTTGTAAGTAAACGGATATATCTCTTAAAGAAAACAACACCATCTTCAAGTGATGAAACAGGTATACGCTCATTTGTACCATGAGTTGTAAGAAGAAGTCCAACATCCATAAGGAATGGTGAATAACGATATATATTATCGCAAACATCCTCATATTGACGTGAGTCTGTACCACCCATAACAAGATAAGGAGCAACAATTGCTTTGGAGTCCATACTCTTGCATGTTTTTTCAATAACCTTAAAGGCTCTTGAATCAGTTGGAGAAATCTTTGACGGATTTTTACCTGCAAGCATTTTAACCTCTGCATCTTTACCTGCGATTTTTTTGATATGTTTTTCAACATCGTCAATTGTCTGGCCCGGCATAATACGGAAGTTTACAACTGCGCTTGCCTTCTGAGGAAGAACGTTTGGTGCAGGGCTACCCTGAGCCATTGTTACAGCAGTTGTAGTACGCATCATAGAAGCAACCGGTGGAATATTCTCGCAAACCTTTGTAATAAGCGGTTTAAGAACAGGAAGATTACTTGCAATGCATCTTATAGGATAAGTTGTATTTTTACCGATTTCATTAAATAAAGAGTTAAGCTGAGGTGTAAGCTCTGCCTTAAACTGATTCTTTTCAAGGTCGCAAAGAATCTTAGAAAGCTTACCTAAAGCGCTGTGCTTTGGTGGCTGAGATGAATGTCCGCCCTTTGCGTTAACAGAGATTTCAAAGTCAACGTGGCCTTTTTCTGCAATGCCAACGCCTGCAAGATGGCCATCAATAACCTTATCAACCTTAACATCAAGTATAGCGCCACCTTCATCGATAACACTATCAAGTCTGATACCCTTCTCCTTGAAATATTTCATCATACAAACTGCACCGCAGTCTTCATCCTCTGCCATAACCTCTTCGTTATGACCAAGACAAACGTAAATATCTCTTTCAGGTACATAACCTTCTTCAAGAAGAGTTTCAACAGCTTCCATAAGACCGATAAGGTGGTTTTTCATATCGATAGCGCCTCTGCCCCAGATAAAGCCTTCCGCAACTGTACCGCTGAAAGCAGGATATTTCCAGTCATCCTCTGTACCCGGTGTTACAGGAACAACGTCCTGATGAGCAAGAAGGCATATCGGCTCTTTTTCAGGGTGAGCGCTCTTCCAATGATACATAAGGCTACGAGTAGAAATCATCTGAACATCTAACTTCTCATGCATCAAAGGATAGCTTTCTTTAAGAAAAGCGTGGAACTCGTCAAATACTGACCAATCAACAAGACTTTCATCTCTGTTTGCGATTGTCGGAATCTGAATAGCTTTTGAAAGATGGTTAATAAATCTTTCAACATCTACATTTTCTTTTTCAAAAACCTCACCTGAGCTAACAGGCTTTGCTTTATAGGTTGTTGCGGCACGAACCATGCTCACACCAACACCTGCTGCTGCAAGGGCTCCTACGCCCTTCAAGGCGCACTTAATTTTTTTATTCATAACAATTCATCCTTTTCTGATTATTAGAACAATGACATCTGATCGCTATCAGGAAGGTCACCAAAAGCACCACAAGATTTAAGTAAATCTACTGTTGACTTACCGGCACCTGCACGGATACTGAAATCTTCAATTGAAGAGAATTCTGCTCCGCCATCATCACGAGCATGTGCAAGCTGTTCCGCAGCCGCTTCTCCAACTCCTGCAAGAGCAGCAAAAGGCATTCTGATTTTGCCGTCTTCAGGCTCATATGAGCTTGCGGTTGATTTATAAATATCGATTGGTAAGAATTCTATTCCGCGTACCATTGCCTCGTAAACAATCATCATAATTGTTTCTTTGGACTTTTCTGCAGAAGACGCTTCTTTACCTTTATTTCGTATCATCTGCAAAAGGGTTTTTACTGCGGCTTTACCCTTAGACATTGCCTCAGCGTCAACATCATCACCACGTACTGTAAGGTATGCACAGTAGTATTCAAGGGGATGGTATATTTTGAACCAGGCAAGTCTGAGAGATGCAATAATATATGCCGCAGCATGGGCTTTCGGAAACATGTACTGAATTTTATCGCAAGACTCAATATACCATGCAGGAACGTTATGAGATTTCATAATCTCAATCATTTCAGGTGTTAAGTACTTATTTTTCTTACGAACTGTTTCCATTATATCAAACGCCTGTTTAGGCTCAAGTCCGCAGTGCATTAAGTAAACCATGATACTATCACGAGTACCGATAACCTCTGAAATTGTACATGTACCGTCTTTAATAAGGTCCTGAGCGTTACCGAGCCAAACGGCTGTACCATGAGAAAGACCGGCAATCTGAATAAGGTCAGCAAAAGTCTGTGGTCTTGCTTCAAGAAGCATGCCTTTTGTAAAATCAGTACCCATTTCAGGGATTGAAAGTGTACCTGTAGGCCAGCCTAATTCCTCAGCTGTAACACCGAGAGGCTCAGGTGATGTACACAATTCATAAAGCTTTCTGTCGCTGATATCAATATCCAGAACATCAATACCCGTAAGGTCTGTAAGATGCTTGTAAATTGTAGGAACATCATGGCCCAGCTCATCAAGCTTAAGAAGAGTGTCATGCATTGAGTTAAAGTCAAAGTGAGTTGTAATAATATCCTTTGTAACATCATCTGCAGGACGCTGAACAGGTGTAAAATCCTCAACCTCGTATGTATTAGGAACAACAACCATACCACCCGGGTGCTGACCTGTTGTACGCTTAACACCTGTACAACCGATTGTAAGACGGTCTATTTCTGCCTTTGTAATGTTAAGACCTCGCTCTTCAACATACTTTTTAACAAAGCCATATGCAGTTTTATCTGCAACACCTGATATTGTACCTGCCTTGAAAACATACGCCTTACCGAAAAGCTCTTCAGTATATTTATGAGACTGTGCCTGATATTCACCTGCAAAGTTAAGGTCAATATCGGGAGATTTATCGCCAAAGAAACCGAGGAAGGTTTCAAAAGGAATTTCATGACCGTCTCTCACAAGAGGTGTTCCGCATTCAGGACAATTCTTTGGTGGAAGGTCAAAGCCTGAACCGACCTCATTATGAAGAAAGAATTCCGAATATTTGCAATTAGGACAACGGTAATGCGGTTCAAGAGGGTTAACCTCTGAAATGCCCGCCATAATTGCAACAAAGGATGAGCCAACAGAACCTCGTGAGCCAACATAATAGCCACATTCTTCGGAATGTTTGACAAGGAGCCTTGCAATCATATAAAGACCGGCAAACCCGTTTTTGATAATAGATTCAAGCTCTCTTTCAAGTCGTTTTGCAACAACCTCAGGAACAGGGTCTCCGTACCATTCCTTCGCTCTCTCCCAACAACAGTTGGTTAAATCCTCTTCCGCTCCAGGAATAATAGGGTTAAATGTTCCGTCAGGAATTGGAAGTATGCCAGATTCGATTTGGTCTGCAATTTTGTTAGTGTTAGTAATAACAACCTCTCGGGCAGTTTCTTCACCTAAGTACGCGAACTCTTCAAGCATCTCATTTGTTGTTTTAAGGTAAAGTGGTGGCTGACTATCAGCATCACTGAAGCCCTGACCCGCCTGAAGGATTGCTCTGAATTTTGCATCATTTTTATTAAGAAAATGAACGTCGCCTGTTGCAACAGTCAACTTACCTAATTCATCGCCTAAAGTGATAATTGCTCTGTTGATATCCTGAATATCATCAAAGGAATCAATGTTTTCGCAACCATCACGTTGGCTTGTTATCATATACTCGTTGTTGCCAACAGGTTGAATTTCAAGGTAATCGTAGAAATTTGCAATTTCTCTGATTTTCTCGTTACTCTGCTTAGTAAGGAAAGCGTGATAAAGCTCACCTTCTGAACAAGCGCTACCAATTATAAGACCTTCGCGCATTTCGTGGATAAGGCTCTTGGGCATTCTTGGTTTTTTATGGAAATAATCAAGGTTAGAACGAGAAACCAATTTATAAAGATTCTTAAGACCTACTTTGTTTTTAACAAGAAGAATACAGTGGAAATATCTATCTGCTTTAATTTCTTCAACACTTTTCTTTGAACCATCATCGTTGATATCATTTACAAGATAGCATTCACAACCATAGATTATTTTGAAATCGGTTCCTCTTGCGGTATTGCAAGCCTCCGGGAAAGCCTGAACACAACCATGGTCAGTAATTGCAATCGCTTTATGTCCCCACTTCATTGCTTTTTTAACAATGGATTTTGCGCTACTCATAGCATCCATTGCAGACATATTTGTATGAAGATGAAGCTCAACACGCTTTTCTTCAGCTTCATCAACCTCTTCAACCTTGTCAATAAGTGCAACAGAAACAGGCTTTATAACATGATCTTTTTTATAATCATCATAAATAAGAGGACCACGAACAATTACCGTTACGCCATCTTTAATCTTCTGGTCAAGATATTCAAGCTGCTCTTTAACATCGAAAAATTTACATGCAAAGGAACCTGTGTTATCAGTTATATTAAAGTCGATAATAAGACGTTTACCATCTTTGGTGTCGCGTGTTTCATATTTGAAAACATCGCCCCATACAATAACCTCACCATCATCAAACGCTACATCGCACATCGGTTTTGGTTTTGCATATTTATAAACGCCGTAGATTGATTTAACTGAACTAAAATCAAGAGGAACGCCATCAAAATTAGGATTAACCTCAGGTGGCTTAACCGGTTGATTTGCCCTGTCAATTTCCTTTTGCTTTTTCAGAAAATCTTCAACGTTACTGTTTTCTCCTTCAAGCTTAACTGTAATATTTCTGTCAAAATGCTGAAGAACATATTCTTCCAAGAATTTATCTGCACCTGCATTCTGACAAATATCTCTGCCATGCTTCAAAAAGTTAATTGTGAAAACATCATTTTCAAACTCTGTGTCTATTTCATCAAGAAAGCCATTTGTCTGAGGAATGCTCTTTTTAACAACCTTTAAAAGCATTGGGAAGCATTCTGTTTTTAATGCATCAGGCGGTAAAACATACTCAAATTCAACACTCTTTAATTTAAGAGCTGTTTTGATTTCATTGGCAACCGCTTTAAGACACATAATATTCTGAAAGGCATCCACATGTAAAAGAGCGCTCATGGAGCCTTCTTCCTTATTTATATGTAAATCCGTAAACAAGGTGTTACTGAGCATACTACGATATTTTTCTGTAGCTATGTATTCACCAAAGATTTCCGGAAAATTATACAATTTCATATTTTATCGATTTCATCAAGTAATTCCTTGACGATATCCTCTTCGGATACCTTTCTTAAAATTTCACCTTTTTTAAACAATACGCCGCAACCATCTCCACCGGCAACGCCTATGTCAGCTTCGCGAGCTTCGCCGGGACCGTTAACGACACAACCCATAACGGCAATTTTTATAGGTTTTTTTATATTTTTTACTGCCTCTTCAACTTGATTAGCTAAAGAAACAAGGTCAATTTTTGTTCTGCCGCAAGTTGGACAAGCAACTATTCGCGGTGTTTCAACTCGGAGATTTATTGCGTTAAGAATATCTCTTGCGGCATAAATCTCTTTAACAGGAGAATCAGTTATAGAAACGCGGATTGTATCACCAATACCTTTGAGAAGAAGTGAACCGATACCAATTGATGATTTAACAAGAGAGCTTCTTTCTGTACCTGCCTCGGTTACACCAAGATGCAAGGGATAATCGCACCTTTCGGCAACTAGAGAATAGGCTTTAACCATATTCTCAACATCTGATGATTTTATTGAAATAACTGTATTATAAAAGTCGCAATCTTCAAGCATTTTTACATGGCGGAAAGCACTTTCAACCATAGCTTCAGGTGTAGCACCACCGAACTTTTCAAGCAATTCTTTTTCAACAGAGCCCGAATTAACACCAATTCTTATTGGAACATTTTTAAGAGCGCAAGCATCAGCAACCGCCGCAACCCTATCCTGTGAGCCAATATTACCCGGGTTAATACGGATTTTATCTACACCTGCCGCAAGGCTTTCGAGAGCTAATTTATAATCAAAATGAATGTCTGCAACCAAAGGTATTGATGAATTCTCTTTAAGTTTACCAAGAACCTTAACTGCATCCATATTAGGTACAGCCATTCTTACAATTTCGCAACCTGCCTCCTCCAATGCTTTAAGCTGAGAAAGATTTTTCTCAAAATCTTCTGCGGGAGCATTAAGCATTGACTGAATTGCAATAGGCGCATCTCCACCTATTTTCACATTACCTACATTTACTTGCCTTGTTATACGTCTAAGCATATTAATCACCATTAAAACTGTTTAATAATATCACTGACTGTTATTACCGCCATAAGAATAAGAAGGAGCACAAGACCAACTGTATGAACCTTACCCTCTTTATCAGCAGGAATAGGTTTTCTTCTAATCATTTCAATAAGGATAAAGAAAAGTCTTCCGCCATCAAGAGCCGGTAAAGGAAGAAGGTTGAAAACACCTACATTTATTGTAATCATTGACAAGAAGTTTAGTGCTGTCAAAATTTTATCCTTGAACGCTTCCGGCTCTGCAGTTGATTGAGCAATCGCAGAAATTGTTCCTACAGGACCTGAAACATCTTTCATTCCGTATTTTCCTGTAAAAATATCTACAACACTGAGTCTTACCATCTGCACGATAGAAGCAGAATCAAGAAATGCGTTTTTTAAGACATTTGAAAAACTTGGCTCTTCACCCACAAGAATAAAGTCCTGAGAAATATACTGCCTGCCTTCATATTCGAATTGTTGGAAGGTTACATCTTTTAATTCAATCTTCTTGCCATCTCTACGCACAACCATATTTATTTTATTGTCTGTATCTCGAACAAGATTGAAAGCAATACCTTTGTATGAATAAACAGGAGTATTGTTTATTTCAATTATTTCATCTCCTGCCTGCAAGCCTGAGGCTTCGCTTGTTGCATCAGGGAAAAAGCTGTGAACAACTCTTGTGCCAACAAGATCGCTGCAAGAAAGGCAGATACCAACAACAATAACACCTAATATTAAATTAAGAATTGCGCCTGCTGCAACAATAATAAAACGCTGATATGGCGGTTTTTTATTAAAGGCTCTTTCATCTGCGCTTTCCTCGTCTTCGCCCTCCATACTAACAAAGCCGCCTATAGGCAAGAGTCTGAGGGAATATGCAGTTTCGCCCTTTTTCTTTGAAATTATTTTAGGACCCATACCCAAAGCAAATTCGTTAACCTTAACTTTAAACAGTTTTGCAAATGAGAAATGACCAAATTCATGAATAGCTATAAGTAAGCCAAACAAGAAAATAGCAAGAAGATATGGCCATAAACTACTCCAAAGAGCTAAAATTTTATCCAATACAGGTACACCACCAAATAAAATAATTAAACATTCGCTAATTTGCGAACTTTTTCTCTCATAAGAGAATCAGTATTATATACATCATCCAATGTATAATCAGGTTTATTTTCAGTATATTCTGCAGCATCAGAAATAAGCCTTGGTATATCTACAAAAGATATTTTACCTTCTCTGAAAAGAAGGTTAGCTTCTTCGTTTGCACAATTCACTGCAGCAGGATATAAACCGCCTTTTTTAATAGCATTACGGCAAATATCCATACAAGGAAATGTTTCGTAATCAGGCTTATAGAAGCTGAGATTACCAACCTCCCACAAATCCAGCTGTTTTTCAGGAGATGGGAATCTGTCAGGATATGTTATTGCAAACTGAATAGGAAGCCTCATATCGGGATGACCCAGCTGAGCAATAACAGAATTATCACTATATTCAATAAGAGAATGAACAATACTCTCTCTATGAACAACAATATCAATCATATCAGGGTCTACATCAAACAACCATACAGCTTCAATAAGTTCAAGACCTTTGTTGAACATTGTTGCACTATCTATAGTAATTTTTTGCCCCATAGACCAGCTTGGATGCTTTAAGGCGTCGGCAAGAGTTACCTTCTCTAATTCATCTTTAGTTTTACCAAAGAATGGACCGCCGGATGCAGTGAGAATAATTCTCTTAAGAGCTGAGTTTCTGGGAGCACCTAAAAGACACTGAAAAATTGCCGAGTGCTCGCTATCAACAGGCAAAATTGCAACATTGTTTTTCTTTGCAGCGTCAGTAACAAGCTTACCACCTGCAACAAGTGTTTCTTTATTAGCAAGAGCAATTGTTTTACCGGCGTTGATTGCATCAAGAGTAGGTTTAAGACCCGCCATGCCAACAACAGAGTTAAGGGTTATATCACCTCTTGCCTCTGAAGCGCAAAATGAAACACCTTCCATACCGCTAAGAACTTTAACCGGTAAATCTTTTACTCTTTGTTTCAAATCAACGGCAGCTTTTTCGTCTACAAGAGCTGCATACTCCGGTTTGAATTCGCGTATCTGATTTTCAATAATATCAACATTTGAATAAGCGGTAAGAGCTTCTATTTTATAGCCATGCTCTCTTGCAACATCAAGAGTCTGAAGTCCTATTGAACCTGTTGAACCCAATAAATTAATTCTTTTCATAAGACACCTTTAAAAATTATTAACAAGGCAAATTGATGCGTACAAAACAGGCATTACAAACAATGCACTGTCAAATCTATCCATTATTCCGCCATGCCCGGGAAGAAGCTTACCAAAGTCCTTGATTCCAAAATTACGTTTTATAGTTGAAGCAGCAAGGTCGCCAAACATACTGATAACGGAAAGAACAACACTGAGAATTGCTATTGCAGGATAAGAAATAATACTCTCGCCTTCAAAAAAGTAGCGTTTGAAAACAAAGAGAAGTAATAAATTCAAAAGCAATGCTCCAACAATACCACCTATAGCACCCTCAACAGATTTTTTAGGACTGATTTTGGGGCACAACTTATGTTTACCAAATTTACTTCCCACAAAATATGCGAATATATCTGTCATCCAAGCAGCAAAGAAAGAGAGGATAATAAGAAATATACCGTCTATTTTAGTGAAACCCTCTATGTACCTGTCAATATCCCTGAAAATTATCATAAGAGAAAAAGAAAACGGAACACAAACGGATGCAAAAATTGCAATTACTGCCTGTTCAAATTTAGTGCTTTCAAATTTTAATAACATAAAAATAAATGTTAGTACAACATAAAGGCAACCTATTGGAGCAACAGAAACAGAAATGCCAAAATGAGTAATAAAAGGAACAGCTATTGATACAACAAGACTTGATGCAATTATAAGTTTATTTTTCAATCCAACTGCCTTTTCAATTTCCCAAACTGCTATTCCCGAAAGAAGAGCAACAAAAACAGGGAAAACGAAAGTATTCATCAAAAGCATTCCGCCGATAAATACTATTCCAAATAAAAGCGCTGTTATAACTCTTTGTTTCATAAAAAACCACCTGAAATGATAATGTATATTATCCCTCGAAAAGCCGTTAAAATCCGTATGCTGAAAGCAGACGGATTTTTCGGATTTTAATTATACACCGCCGAAACGACGATTTCTTTTTTGAAAATCTCTGATAATATCGTTAACGTCTTCTTCAGTAAAATCAGGCCATAAAATATCCGAATACCAGAATTCTGAATATGCCGACTGCCACTGAAGGAAGTTAGATAACCTATATTCACCGCTTGGTCTGACAATGATATCAGGATCAGGTTGACCTGCGGTATATATATTCTCACTCACGGTTTGTTCGGTTATATCATCAACAGAAATTTCACCATTTTGAACCTTACGGGCAATCTCCTTTACAGCGTGTGTAATTTCAGCCCTACCACCGTAATTAAGCGCGATATTAACAGTAATCTTGCTATATTTGTTTGATTTTTTCTCAGCCTTTTCAATAAGCTTTAACAAATCTTTGGGCAAGCCTTCTCTTTCTCCTATAAAGCGTATACGAGACTGACGGATATCGTTCTCGCGCTCTCTGTCATCTGCTTCGAGAAGGTACTCTTTGAAAAGCTTCATAAGAGCTTTAACTTCAGCTTCAGGTCTGTTCCAATTTTCGGTAGAAAAAGCATAAAAGGTTACATGCTTAATGCCGATATCCGCACAATATTCGGTTATGCGACGAAAAACCTTGGCACCTGCCTTGTGTCCTTCACTACGTTCAAGCCCTCTTTGCTTTGCCCACCTGCCATTGCCGTCCATAATAAAAGCAATATGCTGAGGTAAAACATCAAACTCAGGTAAATTATTTGCCATAATCAGATTTCCATTATTTCCTTTGTTTTAGCATCTGCAACTTCATCAACTTTTTTGATAAATTCGTCTGTAATCTTCTGGATTTTTTCTTCAGCATATTTCTGATCGTCTTCTGTAATTTCAGAATTTTTTTTCTTTGCTTTGATTTTATCAATACAATCTCTTCTGATGTTACGAACGCCAACCTTGGCCTCTTCAGCAAACTGAGAAACTTCTTTTGAAATCTGTTTTCTGCGTTCCTCTGTAAGAGCAGGGAAAACAAGACGAATAACTCTACCATCGTTTGAAGGATTGATACCGATATCAGATGCCTGAATTGCCTTTTCTATAAGAGAAAGAGTTGAAGCATCCCATGGCTGAATTGCAAGAATTCTTGCTTCAGGAACAGAAATTGCTGCCATCTGGTTAATTGGTGTTGGGCATCCATAGTAGTCAACCTGAATTTTATCAAGAACAGCAGCGTTTGCACGACCTGCTCTGATGCCATTATACTCATACTTAAGAGAAGAAATTGTTTTCTCCATTTTTTCTCTTGCTAAACTGAATACTGATTCCATAAAAAATACCTCCGGATATATTTTAAAGTTTAATTATGAATTTGTAACAACAGTGCCTGCATTTTCACCGCAAACAGCCCTGTTGATGTTTTCTGGATCATTAAGATTGAAAACAAGAATCGGAATATTGTTTTCCTGACAGATAGCTGCAGCTGCAGTATCCATAACAGCAAGATGTCTTTCAAGAAGCTCGTTATGAGTAATTTTATCAAACTTCACAGCATCGCTGAATTTATTCGGATCCTTATCATAAATACCATCAACATTAGTTGCTTTAAGATAAACATCTGCATTAATCTGTGCTGCTCTGAGAGCTGCACCGGAGTCTGTTGAAAAGAACGGATTACCTGTTCCACCTGCAAAAATAACAACTCTGCCTTTTTCGAGGTGAGAAACAGCTTTATCACGCATAAATGTTTCAACAACGCCTGTAATCTGCACAGCAGACATAACTCTTGCTTCAACACCTATATCAAGGAAACCCTGCTGAAGAGCAAGAGAATTCATAACAGTTGCAAGCATACCGATACTGTCTGCTCTTGTTCTGTCCATATCACCGCTACTGCGTCCGCGCCAGAAATTACCACCGCCAACAACAATGCCTACCTGAACACCTTTATCTGTAACCTTCTTAATGTTAAGGCAAACATCGTTGATAACATTAAAATCAAACCCATGACCTGCATCACCTGCAAGAACTTCACCACTAACTTTAAGAAGAAGTCTTTTATAAACAGGTTCCATAATATTTCCCCTTTCAACCGTAATTCACGGCATAATTTATCTATATTATTTTACAATAAATGTAAACGCTTGTAAATAGATAAATAACTAAAATTAATGTTATATTTATATATATAATATACAACAGGTACTGACATAAAAAGAACTGACTCAACGAAAATGCTAAGTCAGTTTTATATAAGCTATGATACGTATCTTTTTAATCTGATTTTATCAGAAATCATTGCGACAAACTCTGAATTTGTTGGTTTACCGCGTTGAGACTGAATTGTGTAACCAAAATACGAATTCAATACATCTACATCGCCTCTATCCCACGCTACCTCAATACCATGACGGATTGCTCTTTCAACGCGAGATGACGTGCTTTTGAAATTCTTGGCAACAGTCGGATACAAAACCTTTGTAACCGAATTCAACATTTCAGGGTCCTCAACCGTAAGGCGAATCGCTTCACGTACATACTGATACCCCTTTATATGTGCAGGGACACCTATCTGATGAAGAATTTCTGTAATAACAACATTCAAATCTTTCTGCTCTTCGTAACGAGCACCAACTCCTACCCCCTTCCAACTGGAAAGCTGGAAAATTCTTTCGGCAACCAATTGTGGATCAATAGGCTTAAGGAAGAAATAATCAACGCCGCATTTTGTTATTTCTCTCTGAAAATTAGGGTTATCTATACTGGACATTACTACAATTAGTGGTCTTTTCACAGGGTCTTTAGCATTAATTCGTGAAATGACGCCCATTGCATCAACATGCTGCAAAAATGCATCCATGATTAAAATATCCGGATAAGATTCTTCATAAATCCGCAACAATTCAATTCCGTTTTTTGAACATAACTTTACGTCCATTTTATTATTCCGCAATGCGGACGCAAGTTTTTGTGTTGCTTCATCTTTTTCGTCTGTTAATAAAACAGACAGATTATTTACCATCTGGAACACCTCCTACAAAGTGACTAAATTGTACCACTAACAGCAAAATTATTCAATATAGCAAGACAAATATCGTTATATTTAACAAAACAAAAACAAATTACACCATTGAAGAATTGCCTTTTTGTAGTATATTTGTCGAATTATATCGAAACCTTTGACAAACGACACAATAAATAATAAAAAATATCATTTAAAACAAGAAAAACTCACAAGTGCAACGAATTCTTGTGAGTTTTTCAAATAACTTTTAACCTATAAATATAACTTCTGTATCTGTAAGCTTTGCAAAAAGTGATATATCCTCTTTAGTAAGTGCGGTTGAAACAACAGCGTGGTGTGCACCGCCTGCGTAAATCCACCTTTCAGCTCCATTTGCAAAATCGGGAAGAATCTTCCACATAACTCTTGCAACAGGAAGCTTTGGCATTTCCTCAGGCTGTTTGGTAAGCTCAATATCAGCACATATAAGTCGGAAATGAGTACCCATATCAACCATAGATACTGCAATACCTTTACCCTGAATACCGTCAAAAACAAGCCTTGCAGGATCTGCCTTGCCACCAATACCAAGTGGATGAACCTGAATTTCAGGCTTTGAAGCAGCAAACACAGGGCTAACCTCAAGCATATGAGAAGCAAGCTCAAGCTCGTCGCCTTCAGTAAGGTCATATGTATAGTCTTCAAGGAATGCTGTTGCGCCATCTCTGCCCTCAGCCATGTTGCAGAGCACAGCCATCAAAGCACTTGTTTTATAATCACCCTCAGGACCAAAGCCGATACCCTTTGACATCATTTCCTGAGAAGCGAGACCGGGAAGCTGTTTGAGACCGTGAAGGTCTTCAAAAGTATCTGTAAATGCACCAATTTTCTTGTCGGCAAAGAATTTCTCAAATGCTACTATATATTTAACCTGTTCTTTAACAGCGTCAATATTTTCTGTAGCCATTGTATATTTTTCCTGAAGTTCAGAAAGCTTATCGGAAATTTCACCATCAGTTACAGCATCAATATACTCTACTAAATCACCGATTCCGTAGTAGTTAACATTCCAACCAAAACGAATTTCACTTTCTACTCTGTCGCCATCGGTAACTGCAACATCACGCATATTGTTACCAAACATTGCAACCTTAAGGTTATGAGAGCAATTCATTGCACAAGCAACGTCAACAAAGCGCTGGATTCTTTTAATAACGCTTTCGTTTTTATAGTAGCCTGCCACAACCTCACGCTTGATACCTAAACGAGTACAAATGAAACCAAATTCACGGTCTCCGTGAGCAGACTGATTAAGGTTCATAAAATCCATATCAATACTCTTATAAGGAAGAGCTCTATTGTACTGTGTATGAAGATGAAGAAGCGGCTTTGTAAGTGCCTGCAAGCCCTTTATCCACATTTTAGCAGGAGAAAATGTATGCATCCATGTAATAACACCAACGCACTCTTTATCAGCGGAAGCCTCAATAAGAACATCTTCTGCTTCTTCGCTGCTACGAACTGTAGGCTTCCAAACAATTTCAACCTTATTTATTTTTTCGTCGAGATAAGAAACCATTTCCTTACTGTCAACAGCAACCTGTTTTAAGGTTTCTTCGCCATATAAATCCTGACTACCTGTTATAAAATATAATTTTTTCATAGAAAATCTCCTCAGAAAAATATGTTATTTAAATTTTAGCATACGGAAAAATAAATAGCAAGACAAATTAATTAGAGCCAAAAACCTGAAGGCTTCTCGCTAATATACCATTCATCTTAGCTATTGCAACACCGTAGTTAACAACAGGAACACCTTGTGATATTGCAATTTCTAATCTGCTTTTCATTTCTCGTTCATTAAGCATACAACCGCCACAATGAACAACAAGAGAAAAGTCCTTTAAATCACTTGGAAACTCACCACCTGAAGTAAATGAAAAATCAGGTTCTGCGCCCGTGTATTTCCTTATCCAATCAGGCAGCTTAACTGTTCCGATGTCATTACACTGACGGTGATGTGTACAGCCTTCGCTTATGAGAATTTTATCTCCTGTTTTGATTTTTCCTAAGGCTTCCGCACCATCCACCAAGGTTGAAAGCTCACCTTTATATCGCGCCATAAGAATAGAAAATGATGTGAGAATAATATCCTCAGACACAATTTTTGAAACAATACCAAAAACCTGTGAATCCGTTATTACAAGACGTGGCTTCTTTTTTAATGAAGAAAGAGTATCCGCTAACTCTGATGGCTGACAGCATACTGCAGTAGCATTGCAATCAAGTATTTCGCGGAGAGTAAGCTGTTGAGGAAGAATTATTCTACCCTTTGGCGCAGATTCATCAATAGGAATACAAAGAACAACAATATCCCCTTCCTCAATTAAATCTGCAACAATAAACTTTTGCTCGAATTTTGATTTAGCGAGCATACCTATTTTTTCCTTAAGCTCATTTATACCATTACCTGTTATTGCACTGACAAGAATTTCATTTTCTTTTAGTTCGTACGATATACTCTGCAAATCGCTTTTATTCAATGCAATTATATAAGGAATCTTTTTTTCTTTAAATACAGAAATAAACTTCTCATCTTCTGCTTGCTTTCCTTTACTCGAATCAATAACAAGCACGGCAATATCTGTTTTTCGGAGAATTTCAAGGGTTTTTTCAATTCTTTTTTCTCCTAACTCGCCTTCATCGTCTATACCGGGAGTATCAATTATAACAACGGAACCGATAGGCAAAAGCTCCATAGCCTTTTTTACAGGATCTGTGGTTGTACCTTTAACATCTGAAACAACTGCAAGGGTTTGCCCTGTAATAGCGTTTACAACGCTTGATTTACCTGCATTACGTAATCCAAAAAAGCCGATATGTACTCTTTCTGCAGATGCTGTTAAATTCAAACTCATAAAATCACACCTTAAAACCTGAAATCGCGACGATTTGAATTTTTAATATCCTCTATATTTTGTTTTGCAATATCTCTCACCTTATCGCTGAGAATCTTTTTTAATTCATCTTCAATAAGCTTATAACCAACTTTCTTTGTTGCGTCTGAAGCATAGTCAACTAAAAATTCTGTGAGAGTCATAAGCGCATTAGGATGGCAACAGTTAAGAATCTGACCGTTTTTGCAAAGACTCATAAAGCGATCGCCCGTTCTGCCTTCACGGTAGCATGCAGTACAGAACGATGGAATATGACCATTCTCCATAAGCCAACGAACAACCTCATCAAGTGTACGCTGGTCAGAAACATCAAACTGCTCTGAATCGTGTGGTCTTTCTTCTTCAGTATAGCCACCGACAGATGTACGAGATGCGCCACTAATCTGAGAAATACCCATATGAAGAACCTCACCACGAACTTTTTCGCTTTCACGAGTTGAGATAATCATACCGGTATACGGGACAGCAATACGGATACATGCAATGATTTTCTTGAACATATCGTCACTAAGACCATTATCGAATACAGATGGATCAATATCATCTGCTCTCTTGATGCGCGGAACACTTATTGTGTGAGGACCAACGCCGTGAACTGCCTCAAGGTGCTCTGCGTGCATAAGTAGACCAACAAACTCATACATATACTTTTCAAGACCAAAAAGAACGCCAAGGCCTACGTCATCAATACCGCCTTCCATAGCTCTGTCCATAGCTTCGGTATGATAGTCATAATCGTGTTTTGGTCCTGTGGGATGGAGCTCAAGGTAGCTTTCCTTGTGGTATGTTTCCTGAAAAAGAATATATGTACCGATGCCTGCTTCCTTAAGCTTGCGGTAGTTTTCAACTGTGGTAGCGGCAATATTAACATTAACTCTGCGTATTGCTCCGTTTTTGTGATTTACGCTGTAAATTGTTTTGATACACTCAAGAATATACTCAATCGGGTTATTTTTAGGGTCTTCGCCTGCTTCAATTGCAAGACGTTTATGACCCATATCTTGAAGAGCAATAACCTCTGCTTTTACCTCTTCCTGAGTAAGTTTTTTACGGGCGATATGCTTATTTTTCATATGATATGGGCAATAAACACAGCCATTAACACAATAGTTTGAAAGATATAAAGGTGCAAACATAACTATTCTGTTACCATAGAATTTTTGCTTAATATCGTTTGCAAGAGCATATAATTTTTCAATTATTTCAGGTCTTTCACAAGCAAGAAGCACAGCAGCATCTCTGTGAGTAAGACCTGTGCACTGATAGCCGTTACCAACTTTTTTCGGTTGTGCTTTTTCGAGAATAAACTCAATAAGTTCAATATTATCTTTATTCTCCTCAGCGTATTTTATTGTGTCGAGAATTTCACCATCATTGATAAATTCCTCTGCCTTTAATGATTTTGGATTATAAACAGCCATTTTAAAACTCTCCTTTTGCGTCTCCGCGTGTTGTTTCTATTACATAACCGATTTTATTCATTCGGATTTTTAGTTCATTTAATCTTTCTGCGCTTTCAGCGCCCGAAGATAATTTATTATCATAAATATCATATTTCTTTCTGACACTCTCAGGCGACAGATTAGGCATTATTACATTTGCACCTGACAATACACCCTGCTCTCTTCCAGCTGCATCTACTGTACCTAAAGCGGTAGTAGCAGGTAAAAGAATATGAGGATGCATAATTCTTATTATTGAAAGAAGATAACAAGTAAGCTCTGCACTTCCATGGTTTTCTTTATTAAAAATTGTATCTTTATGAGGGATAAACGGACCAATTCCACACATATGAGGCTTAAACTCCTCAATAAATTTTAAATCTTCTGCTATGTGGTTGATGGTCTGGTATGGTGCACCGACCATAAAGCCACAACCAACCTGATAGCCGATTGCTTTTAAATCTTCAAGGCATTGTAACCTATTTTTCAAACTCATGTTATCAGGATGAAGCTTACCATACAATTCACTGTTTACAGCCTCGTGGCGTAGAAGATACCTATCAGCACCTGCATTATATAAAGCTTGATAGCTTTCTTTCGTTCTTTCCCCTAAAGAGAGCGTTACAGCACAGTCAGGATATGAGGTTTTGATTTTTCTTATCAACGAAACAAGAACATCATCAGTATAAAAACCATCTTCGCCACCTTGTAAAACAAAGGTACGAAAGCCTATTTCATACCCGGCTTCACAACAAGAAAAAATATCTTCCGGTGAAAGTCTGTATCGTTGACAATTAGAATTTCCTGCGCGTATACCACAATAAAAACAATTATTTTTACAGATATTGCTTATTTCAACAAGACCTCTTACATAAACAGAATTACCATAAATTGATTTACGAGCTTCAACTGCCTTCTTTTTCAGATAAAGCGTAGCTTCTTCTGTTCTGTTTTCTATAAGATAAGCATATTCCTCTACACTAAGTGAATGAGAAACAGAAAGCTTATCTATTAATTCAATTAATTTATTCATTACTCACCACATTCGAAAGTACTGTTTTTGCACTGACACCTTTAAGATTACCGATTTTACCGCTTAAAGATGATATGATATCCTGAGGTGCATCAATAGCAACACTAATGATACTAATACCCTTTTCGCGATAGGGAATCCCCATCCTGCCTATTATATACTCGCCATATGTATGAAGAATTGAATTCAAACTTTCTACGGAATTACCATCTTCAACGATTATACTTAAAACGCCTACTCTTGAACTCATAAAAACCTCCAAATAAAAAATGCCACACTACGACAAGGTGCGGCAAAATTAAACATTGGTTTATATCATTATAGCCGTACCTTTCAGTCAGGAAAAACCTTTGTGTCAGGAACTATAATTATTTTACAATATTTTATATAAATAATCAATGCATATTTTAAAATCAGGTGAAAAAATATTTATACAATAAACTTTAAGAGGGATAAATTTGGACAAAAATCAATATAAGGAATTAGTTCACCAGACAACACCAAAATCACCTGTTTTGAGAAACTGCATTAAAGCTTTTATTTTTGGTGGTAGCATTTGCTGCTTTGGAGAAGTTTTAAAACTACTTTATGGTTTTACAACACTTAATGAAGACGAAACTAAACTTGCAGTATCAGGTACGCTTATAGTAATAACCGCAATACTAACGGGTGCTGGTGTATTTGATAATATTGCAAAACACGCAGGCGCAGGTACGGCGGTACCAATAAGCGGATTTGCAAATTCAATGGTTTCCCCTGCAATTGAATTCAAGGTTGAAGGGTTTATTCTTGGCGTTGGTGCAAAAATATTCAATCTTGCCGGACCTGTTATTGTTTACGGCTGCACAAGTGCAAGTTTATATGGGTTAATATATTGGTTATTAAAGTAAAAAACTCTGACTTTATATAGGGCAGAGTTTTTTTGTGAAATAATTATTTAGGGAATTGTCTTTCCTCAGGTTTTAATGGTGGATTAAGACCTGCACAAACCTTCTGAACAAGCTTTTCGCGTTCTGCTTCAAGGTCATCAGACTCAACATAATAAGGTTCATGGAAAGTAATTGAAATTTTACCAACAATAGGTATGTATTTACCATTAACAGTAAAAGGAACTATAGGACAGCCTGTGTCATAAGCCATTTTAATGGCGCCCATTTTAAATGGCAAAATTCTTATACCCTCAGGCTTGATAATAGTACTTTCAGGGAAAAGAGCAATAAGTGCTCCTGCCTTAAGATAATCTTCGGCTGCTTCAAGAGCAGCATGGTCTTTTCTCTGACGATGGACAGGAATTACACCGGCTTGTTTAAAAAGCCAATTGGACCATCTATATTTAAAGATTTCGTATTTACCTAAAAAATGTACACATCTTCTTGTACCTGAGCCAACACAAAACGGGTCGAGAACAAAAACATGGTTGCCTGCAAGTACAGCACCGCCTTTTTTAGGAATATTTTCTTTACCTTTAACCTTCGGCCAGAAAACTACATAAAACACGAATTTTAAAAGTGGTCTGCAAATTGTATATATTAAAGGTGAAATATATCTCTTATCTACTTTCTTATTTTCACTCATTATTTATCTCCTTATTGATTAAAGAATTTTGAGAAAGCCTTAAATGCCATATATAAATCAAGCTTTGAAATAACTTCGTATGGAGCGTGCATTGAAAGGACGGGCACACCTAAATCAACGACATCAACATCAAGATTTGCGATATATTTAGCAACTGTACCGCCGCCACCTGCATCTACTTTACCAAGTTCGCCTATCTGCCAGACAATATTGTCTTCGTCGAGCATTCTGCGAATTTTGCCCATATATTCGGCACTTGCATCACTTGTACTGCTCTTACCTCTTGCGCCTGTGTATTTAGTAATAACTACGCCTTTATTAAGGAAAGAAGTATTATTCTTTTCAAAAACAGAATTAAATGTTGGGTCGTAAGCAGAATTAACGTCTGCAGAAAGGCACTCGCTCTTTGAAAGCACCTCATAAACTTCAAGTCCATTCGCTTTTGCAAGGTATGCTATGAAGTTTTCCATATATCTTGACTGAAGACCTGTATTGCCTTCAGAACCTGTTTCCTCTTTATCTGTAAGGACACTGATTGCTGTGTATTCAGGATTTTTAACAGCAAATGCTGCCATAGCTGCAGGATAAGCGCAAACGCGGTCATCATGGCCATAAGAACCAATAAGACCTCTGTCAAAGCCAATATCATCTGCCTTGAACGCAGGCACAACCTCAAGCTCAGCGCTGAGGAAATCTGCTTCCTTAATACCATATTTTTCGTTAAGAAGCTTTAATACATTAAGCTTTACGAGCTCACTGCCTTCATCGTTTTTAAACGGACGAGAGCCAACAATAACATTAAGCTCTTCACCTGCTATGCCTTCAGAAAGAGTACGTTTGCCCTGTTCAGCACCAAGATGAGGAAGAATATCAGAAATAACGAACTTAGGCTCTCCCTCTTCTTCACCGATTTTAACATCAACTTTAGTTCCATCAGCTTTGATAATTACACCATGAAGAGCTAAAGGAATCGCAACCCACTGATATTTCTTGATACCACCATAATAATGTGTTTTGAAAAGTGCAAGCTCATCACTTTCGTAAAGTGGGTTCGGTTTTAAGTCAAGGCGTGGAGAGTCTATATGCGCAGCAGCTATTTTAACACCCTCTGCAAGAGGCTTTTTACCGATAACAGCGAGAATAATTGCTTTACCGCGATTTACATAATAAACCTTATCGCCTGCGTTATATTTCCTGTGGCAATCAAATTCAACAAAGCCGTTCTTTTTTGCTTCTTCTAAAACAGCCTCTGTTGCTTCTCTTTCTGTTTTTGCATTATTAAGAAAGCTTTTATAACCCTCTGCAAAAGCATCAGCTTCAACAATAACGCTTTCATCAACAACTGCAGAAGCATGCTTTGGTTTATAGCAAAGTTCATTTTTAAGTGCATCAATATTCATTTTAGTGTCCTCCATATATGAATTTTTCTGCCTTTTTGAATTCCTCATTCAAGTCATAAGGCGGGAAATTATTTATTATGAAATCTGCCTTTGAAAGATAAAAATCATCATCTTTCTGGCCATTCATTCTTATAAGTGCATCTTCTTCTGATAAACTATCTCTTTTCAAAATACGTTCCTTACGAATGGCAAAAGGAGCATAAGCGACAAGAAGAAAATCACATTCATCCGCAAAGCCTGATTCGATTATTGCTGCAGCATCAACTACAACAACATCATAATTTTCAAAAGCTTGCTTAACTTCATTATGAATATAATCGTTTATTGCAGGATGAATTATTGAATTGAGTTTATCTGTATTTTCAGGTGAAGAAAAGGCTTTGGCAGCAAGAGCCTTACGATTCAATGAACCATCACTATTAAGTATGCCCGAAAATGCATTTTCAAGCTTACTTAAAAGAGTTTTATCTTCAACTAAAACCCTACGGGCAACAATGTCGCCATCTATTACATAGGCGCCATTCTCTTTGAACAACTCGCTTATGGTTGATTTACCTGAACCTGTTTTACCTGTTAAACCAATAAGTGTTTTTTTATCAAGGTTTACAACATCAAAAGATGCTGCACGAAGCAACCTGTTAAGAACAGCAAGGTTATCGTCATTTTCTTCATCAGGACATCTTACAAAGCATCTTTTTGCCCCTATTTCATCAAGATATCTGAGTGAATCGAACAAGGCGTGGGAAAGCTGACGATAATCGTCTACAGAGCCATATTCAAGTACAGGAACAGTTATACCTTCGCCCTCACCCTTGAAAACCATAGCATATGTACCATCACAAAAATTATAATTCACATATTCTTTGAATTTATCGTAACTTCCCTTAACAACAATAACGCTTGCATCAGGTGAATAGTGTTTATATTTCATACCGGGAGAAGAAACTTTCTCCCCCTCTTTTAAAGGATTAAGAACAGCATCATCAACGCAAACCTCACCAACAACTGATTTCAGCTGTTTTAATGTAATATTACCTGGACGAAGGAGTTTTGGTACAGGCGTTGCAAGCGTAATAACCGTAGATTCAACACCCTCTTCACACTCGCCGCCGTCAATTACCATGGGAATTCTTCCACTCAAATCCTTGTAAACATGCTCTGCTTTTGTCGGACTTGGTTTACCTGAAAGGTTGGCGGATGGTGCTGCAAGCGGTATACCTGCAACTTTAATAAGTTTATTGGCTATCGGGTGAGCAGGACATCTTACAGCAACAGTATTTAAACCTGCTGTAACACACAAAGGAACTTTATCTGATTTAGGTAAAATCATTGTTAGAGGACCCGGCCAGAAAGCATCTGCAAGAACTTTGGCGGCTTCAGGCACCTCGCTTACAAGCTCATAAAGCTCGCTGAATTCTGAAATATGAACAATAAGCGGATTATCCTGCGGTCTTCCTTTTGCTTCAAAAATACGTTTCACTGCGTCTTCAGAATAAGCATTACCTGCAAGTCCGTAAACAGTTTCTGTAGGAATACCAACAACCTGCCCGTCTTTTAAAAGACAGGCTGCTTCATTATATTTTTCAGTTGAATCATTAACTGAAATTTTAACAAGCTTTGTTTTCACGAATATTCCTCAATTTTGTTTTAATTTTTCTGCTGTATCGGCAGTGATGAGAGCGTCTATAATCTCATCAATATCGCCGTTCATAATTGCTTCAATTCTATATAAAGTAAGACCTATTCTATGATCGCTTACTCTTCCTTGAGGGAAATTATAAGTTCTTATTCTCTCGCTCCTGTCGCCTGTTCCCACCTGAGAGCGACGTTCATCAGCAATCTCTGCATTCTGTTTTTCTCTTTCGGCTTCTAAAAGACGAGAGCGAAGAATTTTCATTGCTCTTTCACGATTTTTATGCTGACTTCTTTCATCCTGGCACTCAACAACAGTACCTGTTGGTAAATGTGTAATTCTGATAGCAGACTCTGTTTTATTAACATGCTGACCGCCGGCACCGCTCGAACGGAATGTATCTATCTGAAGCTCCGTAGGATCGATAGCAATATCAACCTCTTCAGCCTCAGGAAGCACTGCAACGGTAACTGTTGACGTATGAATTCTTCCACCCGATTCTGTTTCGGGTACTCGCTGAACGCGGTGTACACCGCTCTCAAACTTAAAGCGGGAGTATGCACCTTCACCGGTTATCATAAAACTAATTTCCTTAACGCCACCAAGGCCCGTTTCATTAATAGAAAGCACCTCGGGTTTCCAACCTCTGCCCTCAGAGTACATCGAGTACATTCTGAAGAGAGAATGCGCAAACAAAGCAGCCTCTTCACCGCCTGCACCCGCGCGAATTTCTATAATAACGTTTCTGTCGTCGTTAGGGTCTTTGGGTAAAAGAAGAATTTTTAATTCTTCGGAAAGAATAGCAGCCTTTTCCTTGCACTCTTCGACCTCAATTTCAAGCATTTCTTTAAGCTCTTTTTCAGGATGTTCAGAAAGCATCAGCTTTGCTGCTTCACCATCATCAATTGCTTTTTTATATGCTCTGAAAACCTCAACTACAGGAGTAAGGTTTTTAAGTTCTTTCATAAGGTCTGCATACAGTTTCTGGTCAGAAACTGTTTCAGGTAAACATAAAAGTTCGTTTACCTTTTCAAACCTTTCTTCAACATGGGTTAATTTATTAATCATCAGAATTCTCCCTGATTATCTTTTTAATGTTTTTTTCGGCCTTTGAACGAGGGATAAGAAACTCTCTGCCACAACCCTGACAACGAAGACGGAAATCCATACCTGAACGTAAAACATAGAACTGTTTTTCACCGCAAGGATGTTGTTTTTTCATCTCTAAAACATCACCAACACGAACATCCATAAAAACCCCTCCTCAATTCGCAATATTTAGAGATATTATACCACACTAATACATAAAATTAAAGAGAAAGATTAAAATAAATGAAAAAGGTGATAACAAAATGATATCTTATTTACCCGAAGGTTTTTTAATTGAGGATAAAGATAATAAGTATTTTACAGAAAACATTGATAACCTCAGAAAAGCTTACATAAATAATATCCCTATTGAAGAACGAGTTTCATATTGCGACAGCAATCATAACTTACATATAGATTTTGGCTTTATTGAGGGGATAATCCCACGAGAAGAGTGCGCAACAGGTATAAAGGAAGGTACAACAAAGGATATTGCGATAATTTCAAGGGTTAATAAACCTGTCAGGTTTTACATTGAAAGATTTGAGAATATAAACGGCGTACCAAAAGCCATACTAAGCAGAAAAAGAATGCAAGAAACGTTTATAGATGAATATCAAAGCACTTTAATTCCCGGTGATATTTTAGATGTAAAAATATCACACCTAGAAGCATTTGGCGCTTTCTGTGATATTGGTTGTGGCATAAATGGTCTTTTGCCCATTGATAATATTTCTGTTTCACGTATACCTCACCCGAATGTACGATTTGACGTAGGTGATGTAATCAAGGTGGTAATTAAAAGTTTCGATGAATTCGGAAGAGTCAACCTTTCTCACAAAGAGCTTTTAGGTACATGGGAAGAAAATGCCGCTAATTTTAAGGTTGGGGAAACAGTAAGTGGAATTATCAGAAGTATAGAAAGTTATGGGATTTTTGTTGAGTTAGCGCCAAATCTTTCAGGTCTCGCAGAATACACTGACGCAGTAAAAGAAGGCGATTATGCAGGCATTTACATAAAAAGCATTATTCCCGATAAAATGAAATTTAAGTTAATAATTGTTGACTCTTTCCAGGCAAAATACAAGAAAGAAAAACCAAAATATTTTATAAAAGACAACCATATTGATTACTTCAGATATTCTCCGGAAGGTGCACAGAAAATAATTGAAACTGTATTCTAATAAATTCTTGTAAAAATATATACTGTATTGTATAATTGAACTATCCTTTAACGGAGGTTATATTATGCAATACAGTAATTTTGATTCTATAGGTAAATCTATTTCTAAGCTTGGCTTTGGACTTATGAGATTACCAAAAATTAAAGAAGACGATGATGTTATCGATAGAGAGGAAGCTTTTCGTCTTATAGACCTTGCTTTTAAAAACGGGGTTAATTATTTTGACACCGCATATTTTTACCACGGCGGTGATTCAGAAAGCTTCGCAAAAGAAGCACTCAGCAGATACCCACGCGAGAGCTTTTACCTTGCCACAAAACTCCCCGGCTCATATATGAGAGACAACAAAATCTCTCCAGAGGAGCTTTTTGAAGGTCAGCTTAAAAAGTGCGGTGTTGATTACTTTGATTTCTACCTTCTTCACGCAGTAAACAGAGATATTATGAAAACCTTTGAAGAGTATAGGTCATACGAGTATCTTACCGAGCAGAAAAAACTTGGCAGAATTAAGCATTTAGGCTTTTCATACCATGGTGATTTAGAGTTTTTCCTTGAACTTATTGATAAATACAAATGGGATTTTGTTCAGTTGCAAATAAACTACTACGATTGGGAAGCAGACAACGCAAAAGCATATTACAAAGCACTTGAAGAAAGAAACATTCCTTGTATCGTTATGGAGCCTGTACGCGGTGGCTCACTTCACAAATTAAATCCTGAAGCAAGAGCTGTTTTCGACGAATTAGGTGATGCAAGCTACGCTTCATACGCATTAAGATACGTTAACGAATTACCTCAGGTAATGGTAATATTAAGCGGTATGTCCACATACGAACAGGTCGAGGATAACTTAAAAACTTTCAACGAAGCAAAACCTCTCACCGATGAAGAAAAAGTTGCTATTGAAAAGGCAAATTACTATTTCAGGCAGAATTTTGCAATACCTTGCACAGATTGTAAATATTGCGTTGAGCATTGCCCTGCAGGCGTTAATATTCCTGCTTGCTTCACTGCATATAATGAATACAACAAATCAAGGGATATCGACGATTTCAAAAGACAATACATAAAAATTCCTGAAGAAAAACGCGCCCACAACTGTATTGAATGCGGTGCCTGCGTTTCACACTGTCCTCAGCAACTCAAAATTCCTGACAGATTAAAAAAGGTTAAGGTGCTTTCTGATGAAAACGAATAAAATCCTTACTCTGTTGATTGCAACATGTTTACTTGTTACCTTACTTTCCGGATGCAGTAAAAACAAAAAAGAAAAAATCATCGACATTATCCAAGAAGCCGAAACAGTGATAGTAAAAGGTGTTCAAGCAGATACAGTTGAGGCATCTTTAGGCGCATTCGAAGGCAAACAAGGCGATTATATCGAATTCCGTTTTGATAAACAGCAGACCTTCAACACTATTTTTATTACAGAAAAAACTGCAACAATCAGGCAATATAACATTTATGCCGAAATTGATGGTAAAACTACTCTTATTTTTACCGGAAAACATATTTTGAACGAAAACATAACATTAGATGAAACAACAGCATCCGCAATAAAATTGGAAGTAGTAAACACACAAATCGGCAATGACCACTTTGTTATTCAGGGCGTAAGCGCGTATAACATACCCAAAGGAGAATAAAAATGGCAATTAAGTTTATTGAAGAAACCAAAACATTTAAATTGGACTCAAAAACCTCTACATATATATTCAGGGTTTTTGAAGGTAATTATCTTGTTCATTACTATTATGGTGCAACAATTCCTGATACTGATGTTGAAGAATTAAGAGAAAGAGCAGATTTTGCTTCATTCTGCCCTGATAGTCCTACTGCAAAAGAATTTAACTTCTCCCCTGATGTTACACCACTTGAATATTCAACCTTTGGTGCCGGTGATTTCCGTCTTTCTGCTTTTGCTGTTGAAAATGCTGACGGCAACAAGGTTACAGATTTAAGATACGTAAGCCATAAAATTTATAGCGGTAAAAAGCCTATCCCGGGTATGCCGTCAACATATGTGAATGACGAAAAAGAAGCAGACACACTTGAAGTTTTAACTGAAGATAAGGTTACAGGTGTGCTTGTAACACTTATTTACACAGTTTTTAATGACTACGGTGTAATTACAAGAAGAGTTAAGGTTGAAAACAAAACAGACAAGCCCTTTTATATTGATACCGTTCACTCTGCTTGCATTGATTTGCCGGGAATGGACTATGAAATGATTGACCTTTACGGCAGATGGGTTAAAGAAAGAGCGGTTGACCGCTACCCTCTCCACCACGGTATTCAGTCAATTAAGAGCAAGCGTGGTTCATCAAGCCACAATCACAACCCTTTCACAGCGCTTGTTACAAAGGGTGCTACAGAAGATCATGGCGAATGCTACGGCTTCAACCTTGTTTACAGCAGTAACTTCTCCATTGATGTTGAGGTTGATGGTTTTACCTGCACAAGGCTTGTGATGGGTATTAACCCTGAAGGCTTTAAGTGGTACTTGGAGCCGGGCGAAGAATTCAATGCACCTGAAGCAGTTATGGTTTACACAAACGAAGGCTTAGGTGAAATGAGCCGTATTTTCCACCGTTTCTATTCAAACAACCTTATCAGAGGCAAATGGAAGAAAGCAAAACGCCCTCTTCTCATCAATAACTGGGAAGGCACAGGTATGAGCTTTGATGACGATAAGCTGGTTTCATTTGCAAAGCACGCAAAAGATATCGGTCTTGAAATGCTTGTTATGGATGATGGTTGGTTTGGACATCGTGATGATGACAGAAGCTCCTTAGGCGACTGGGTAGTTGCAGAATACAAGCTTAAGGGTGGACTTTCACACCTTATTGACAGAGTAAATGCTCTCGGTCTAAAATTCGGTATATGGTTTGAGCCTGAAATGATTTCACCTGATTCTGATATATACAGAGCTCACCCTGATTGGTGTTTGCACACAGAGGGCAGAGATAAATCAATTGCCCGTACACAGTACGTTATTGACTACTCAAGAAAAGAAGTTCGCGACCATATTTATGGTATGATGTACAATATTCTTTCAAACAATAACATCGATTATGTTAAATGGGATTTCAACAGAAACTTAACTGAGGTTTCTTGCGCTCAGCTTCCTGAAGAGCGACAGGGTGAGGTTTTCCATCGTTTTGTTTTAGGTACGTATGAAATTATGGACAGACTTACAAAGGACTTCCCTGACCTGCTTATTGAAAACTGCTCAGGTGGTGGCGGACGCTTTGACCCCGGCATGCTTTACTATTCACCACAGATATGGACAAGCGATAACACAGACCCTATCGAAAGACTAACAATTCAGTTTGGTACATCTATGTGCTACCCAACCTCTACAATGGGTGCTCACGTTTCAGCAAGCAGAAGAGCCGGCTACGAAACAAAGATGAACGTAGCTCTTTGGGGTTCATTCGGTTACGAGCTTGACCCTGACAAGCTGACTGAGGAAGAAAAAGCAGAAATCAAGGCACAAATTGCACTTTACCACAAATATTACGATGTTATTCACTATGGTGACCTTTACAGACTTATTACACCATTTGAAAATCAATTCAAGGTTGCCTGGGAGCACGTAAGTGAGGATAAAAAAGAGGCGCTCGTTACTGTAGTTTATATGCGCCAGGCATATGACCAGTTCTTTATGCTGAAGCTTCGCGGTCTTGACCCTGAAAAGACTTATATTGATCAGGAAACAGGCAAAAAGTACAGTGGTGCATACCTTATGAATGCAGGTCTTAACCTTACTCACAAGCCAAATGGCGATGGAAAGAGTTACAGAATACATTTAATTGCTGAATAAATATTTCACCCGATTTGATTCAAATAAAATCAAATCGGGTAATTATTTTTCAACTTTTATTTATACATTGCATATAGTGATATGAGGTGAAAATATGAATGAAACTACTTCTCTCCCTATGGCTATAGCTAATATACGAGGCGGAAATGAATATCCGGAATTAAAAGGTCAGGTAAAGTTTTATCAAAAAAGAAATGCTGTTTTAGTTGTAGCGAATATTCAAGGCTTGCCCGAAACACAAACAGGAATCTTCGGCTTTCATATACACGAGGGTAACAGTTGTGGCGGAAATAATTTTTCTGAGACAGGAAGCCACTACAATCCGACAGATACACCCCACCCATATCACGCAGGCGATTTACCACCCTTAATGCGTTGCAATAGTGGTGCATATTTAGCTGTTGCCACAGATCGCTTCAATGTAAGAGATATAATCGGTAGGACAGTTGTTATACACAGTATGCCTGATGATTTTACAACTCAACCTGCAGGAAATGCAGGGATGAAGATTGGTTGTGGGGTGATTTACAAGATGTAAATAACACTCATTTGATTTTTATCCCTTTATACTTCAAAAAGGAAATAAAATCATCTTTGTTACCTTTAGTAAAAGTATCTTTTCTGAATATATAAAACAGTTTGGCATCTGACATCAAAAGAATCAAATTCTTTGTTTGTACGGCTTTTTTTATTTTGTTGAACTCAAGCTTATTTATTGCACCGGTTGAGGAAGTGTTCTGGATAAAATCATCAGTTACAATGGTTTGAACAACAATTTCTTTTCCCTGAACTTCTTTGTCTCGTTTGAGCGTTGTGATTATCTGACGATTATATAAATAGATATGAAACGCAAAAACAAAGGCAAAAGTATAATAAGCTCTAAATTATATGCATCGCCAAAAAATGCAAGTAAAACATTTGTAACAAAACAAATAAATAAAGCTACAAGTGCCACTATCATAGATTTACGTTTAAAATAATGATAGCAATAAATCTCTTTAAGCAATTCTTTGTTTCTTGTATAACTGTTTTCAAAGAGAATATCCACACTAACACCACTTTTAGTTAATTATATCACAGAAATTCACAAAAAACAACTTTGGGAATACCAAAGAAAATTCTTATATTTTTTATATAAAACAACTTGACATTTTCTGCCGTTATGATTATAATTTAGAGGATGTGCCGCTGTGGCGGAATAGGCAGACGCAAGGGACTTAAAATCCCTCGGTGGCAACACCGTACCGGTTCAAGTCCGGTCAGCGGCACCAAAATCCAAGGATTCATTTTTTGAATTCTTGGATTTTTTGTTCTTTTGAATAAGTAGGACTTGAACCGCCTCGGCGAAGCCGAACACAATCGGGTGTTCGCGCTTGCGCGAATGATGGGCAGAGCCCATCAAGTCCGGTCAGCGGCATCAAAAGTCAAAGGATTCTTTTTTTAAGATTCTTTGACTTTTTTTGTTGTTTTGATAAACCAGGACTTGAACCGCCTCGCCGAAGGCGAACACAATAAGGTGTTCGCAAGACGTTATATTCCAGATAAGTTTATGTTTTAAAAATACGACACGGCTAATATCCGTGCCCTACAGCTATCTCGTTTGGTAGAACAATTGTAGGGAACGGGCAATGACCGTTCCGTTAGACTACCAAAAATTACTGCCATTATTTTTTTATTGTAATCCTTAAATAATGTGATATAATTATATAAAACCATACAGGAGATATCGCCATGAACTTTACAGAAATCGCAATAAACAGACAGTCCTGCAGGAGCTACGATGAAACGAGAGATGTTGAACAGGAAAAGCTTGACGCTATACTCAAAACAGCACGCCTTTCCCCTTCTGCATGTAACGGTCAACCATATCACATAACTGTTTGTAAGGGCGATACAGCTAAAAAAGTGGCAGAGCTTACTGCAGGTATGGGACTTAATAAGTTTGCTGTTCAGGCTCCGATTATGCTTGTTATATCAGAAGAAAGCTATGTATCAACTGCAGCAATGGGTTCTAAACTAAAAGGTAACGATTACCGCTCTATTGATATTGGTATTGTTGCTACATATATTACCGCTGAAGCAACCGCACAAGGTCTGGGAACCTGCATTTTAGGTTGGTTTGATGACAAAAGAATTCGTAAAATATGTGGACTTACAAAACCCGTAAGGCTTGTTATTACTCTCGGATACGCTAAAGAAGATGTTAAACTCCGTAACAAGAAGAGAAAAGATATCAATGAACTTGTTAACGTAGTTAAATAAAAAAATCATAAACGCCACCTGACAAAACTGTGGGTAGCGTTTATGATTTAAATTACCATAAGAAAATAAACAAAAATCCGTTCTCATACGAGAACGGATTTTTTGGTGAGTTATCGGGGATTCGAACCCCGGACACCCTGCTTAAAAGGCAGGTGCTCTGCCTACTGAGCTAATAACTCATATATAAGCCCTGTAATCAGGGCAAATATTACTTAATAAATGCAAAAACAAGAACTGCTGCAAGAGTTGCTACAAAGAAAACAATTGAAAGAATCTTTGTGATCTTTGCGAGCTGAGCTTCTTTTGTTCTGCCTTTGTTCTTATCGAAGAATGAATCAGTTCCACCTGCAATTGCACCGGAAAGACCCTGTTGCTGGCTCTGCTGAAGCATAACAAGGATAACTATCAAAACTGATGCAATGAGAAGAACAGCACCGATAAGGTAGTGAAACCATAAAAATTCCATATATAGTATTCCTTTCATTCGGAAATCAATCATTTTTATAACGCCCGAATATAATAACACAGCGCAACTGAAAATGCAAGCCTTTTTTTCACTTTTTTAAAAATATTTTTAAAATGTATATTTTACTTAAAAACGGCAACTATATTATCAGTAAAAAAAGTTTTTAGGCGTTTGCATAATCGGTTTATGTGTTACACATCCTATGGATAATCGGTTGTTACTTTTTTTACTTACCTGCTCCAAAAGGAGCAGGTATTTTTATTTGGTTTTATTCAAGACTTAGTTGAAGCTGCTCTCCGGTATCCTCTGCGCTGAGAACAGCACCTGCTGCTGGAAGAGTTTTAGTTCTGTAACGATGTGGCTTTGCAAACTCCCCTTCTTTGTATAACCTTACTGACTGAAGCTTATGATACTTTTTAACAGTAAGAACATTAACGCCTGCTGTATCCTTTGTAGTTTTCGGAGAAATTGCAGCAGTATTGATAAGAAGATGTCTGCCTGCAGTTGAGGTAAGAACAAGCTCAGTATCTTCGTGAATATATAAAATATCAACAATAGGTGCCTTATTACTATATGCTTTTATAAGCTTCTTACGCTTTGTTATAGTCTGATAGCCAGCCATATCAACCTTTGCTACCTTACCATTTTCAAAGAAGAAGAGCATATAGCCTTTATAATCTGTGGTTACAGCCATATAAAGAGGTTTTTCATCCTTATCAAATTCAAGCTTTGATGGAATAAAATCACCCAATACGCTTGCTTTCGTATCATCAAAATCACAAGCTCTTGCTTTATATACCTGACACATATCGGTAAAGAAAAGAAGTTCTGCAGTATTTGAAGAATTCAAGGCGATTCTCATTTCATCGCCTTCTTTAAACTTCTGCTCGCCACCCATTCTGAGAGAAAGAGGTGTGATTTTTTTGAAGTAACCGTCTCTTGTAAAGAAAAGGTTTACCTCGTAATCAGGAATTTCTTCAACAAATTCATCCTCATTATCACAATCGTAGATAATTTCACTTCGTCTATCTTTACCAAACTTCTGAGAAACCTTCGTAAGCTCATCAATAATAATCTTTTTGATTCTCGACTTACTGTTGAGAATATCTTCCATATCCTCAATACTCTTTTTAAGGTCATCGACATCAGCAAGACGTTTGAGAATATACTCTCTGTTTAAATGACGGAGTTTGATTTCTGCAACATACTCAGCCTGGATTTCATCAATACCAAAGCCAATCATAAGGTTTGGAACAACCTCTGCTTCCTCCTCTGTTTCTCTTACAATCTTAATCGCTTTATCAATATCTAAAAGAATCTTTCTGAGACCTAAAAGAAGGTGAAGCTTGTCTTTAGCCTTGGTTAAATCGTAGTATACTCTTCTGCTTACGCACTCTGTACGGAATGCAATCCACTCTGTGAGAATTTCTGCAACGCCCATAACTCTTGGTACACCTGCAACAAGAATGTTGAAGTTTGCACTGAAATTATCTTCAAGAGGTGTCATCTTATAAAGGCGTTTCATAAGAGATTCTGCATCTGTACCTCGCTTTAAATCAATAGTGATTTTAAGGCCGGATTTATCTGTTTCGTCACGGACATCGCTGATTTCCTTAAGCGAGCCCGCTTTTACCTTTTCAATTATTTTTTCGATAATTGCTTCGCAGGTTGTTGTTGGAGGAATTTCAGTAATATCAATACAGTTATTGGATTTATCGTAGCTATATTTTGCTCTGATTTTAATTGAACCTCTACCTGTATTGTAAACCTCTTCAAGAGCAGCTCTGTCGTACATAATATGACCGCCACCAATGAAATCAGGGGCTTTAAGAGTTTCAAAAACATCAAAATCAGGGTTTTTGATAAGACCGATTGTAGTATCACAAAGCTCTCTTAAATTAAATGAACAGATATTGCTTGCCATACCAACGGCAATACCGCTGTTTGTGTTAACAAGTACACTTGGGAATGTTACGGGAAGAAGAGTTGGCTCCTTCATTGTGCTATCGTAATTATCAACAAAATCAACAGTATCTTTATCGATATCTGAAAACAGCTCTGTACAAATACCTTCCAGCTTTGCTTCGGTATAACGTGCTGCAGCATAAACCATATTCTTGGAATATGCTTTACCGAAGTTACCCTTACTGTCTATATAAGGGTGAAGAAGAGTTTCGTTACCCTTTGATAGACGCACCATTGTTTCGTAAATAGCCGCATCACCATGAGGATTAAGCTGCATTGTACGTCCTACTATATTGGCAGATTTTATTCTGCCACCATTTATTAACCCCATCTTATACATAGTATAGAGAAGCTTTCTGTGGGAGGGTTTGAAGCCGTCTATTTCAGGAATAGCACGGGAAACAATAACGCTCATAGCATAAGGCATAAAGTTTGTTTCAAGAGTCTGAGTAATCTGTTGGGAAACAACCTCACCTGCTCCGATAATATTAGCCTTAACCGCTTCTTCTACTGCGGGAGTATTATCTTTTTTCTTTCTTGCCATAGCTCTCTCCTGTTATGAAATATCTGCAAGGTCAATGTAAAGATGACCGTTTTCTGCAATAAAATCTTTTCTTTCCTGAAGGTTATCACCCAAAAGAAGCTCAAACTTATCTGCGATAAGCTCCTCAACATCATCAGGCTCTACTTTAATCAGACGACGTGTTTTAGGATTCATTGTTGTAAGCCACATCATATCCGCGTCATTTTCACCAAGACCCTTTGAGCGTTGAATAGTGAATTTAGCATCGCCAATCTCTTCAAGAGCCATAGCCTTTTCTTTTTCAGTATAAGCAAACCATGTCTGCCCTTTTGAATTGATTTCATAAAGCGGTGATTCAGCAATAAAAACCTTACCCTCTTTAAGAAGTGTAGGCATAAGACGATAAATCATTGTAAGAATAAGTGTTCTGATATGGAAGCCGTCAACGTCGGCATCAGTACAGATAATAATCTTATTCCAACGAAGGTTGTCAAGATTGAAAAGTGAAAGTTCTTTATTAGATTTTGAAGAAACCTCAACGCCGCAACCAAGCACCTTTATAAGATCAACAATGATTTCACTTTTAAAGATTCTGTTATAGTCAAACTTGAGACAGTTAAGAATTTTACCTCTCACAGGGATAACTGCCTGGAATGCAGAATCGCGAGCCTGCTTACAAGCACCAAGAGCAGAATCACCCTCAACTATGAAAATTTCTCGTTCGTCCTTATCTTTACTACGACAATCAACGAATTTTTCAACGCGGCTTGTCATATCATTAGATGAAGCAAGTGTTTTCTTAAGGTTAAGACGTGTGCTTTCCGCTTTTACACGGGAACGCATATTAATAAGAATCTGCTCACAAAGCTTATCTGCATCAAGTTTATTTTCAATGAAATATATTTCAAGCTGATGCTTGATAAATTCAGTCATTGCTTCCTGAATAAATTTATTTGTAATGGCTTTCTTAGTCTGGTTCTCATATGATGTCTGGGTTGAGAAAGAAGAAACAACAAACACAAGACAATCCTCTATATCCTGAAAGCTGATTTTAGGATCAGTTTTAACATATTTGCCATTCTGCTTCATATAAGCATCAATCTGAGAAACAAACGCGCTTCTTGCTGCTTTTTCAGGAGCACCGCCATACTCAAGGAAGCTTGAGTTATGGTAATACTCTTTTAGCTGCTTCGTTTTTGAGAAACAAAGAGCCATATTCATTTTAAGCTTATACTCAGGTTTATCTTCTCTGTCTTTACCCTTACGCTCCGCCTGCCAGAACTGAACTGAAGTAAGCGACTCATCGCCAACTACCTCGTTAACATAGTCAACAATACCGTTCTCATACATATATTCAAATGTTTCGAACTTAGTTTCTGTAAGCTGATTACGAAGAATAAATTTAATACCGTTATTAACAACAGCCTGTTTTTTTATTGTTTCCTGAAAATATTCAAGAGGAATATTGATATCAGTAAAAACCTTCATATCAGGACGCCACTTAATTCGTGAACCTGTATCTTTTTTCTCGTATGGTGTTTTTTTCATTTCACCATTTATTTTACCTGCTTTAAAATTAAGTTCATAACAGAAACCACCTGTATGAATTTCTGCCTCCATATACTCTGAAGCATATTGGGTAGCGCAAAGACCAAGACCATTAAGACCAAGAGAATATTCGTAACTGCCGCCATCGTTTGTATCGTACTTACCACCTGCATATAAATCGCAGAAAACAAGTTCCCAGTTATAGCATTTTTCTCTCTGGTTATAGTCTACAGGAATACCACGACCGAAGTCCTGTACCTCAACAGAATGGTCAAGAAAACGGGTAACAATAATTTTTTTACCATGACCTTCTCTTGCTTCGTCTATTGAGTTAGAAATAATTTCAAAAATGGAATGTTGGCATCCTTCAAGTCCATCTGAACCGAATATAACAGCAGGACGCTTACGAACTCTGTCCGCACCCTTCAGTTTTTTTATACTGTCGTTACCGTATTCTTTAGGTGTTTGTGTTTTTGCCATTATTTACCTATCCCTTCGGAAATACAAAATTTTGGTATTATACATTTAGCATTATACTATATATTGTGATATTTAGTCAAGCAAATTATTATGTGTTTTGGGGTGATATATGGTACTATGATGAACTATATCTGGCCACTTATGATATTATTTTCGTTTTTTTCTGCAATAGCAACAAAAAACACTGCAAACCTTTCATCTGCAATAATTTCTTCGGGAACAGACGCAATCAGTCTTGCTATAAAGCTTATGGGTATGATTTGCTTATGGAGCGGAGTTATACACATAGCCGAAAAAAGCGGTCTTACAAAAACACTCTGCAAACTACTTACGCCAGTTTTAAAGCTATTGTTTCCGGGATTAAAAGATAAAAAAACTCTTGAAGCAATCGCAATGAATATGACGGCTAATGTGCTAGGGTTAGATAACGCAGCAACACCACTCGGACTTGAAGCAATGAACAGATTACAAACTTTAAATCCAAACCAAAGCGCAGCCTCTGATTATATGGTGCGATTTGTAGTTATAAATACAGCATGTATACACATTGTACCGACGACAGTTGCGCTTCTCAGACAGCAATATGGCTCCAATTCCCCTACGGATATAATATTTCCTGCACTTATAACATCAGTATGTACAATTACAGTTGGACTCTTAATGACAACTATTTTAAAGAAGGTTTTTAGATGAAAATAATTAACGATTGCCTTATACCTGCAATTGTTGTGATTATAGTTATGCATGGAGCATTTAAAGGTGTTGATGTTTTTTCAGAATTCTTAAATGGTGCTAAAAATGGTTTCAAAACCATTCTTAATATTACGCCGTCGCTCATAGCGCTTATTTTTGTCATTAATATGCTTAAAGCATCGGGCGGACTTGACGTTTTATGCTCGGTTCTGTCCCCAATCAGCTCGTTTCTTGGGATACCTGATAAACTGACTCCTTTAGCAATACTTTCACCAATATCAGGCAGTGGCTCAATCAGCATGTACGAAACAATTCTTAAAGATGTAGGACCCGACAGTTTTCTCGGAAGATGTGCATCGGTTATGATGGGATCAACAGAAACAACATTTTACACAATGACTATTTATTACGGTAGCATTGGAATAAAAAAATCTCGACACACATTGCCGAGCGCATTGTGTGCCGATTTAACAAGCTTTATATTATCACCTGTAATGGTGCATTTGTTTTTCAATCAATAAAACATTCGTGTATATTCAGGATCAGAGTACATTGAGTAAGTTGAGTTATCCTCACCCACGATTATATGGTCTGCTAGAGATACACCCAACTTCCTGAACATAACGCAGATTGAACGGGTTGATTCAATATCTGCAATTGAAGGTACAGGAGCACCTACAGGATGATTATGAGCAAGCACCGCTTTTGTTGCGTTGCAGTCCATAATGGCCTGAACTGCTTTTCTCACATCAATATACGCTGAACCATCATCGCCCATTGAAAGTTCAGTTGCCTTTTTTAATTTACCAGAATTATCAAGACAGAAAATAATAACTTTTTCAACTGTTTCACCACTAAGGTGAGATACAGCAAGTGATTCAAAATCCTTCGAACCAATGTATTTCACCTTATTTGCAACTTTAAGCTTTGATCCTCTTTTAAAAAGTTCGCCAACAGAAGCAAGGAGTACAGCTGTATTTTCACCAACACCCTTTACCCGTAAAAGACGTTTAACATCAGCTTTAAGAAGCTCATCAATAGAACCAAACTCCGAAAGCAAAACGTGTGCTAATTCATTTGTATCTGCCTGTGGTATGGAATAAAACAGTAGTAGCTCGAGGAGTTTGTGATCCTCGAGCTGCGAAAAACCATTTTTGCACACATTCGCTTTAACGCGTTTTCTATGACCTGTGTGTATGCTTTTTGTTACTGAATTTTTCTCCATAACAACTAAGCTATTCAGATTGCTGCATCATTTTTGAGAATTTCAGCCATATCTGTTTTCTCCCAAGCAACATCTAAATCTATTCTACCCATATGACCATAAGCAGCAAGCTGTCTGTACTGAGGCTTTCTTAATTGAAGTTTTTCAATTATAGCTGCAGGACGAAGATCAAAATGCTTATTGACAAGCTCTTCAAGTTTAGCATCAGAAAGCTTACCTGTACCGAAAGTATCTACACGCACTGAAACAGGACGAGCAACACCGATGGCATAAGCGAGCTGAATCTCACACTTATCTGCAAGATCTGCAGCAACAATATTCTTTGCTACATATCTTGAAGCATAAGCAGCGCTTCTGTCAACCTTAGTCGGGTCTTTACCTGAGAAAGCTCCGCCACCATGACGTGAATAACCACCATATGTATCAACAATAATTTTTCTGCCTGTAAGACCACTATCGCCTACAGGACCACCAACAACAAAGTTACCTGTTGGGTTAACATAAATCTTTGTATCTGAATCAAGATATTTTGCAGGAATAACAGGTTTAATTACGTTTTCAAGAATATCATTGCGAAGAACCTCAATATCTATTGGGTCATGTTGAGAAGAAACAACAACCGCTTCAACTCTTACAGGCTTATCATCTTCATCATATTCAATAGTAACCTGGCTTTTTCCGTCAGGACGGAGATATGAAAGAGTTCCGTTTTTTCTTACCTCTGTAAGACGAAGAGCCAATTTATGGGCAAGAGAAATAGGAAGCGGCATAAGCTCCTCTGTATCATTACAAGCGAAACCAAACATCATACCCTGGTCGCCTGCGCCATGAAGATTGTATTCATCTGCTTCGCCGTCTTTAAGCTCAAGAGACTTATCAACACCCATTGCAATATCAGGAGACTGCTTATCAATTGTCTGGAAAACTGCGCAAGTATTACCATCAAAACCGCACTCATTATTATCAAAACCGATACCGCAAACAACCTCACGAACGATTGATGGAATATCAACCTGAGCACTTGTTGTAATTTCACCCATTACCATAACCATACCGGTAGTACAAGTTGTTTCACAAGCAACACGGGACATTGGGTCCTGAGAGAGCATTGCGTCAAGAATAGCATCGGAAACCTGGTCGCAGACTTTGTCAGGATGACCTTCTGTTACAGATTCTGATGTAAAAAACCTTTTAGACATTTAAAAATCCTCCAAATAATAGAACATTATACACCAATTTATCGTCTGTATTTTACACCAGAAAAATACTGTTGTCAAGTTATGTCGATCGACTTAACAATTGTTTAACATATAAAAAAAGTGAAACAGTTTTTACTGCTTCACTTTAATCCTATACTGACAGAAAGAGCGTCGTCTATTCTATCCATATCTGTTTCGGGAAGATTTCCCATTTTTTCTCTCAATCGCTTTTTATCAAGGGTTCTGATTTGTTCAAGAAGAACAACTGAATCCTTTGAAAGTCCGCATACAGATGCATTTACGTTTATGTGGGTTGGCATTTTTGATTTGAACTGCTGACTTGTTATAGCAGCCGCTATAACTGTAGGACTATACTTATTCCCCACATCATTCTGAACTATAAGTACCGGTCTTATCCCGCCTTGCTCGGAGCCCACCACGGGACTTAAATCGGCATAGAAAATATCTCCGCGTTTAATATTCAAATAATCATCTCCGATATTTTATTTACATCCGTATTTTTGCCAATAGAAAGCAATTTAATCACTGATGTAAAATATAACGGAAAATTCTTATCCGTCTGTATATTATATGAAAACAACGGACAAAGGTTAAAAAACGACTCTCAAACGAGAGCCGTTTTAAAATACAACATGTTTTTTATTCGTGAGTGCTTACTTTAAAGCCTTTTTCATCAAAATACTGATATGCATCAGAATCACTTGGAGCAACTATATAAGCATCTTTATTTGCACCTTCAAGTACACCTGTACCTATATTTTCTTTATTAACCGATTCAGGCATAACAATATACTTTAATGATGTACAGTTTGAGAAACAATAGCTACCGATTGATTTTGAGCCATCTGCCAACTTGACAGTTTCAAGAGCAGTACAATTACCGAAAACGGAATTATTAAGTTCAACCGCAGGAAGATTAACCTTTTTTAAGGAAACGCAATTTTCAAATGCACTTGAACCAATAACAACCTTTGTGGTGCTACTCACAAACTCTACCGCTGTTAACCTCGTGCAATTTCTGAATGCAAAATTGCCTATAGCAACAACTGAATCAGGAATATAAACGGATTTTATATTTGTTCCCTCAAAGCAATTAGGACCTATACCTGTAATTAACTTACCCTGCTCCGTTCTTGGAATCATAACATCCTGTTTATCACCCAGATATTTTGTGATAACACCATGCTCATCAATTTCGAACTCACCAAGCTCGCTACCATTATCAACAGGTGTATCAAGAGCCTGTGTGCTGTCGATTGTAGTATCAGGCGCCTGCACATTACCGCCCTGATTATTACTTCCTTGATTATTGCCGCCTTGATTATTACCGCCAAGCTGATTTGCAGGAATGATGATATTACCTGCGGCATCAACGAGATTACCATACATATCAAAGAAATAACCTTGTACACCACCTGATGTTGTAATAACACCACCTGTAGTAGAAACATTGCTTGTATCTGTAGCGGTTGCCAAATCACTTGCAATAAGGTTAAGATCTATCCAGGAATCTGTTGCTACAGGTACAGGTTGAGTTGTTGTAGGTTGAAGAGTATATGTACCTGTATAACCCTGAGATTTATCTTCAGTCATACTATCAACAAGGGCAATTATCAGAACCGTTGCGGCAATGATAATACAAATGCCTATTGAGATAATAATTTTATTTTTCTTATCCATTAATATACCTCATTAAGTAATATTCCAACATATTATACAATATAAAAACGCAAATGTACATAGCAATTTTTTACTAAATCGTAAATTTTTATGTTTTATGTTATTTTACAACATATTATTGTATTTTTATTTTTCATATGATAAAATTATTTTAATAAAAACGGAAATGAGGTTTTATTATGCAAAAATCCTGGTACAAGGAAATGGTAGTATATCAGATATGGCCCCGTTCATTCTGCGACAGCAACGGCGACGGAATCGGCGACCTTGAAGGTATACTTTCAAAGCTTGACTATATCAAAAGTCTTGGTGCAGATGCTATCTGGTTCTCCCCGCTCTTCTGTTCACCAAATGCTGACTATGGTTACGATATTGCCGACTACAGAGATATTAACCCCGAATACGGAACTCTGGATGAATTTAAGGTTGTGCTTGAGGAGTGCCACAAACGTGGTATAAAGGTTATTATGGACCTTGTTGTTAACCATACATCAACTGAGCACCATTGGTTCAAGGAAGCTTGCAAGAGCGTTGATAACCCATACCACGACTATTACATCTGGCGTAAAGGTAAAGGCAAAAACGGTAAGAAACCACCTAACAACTGGCTTTCAACATTTGAAGGCGGAGCATGGGAATATGTTGAATCTGTTGACGAATATTATCTTCACGTATTCACAAAGGGTCAGCCTGACCTTAACATGGATAACCCAAAAGTACGTCAGGAAGTTAAGGACATAATGAAGTTCTGGCTTGATATGGGTGTTGACGGCTTCCGCGAAGACGTTATTACATACATTTCAAAAAGAGAAGGTCTTCCGAATGCTATCCCGATTCCAGTTGCTTGTGGTATGGAGCATTACAACTGCGGACCTCATCTTTATGAATATCTTAAAGAATTCCATGATGATGTTCTTTCAAAATATGATTGCTTTACTGTTGGCGAGGGTCCCCTTATCACTCCTGAAAAGGTTCTTCGCTTTGTTACAGAAGATGAAACTCAGGTTCTTAAAACAATGTTCAGCTTCGACCACCTTGAAGCAGACTGCTTTATGACCGATTGGATTAAAACACCTTTCAACCTCAAAAAGATGAAAAAATGTTACCAGAAATGGTACGACGCTATGAATGGCAAGGGTTGGCATACACTTTACCTTGAAAACCACGACCATCCACGTATTGTTGACCGTTATGGTAGCCTTAAATACAGAGTCGAAAGCGCAAAAATGCTTGCAACAATGTGCTACCTTCAGAGAGGTACTGTTTTCATTTATCAGGGTCAGGAAATTGGTATGACAAATATCGAGCTCCACTCAATTGATGAGTTCAAGGATATGATTACCTTTAACAATCAGATTATGTTCAACAAGCTTGGTATCAAGGGTGATAAATTCATTAAGCTTGCTAACAGAGGCTCACGCGAAAACTCAAGAACACCTGTACAATGGAACGACGGACCATATGCAGGATTCTCAACTGTAGAGCCTTGGTTCAACCTTAACCCTAACTATAAGGAAATCAACGTTGCTGCTTCAGAAGCAGATGAGGATTCAATCCTTAATTATTACCGCAAACTTCTTAAATTCCGTAAGGAAAACGAGGTTGCAATTTACGGTGATTTCAAGCAATATTACAAAAACAGCAAAGAACTTTTTGTATATGAAAGAAACCTTGATGGTGTTAAGCTTCTTATGGTTGCTTCATTCACAGAAAATGCAGTTGATTTCAAAGCACCTGAAGGAATTGATCTTAACAAAGGTGAACTTGTTCTTGCAAACTACAAGGACACCGCTCTTAATGGAAACGGCTTTACAACCAAGCCTTACGAAACAAGAGTTTATTTATTCAAATAAACATGACACAAGAAAAAGCCTCGGCAATGCCGAGGCTTTAATATTTATATATCTAATTATTTCTTTTTACTCTTTCTGACCAAAGCACCAACAAACATAATAATTGCAAAGAGAATGAGATAGAAAAGAACCGGGAATGAGAATTCGCCATTTGCTTTTGCATTAAGGAATGGTGTGATACCATGAGCGTAAAAAGCGGCAAACACCATAAATCCGCAGGCTGCAAGAGCAAGAATCGGAAGCAAGAAACGTTTTACAAAACCAAGCTCTTTTTCTTTAATCATCCAAACGATGAAAATCGGAATATACATACCGTAGATTGTAACGATTGGAAGCTCTGATGAGTCGAAGTTGAAGTATCCGAACCAACCGCTTGTAAGGTTTGCGCCATAGAAATATACTAACCAAGCTGCACATACGAACAAGCCCCAGATTGATGAGTTTGTAACCATATTTGTGTGCTTATCTACCTGGCTGAACATCTCAGGTCTTGGACCTTCTTCACGAGCAGCAATAGCATACATACCACGAGTTGCACCAACCATAAGACCATTAAGTGTACCGAGACATGAAATAACGATACAGATGTTAAGGAATGCACCACCTACAGCACCAAAAACATTTTTGAATGCTGTTGTTGCACCCTCTGCCATAAGAACAGCGTTTGATGCACCTCCGGCAACACCGATATAATAAAGAACATATGCAATAACAACGATGATAGAACCGATAACCAATGCTATTGGAAGATTCTTTTTAGCATTCTTAAGCTCTGCATTGATAGATGTAGCAACAATCCAGCCTTCGTATGCGAAAACTGTAGCAACAACTGCTGCGAAAAGGCCAGCACTCTTGCCACCTGCAACTTCTTCAACTATTGTTGTAAAGTTCTGTGTAAGAACGCCTTCTTTAAGACCGTAGATTGTACCAATGATAGCCATTAAAGTAATTGGAATAAGCTTAATAACTGTTGCACTGATCTGGAACTTACCGGCAAGCTTTGGTGAGAAAGCATTAAGTGTATAAGAACCAACAAGAGCAAAACCGGCTACACAAAGAACTTCAGGACCTGCTAAATCCCAACCAAAAAGAACACCGAAATAACGGGCAGAAACCCAAGCAAGAACAGATGTCATACCGGGATAGTAAACGTTAACCATGAACCATGCAAGATAGTATGCATAACCTTTACCGCAGGTAACCTCTGCATAGTCAACAACACCGCTGACTTTTTCGTACTTCTGAGCCATGGAAGCAAACTGCAATGAACAGATAATCATAAGAACACCTGTGATAACCCATGCGAGAATACCAAGAGGCATATCACCGCCGGTTGCAACCAAAACGTTTTGTGCCTTAAAGAACACACCGGAACCGATAACAGTACCAACAACCATACATATAGCGGTTGGAAGACCATATCTTTTTTCAAGTTTTTCCATATAATCACCACTTTCATTTGATGCATATGCACCTAATGTCCTCATAATAATACAAAAAAATAAATTTGTAAAGAAATTTATATAAAAATGTATAAAATTTTATGAGAAACGAATAAAAATCCAATCAAAACTTCTTGCCAATTCCAAAATTTATAAAAAACAGCACAGCACCCAGAGAGTGCTGTGCTGTTTTTGGCCCGCCCGAAGGGATTCGAACCCCCGTTCTTCAGAATCGGAATCTGCTGCGTTATCCGGCTGCGCCACGGACGGGTATTTTGTTCATTATAATATTTTATGTGAACATTTTCAAGTATAAAATAAGGGGTGGAATTTACTCCACCCTTTTAAATTAATAATTCTCTTTTCTAACTTCAAAGTAGCTCTGAGGATGTGCGCAAACAGGGCAAACATCAGGAGCCTTTTTACCCATAACGAGATGGCCACAGTTACGGCACTCCCACATTGTTTCTTCTGACTTTTCAAAAACCTTCTGCATTTCAACATTTGAAAGAAGCTTTCTGTAGCGTTCCTCGTGAGATTTTTCTATTTTAGCTACTGCTCTGAACTTTGCAGCAAGCTCTGTAAAGCCTTCCTCTTCTGCCTCATCTGCAAAGGTAGCGTACATATCTGTCCACTCATAGTTTTCGCCCTCTGCTGCAGCAAGAAGGTTTTCTGCTGTGTTTCCGAGAGCCTTAAGCTCCTTGAACCACATTTTTGCGTGTTCTTTTTCGTTATTTGCAGTTTCCTCAAAAATTGCGGCAATCTGCTGATAGCCTTCTTTTTTTGCAACAGATGCAAAGTAGGTGTATTTGTTTCTAGCTTCGCTTTCGCCTGAAAAAGCGGCACGAAGATTCTGTTCTGTTTTTGAGCCTTTAAGTTCCATAATTTTTTCCTTTCAAATATATTTCAAAAGAATTATTCCCTTTTGATTTCCATAATATACTATAAAATAAATTTTTTACGTTGTCAAAGCTTTTTTTTTAAAATCTTTAAAATTCGAGGTTTATTTATTTGTTGACTTATACTACTGATTATGTTAGTATAACATTAATTTCAAAACAAAGGAGTTTTCTGTTATGGCAAAATTAAAAGACATTGACAAAGCTGCAGAATCCAAGGGTTCAATCCTTGTTACTATCTGGCAGTTTGTTAAATTCATCGTTGTAAGCCTTCTTGCAATGATTGTTCAGTTCGTTCTTCTCAACACACTTCAGCTTATCCCTGCAATTCAGGCTCTTTACAGCGAGCCATTCAGCTGGTGGGTATTTGTTTACCCTGTTGCAGTCGGTGGTCTCGGCTACTTTATCGTAAGCAATGTTGCAAACATCATCGCGCAGATTGTTGCTTTCTTTGTAAACAAGGAAAAAACCTTCAACTCAGGCGCAAACATTGCAATTGCTCTTCCTATCTACATAGTCTTCACAATTGCACTTATTCTCTTCTCTGCTTGGCTCAACCCAACACTCAAGGATGTTTTCCTTGGCTTTGATTGGTGTAATGAAACAGCAGCAAAGAATATTGCAACAATGATTTGCTCTGCACTTCAGTTCTTCCTTTACTTCCCTGTTGATAAGATGCTCTTCCACAAGAAGAAAGAAGAAAAGGCTTAATAAGGAAAAAAACATATAATTTTCAACCCCGATTTACAAATGAGTTTGTAAATCGGGGTTAGTTTATTTTTCTATTCGAACAATGAGAAGCAGGTAAAGAACTACCCACCACCACGCTTGCGCGCGGTCCCCCTCCCTATGCTTACGCACAGGGATGATAATCATGGTTTCTTAATTTTATTGAGCATTGCATTAAGTCCTAAAAGATCTTCCTTAGAGAACTTGATGTTTGCTGCACCCATAAGACTTGTAAGGCGGAGAACTGTGAAGCCACCCATCATCTGCATCATAGCGCCACCGAAAGCATCTTCACCCATTTCGGTGTTGCCGATACCCTTCATCATCTGAGCTGCAAGGCCTTTTACAAAGCCGGCACCCTCAGGGCAAGCCATAATATCGGAAAGCTTATCGTTAAGTGAGAAATATCCCTCAGGAGCATCAATATCAAACCAGTTAAGAACTGCGCCCTTTTCAACAAGGCGGTATTCATTGTTAAACTCTGCAACCTTGCGGATTTTTGATGTATCCTTAAATTCACCTGCAACTGCCACAAGCGCTGTTTCACCAACATTAGGAACATCGAAATAGAAGAAATGATCAGAAGCTGATTTCTTACCAAGACTCTTGCCGTTTGCAAAGAGCTCAACCTCAGGAAGATTTGAGTAAACAGTTACCTTTGTAACATCCTCAACTCTGTCAACATATCTCTTACCGCAAAGGTGAACAAACTTTTCATCTGAAAGCCATGCTTTATATGCATAGAAGGAATCCTTTTTATACTTTCTGTCGAATGTTACAAGACCCTTGTGGTTCTGGCCATTTTCGCCACCCTCGTTACGAGAGTCTGCACCAAAGTCAAACATATTCCAAACGTGAGTTGCCCACATATATTTTCTTGAGAAAAGCTGTTTAATAAGCTCTTCGTGGTAATATGCCTGATACTCCTCTGTGTAGTCGCCCTGCTGTGGGTTTGATGTGTGCCAGTTAAGAGCCTCACAGCCATATTCACTACAGCCGATTGGAATCTGAGGGAATTTAGCGTGGAAATTATCAAACCAAGGACCGTTCATTGATGTGTCGCCACCATACCAACCAAAATAGTGGTTGTATGAAACACAGTCAGGAATCTGAATATATGGGCTATCAATATCGCACATTGAAACTGCTGCAATAACAGTTTTACGTGTTTTATCAAGCTCGTGAACAAGGTCATTAAGAATATTGTGGTTTTCAAGAAGGTCAGGGTCGCTGTCGCCCTGCATTGTGATTTCGTTTGAAAGACCCCAAACAACAATTGACGGATGGTTGTAGTTCTGAATTACAAGCTCCTTCATCTGTGAAATTGTGTTTTCTCTACCTGTTGCCATATGCTTTGAAATATATGGAATTTCAGCCCAGATTACAAGACCTTTTTCATCGCAAAGGTCATAGAAATACTGGTCGTGCTGATAATGAGCGAGTCGGATAGTTGTTGCACCAACCTCCATAATAAGCTCAATATCTTCCTCGTGATGTTCAGGAAGAAGAGCATTACCGAAGCCCCATCTGTCCTGATGGCGGGAAACACCGCGAAGCGGATACTCTTCACCATTGAGTATGAAGCCGTTTTCAGGGTCAATAACATAGCTTCTGCAACCAAAACGAGATGAAATATTGTCGAGAACTTTTTCACCTTCTACAAGCTGAAGCTCTGCAGTATAAAGATATGGATCTTTTCTGCCGTGCCAAAGATGAACATTTTTGATTGTGAAGCTAACCTTAGTATCTGCAGTTACCTTTTCACAAACAACGTTACCCTCTGCATCCTTAACAGCATACTTAATCTGCTGACCTGCTTTTGCATTTGCAATCCAGGTTTCAATTTCAACATCTGCATTTTCACCGTTTACAACAGGTGTAATCTTAACGCCGGGGCCACCGTGGTACATAAGCTCAAAATGAGAATCGTTAACACAAACGATGTTAACATCGCGGTAAAGACCGCCATAGAAGGTAAAGTCAGCGAACTGTGGGTAAACCTTATCATTTGGTGCATTATCTACTGCAATAACAATCAAGTTCTCATGCTGAAGGTGATTTGTGATATCAACACGCCATGTTGAATAACCACCATCATGGTGTGCAAGAACCTTGCCGTTAACATATACATCTGCAGAAGAGTTTGCACCTTTTATTTCAAGATAGTATTTATCTGTTTCAGGAAGATCAGTTTTTAGGAGCTTTTTTACATAATAGCAAGTGCCTCTGTAAAAGTCGCTGTCGCCGTCCTGACCATCAATAGCATTCCATGAATGAGGAAGGTTTACCCAATCCCAATTCACAGGAAGCTCTGAAGGAACAGATGCTGCCTGCTTTGTAAATGCCCATTTTCTATTGATATTTACAATTTGTCTCATATATTTTCTCCTTGTATGTTTTCTCTTATATAATGCCCGGTAGACTTGCATCTATCGGGCATTGATTTTAATTTTATTGAGCAGCTCTACTTGCTTCAAGCTCCGCATTCATTGTTTCTACCTTTTTCTTATCAAGGTTATAAATAACTGCAATACCAACAAACTGCATTACTGCACTAAAGAGGTAAAGGCCTGCAACGAGCCAACACATATTTTTAGCTGTCTGGAAGCTCTGACCGATTGTGCCCAATTCTTCCTGATAGCCAAGAAGACCCATTACGAAAATAACAATTGAAGGGCCAATACCCTGCGCAAGCTTACGGAAGAATGAGTGAAGTGAATATACGGTACCTTCTTCACGAGTACCAAACTTCCACTCATTGTACTCAATAGCGTCGCTCATCATAGCCCATGAAACACAGGTATAAACTCCCATACCTACGCCAAAGAGAACAAGGCCTACAAGATAAACGAGTAAAGCTTTTTCACGACTCTCAACCATTGGGAAGCCCATCATGATAATTGCACCTGCAAGAGTTACAATTGAGCCAACTACAGAAACCTCTTTTTTGCCAAACTTATTAACCATTGGCTTAATGAAAGGAATGAACACAACCATTGGAAGGAAACCAATCATTGTTACGACACCTGACATTGAAGCGTTGTTGAAGTATGTTGCAAACATAATTGTGTTTGCTGTTGATGCAGACTGCATACCAAGGAACATACCCATAGCAGCAACTGTTGCACCTACTGCAGGACGGTTTTTTATGAATTTACCGAAAGAAGAGATAATATTAAATTTTTCGCCGCCTTCATTTGTTTTAACAGCATTTTCATCTACACGGATAGTTGTTATCTTTATCATAATCATAAATGCGATAAAGCCAAGGACACCCATTATGAGAGCTGCAAAGAAAACACGGTTGCCTAAAAGTGTTTCGAACTGCTTACCTGTGAGTGGATCGAGAACCGCATCACCAATTTTGTATGCTTCACCGGTAAGTGGATTAGTGTGATATTCACCTGTACCATTGTAGGTTACCTTCTGCCAGATAATCATCGGAAGGATAACCATAGGAATAATATTACCGAACATTGAACCGATTGAACGCCATGTAGAAAGCTGTGCGCGCTCACCTGTATCCTCTGTAATAAGAGAAAGCATTGAGCCGTATGGAACATTTGCAACTGTATAGCAAGCGTCCCAAACAATGTAACCAAGAACAAAAAGAATTGCTTTAACTACTACGCTTGCATTTGGGAAAGGAAGGAACACAGCAGCACCTGCAATTAAAAGACCACAAGCACCGATAAAAATATATGTTTTAAACTTACCCATTTTATATTTTCTATTATCATTATCAATAAGACTTCCTATAAGTGGGTCATTTATAGCATCCCAAGCCTGAACAAGCAAGAGAAGGACAGATAACAAACCTGTCTCCATCATCATATAAACAAGCCAGAATGTCTGAACTGTGCCCTTGAGAGCAAAGCTCATATTACAACCGAAATCACCTAAAGCATATGCTACCTTATCGCGCATACCAAACTTACGGTAACCCTTTGAATCTAATTTAGCTGTCTTTTTAGCCATAATAGATTCTCCCCCTTTTTCTATATTTTTTGTAAGTTTTGATATTTTTTTGGTAAAAATCAACAAAACTTTTCAACAGTCTTATTTTATAATATTTATGATTAACAACGTGAGTATAATTTTTGTGTTTTTTAGTATTTTTTTTATTTCCAGTTGATTTTCCGGAAAAATTATACGATAATACAAATATATTGGTAAGATCGGAGACAGAATATGTTTTACGAAAAGGAACTTGAATTTTTCATAAACTTTATTGAAAACTGCAAAATACGTACACATATAATAACCGACAATAACATTCCACAAGATCTTGATTTAGGTATCAGACACCTTTTGGGACTTGATGATGATTATTACAATACGTTTGATTTTTCATCCATTAACAGCGGGAACGGTGTTTTCTTAACTGATATTTTCAGTTGCAAGTATTATTTCGTTACCCTACCTGAAAATGAAATCAAAAAAACTCTTGTTATTGGTCCTTATATTTCACAAATAATTTCTCTCAGCGAAATTGAGCAAAAAGCAAGTGCATATTCATTATCACCATCTACCATAAAGAATATTCACAAATATTTTACTGCTGTACCATATATTTCCGACGATGGATTTTTGGGCGTTGCAATTAATTGCCTTTGTGAAAAAATTTACGGCTCTGCGGATAAGTTTGAAATAATAAGAAAGCAAAAGGATGAGCTCAGCGATATAACAATTCTTATAAAAGGTCGAAAAAACGAAGATGAAGAATCGCCTTTGGTTACAATTCAAATGATAGAAAAAGCATACGAACAAGAAAACAGATTACTCAACGCAATATCACAAGGCCTTGTTCAAAAAGCAGAAATGTTTTTTACAAGTACAAAACCAAGCAATTTGCTTGAATCCAGAATAACAGACAGATTAAGAAACGCTAAAAACTTTCTTATTGTGCTTAACACCCTTGCCAGAAAAGCTGTTGAAAACGGTGGCGTACACCCTATCTACATAGATAGTGTATCATCGGACTTTGCATTTAAAATAGAAGCGGCGAAAAACACAGATGAGTGCGATGAGTTATTCTTTACAATTATTCGTAAGTATTCACGTTTAGTGCAGAAACACTCGCAAAAAGGCTATTCATTGCTTGTACAAAAGGTTATTACATGCATTGATACAGATATAACCGCAGATTTGAGTTTAAAAACGCAAGCAAAGTTATTAAATGTAAATCCCAGTTATCTTTCTACCCTTTTCAAAAAAGAAACAGGCATTACTCTTACGGACTATGTAAATAAAAAAAGAGTTGAACGAGCAAAACATCTTCTAAAAAACAGTAATACACAAATACAAACTGTTGCACAAAGCTGCGGTATACTTGATGTAAACTATTTTACAAAAATCTTTAAAAAATATGAGGGTGTAACCCCAAAAGAATACAGAGCAAAATAGAAACGAAGCGTGAAAAATCACGCTTCGTTTTTAGGTTTTACATTTACTGAATAATAGGTGTAATAAACAACAAAGCCGGGCTTTGCGCCGTTAGGCTTCTTTATATTTTTAACATCAGTGTAATCAACTGTAACAATAGTACCTTCTCTAGCGGAACTGTAATACGCAGCAATTTCTGCGGCTTCAACTATTGCATCATCAGGGATTTCACCGCCATCTGCAAGAAGCAAAACATGGGAACCAGGACATTTCTGGGCGTGGAGCCAAATATCACCTTTCCGCCCTGTTTTAAAGGTTAATTTATCATTTTGAATATTGTTTCTGCCTACAAGCACTGTAAGACCCTGACTTGTTTTAAATTCAAGCGGTTGAAGTGCTTGCTTTTTCATTTGCTTTTTATTCTCTTTTTTGGGTTTGAGAAAACCTTGAGAAATAAGCTCATCTTTAATTTCACCAAACTCTCTTTCAAGAGTTGCGCGAGATAGCATATCACGGACAGATTTTAAATATTCTAAATCCTGCTCCCCTTCTTCAATAAGCTTAACAAGCATATCTTCTGCCTTACAGGCTTTATGATATTCTTTATAGAGTCTTTGAGCGTTCTGCGATGGCGTCAACGCAGGATCAACATCTATCCTTTCATTTTCGTTAGTATAGTAATTAAAAACCTCATATACATTTGAACCCTTTTGCAGCATATACTGTGATGCTGTTATAAGCTCTGCTTTTATTTTCATTGAATCTCTATCAGCACATTTCTTTAAATCATCTTGCTGATTATTAAGTTTACGAGATGTTCTTTCTATTAAATTATCGAGTGTCTTAAACAATTCCGATGCTTTAGAGCGTGTTCGTAAAAATCTATCTCTTTCACTGTAAAAGCTTTCAAGAAGAGAAAATATATTCTCTTTTTTTATAACCTTTAAGGCATTACCATACTGTGTTATGGGTAAGAAACTGAATTCCATAGGCTTTTGCTCTTCATTAAGAACAATACTCGGGTTACAGTCACCTACCATAAGCATTGTTTTAAGCGAACTTAATTCAGTAAACAAGTTTAATTTTTCTTCTGAAGTAAGTTCTGAAACACCTTTATCGTCACCGCAGGCTCTATAAGAAAGCTCTCTGGAAAGCAACGGAGATATGCCCTGAATTGTTTTAATAATTGCAGAGGAAAGTTTTGCGTTTTCGCTTTTTAGTATAGCTTCACAAGCTTCTGTTGTTTCACACTCTCTTAAATCAATCTTTTCCTGAGCAGGTGGCAATTTATATTGAGCACCGGGAAGAACAAGACGGAAAGATGATGTCTGTGCATCCACTCTCCTGAGAGCATCTACAATTCTGTTGTTATTATCGTTATCAAAAAGAATAACATTGCTATGCTGTGCCATAATTTCAACAGCAAGAGTAAGCTTTACTTTATCACCAATTTCGTTAGTAGCATCAAAGTTGAAAAAAGCTATTCTATCAAGACCATACTGTTCAACACTGATAAGAGTAGCACCTACAAGCCTTTTTCTGAAAAGCATACAAAGCATTGGTGGGGTCTGAGGATTTTCGGGTGTATTTTCAACAATGCAGAAGCGAGGACTGTTTGCATCTGCTGAAAAATACAGCTTATGCATACCGCCCCTTGTGCGCATTATGAACACCAACTCGTTTTTACCTGGTTGGTGAATTTTATCCACCTTTGAGCCTGCAAGAACATTATTAACTTCCCTACACATAAAGCTCAGAAACATTCCGTCTAACGCCATAATTTATATATACATGATTACTGCAGGAGAGTAAATTTCAACCTGCAAGCCTTCAAACTCACTTTCTAATGATTTTTTGAGATAATCCAAAACAATGTTTTCTGTTTCATAGTGGCCTGCAGCAAAAACAGACACGCCGATTTCCTTTGATGCAAGCATTTCGTGATGTTTAGCCTCACCTGTAAGAAGAGCATCTGCACCTTCACGCACAGCAGCATAAATCAAATCACCGCCTGAGCCTGAACAAAGAGCTACTCTTCTAATAATTTTGCCACTATCTGTAAAAGAAACTTTGCCACCAAGGACATCTTTGATTTTTTTCGCAAAATCTTCTGCGCTTAATGGTTTTGTTTCACCAATTTTAAGAAACTCATCAATTTCACTACAGCGAAGATTTTTAATACCTACTGCATTTGCAAGGCAGTCGTTTACACCGCCTACCGCTTTATCAAGGCAAGTATGGCTTGAAATAAATGTTATGCCTGATTTTACTGCTTTGTAAACAAGACTATCTTCTTCAATAATTTTTACGCCGTCAAAAATCATCGGATGATGAGTTAGTACAAGTTGAACCCCTGTTTCCTCCGCCCTTTTAATTACATCATTTGTAACATCAAGAGACAATATAACTTTATCAACCTCTTTACCAAGAGAGCCAACAGAAAGACCTGTATTATCCCACTGGGCTGCTGTTTCGAAAGGTGCTATTTTATTGAGAAAATCGTAAATTTCTTTAATTTTCATTTTTCTTTTTACCCTTTTTTAGAATATCATAGCGCACAATAGCGATTATAAGCGAAGACATTACAACGCACTCGGTAACAATACCTGCAACAGAGCCTGTTATTATATTAAAGATAAGCCAACAAGGTGAGCTTGGGAAAGTAATGAGCCTGATTTTGGTTTCATCCTTCATCCAGTAGCTGACTGTTGTTAAAATCATAGCAAGTGGCGGAAGGAAAGAATACCAACTTTCCCATGTAAGTATACCTGATATTGCAGAAACAACAATAAAGAAGATAAGCCAGAAAGGACTTTTAGCCCACTTTTTATCGTTATTTATAAATACAACAGACCTTGAAAGACCTATAAAATTAAGGGCTGCGCCTGTGTAGGCATCCGAACCATTAGTAATACCTAAAAGTATGTAATGTAAAATAAAAAGCAATGCGGCACCAATCTGAAAACCTATAATTCTGCTTCTTTTATTTTGCTGAAAGCTTAAGAAATTCAATGCCGCACCGCAAAATCCTACGCCTTGCGTTATATAATCAATCATTTATAAACCTCTGTATTCCGGTAATTGTATAAAGCAATTCATCTGTATTTTCAGAATCCACATTTTTCAAAGCATCATATTTTTTTTGCAAACGTGAAAGCTGTTGAGAGAGATGCTTATGGGAATCTTCAGTATGCGGTAGTTTACCTATAAAGCAATCCGCTTGTGTAAACGATTTGATTTCACCTGTATATACCGCATCAAAGGTTATGTAATGCCTTCTGCCTTCGTGGGTGGCAAGCTCCGTACCGATTTCAAAGCCATTTTCAAAAAGAAAACGTCTCAAATCCTCTGCTCTGCTCTGCGGTTGGAATATAAAATGAAATTTATTTGACTTAACCCACGGAATTTCACCCAGTTTTTCGGCAATAAGCGTACCACCCATACCTGCAAAAATTATTTCATCAGCATCAGCTTCATTAAATTCCCTCAGGCCATCTGATAACCTCAGCTGTATTTTGTTTTGCAAACTAAATTCTTCAACAGATTTACGAGCATTTTCCAAAGGCATTTTCCCTATATCCGCGGCAATTGCTCCGCTTACTTTTTCGTTCTGAATCAAATAAATGGGTAAATACCCGTGATCTGTACCAATATCTGCAATAATGCCGCCGCCCTTTACGAGAGAAGCGACGGCAAAAAGCCTTGGTGTAAGATTAATACTCATTATTCACCTATTGCTGCGTTGATTTTTGCAACAAGCTCATCTGCATCAACGCCATGAACTCGGCAAGCCATTTCTACAGTTTCGCCACGTGCTGAAGGGCAACCGAGGCAATGCATACCCATTTCAAGGAAATATGGTGCAGTCTGTGGTGCCATATCAAGAATATCGCCAATAATTGTATCTTTAGTAACCTTCATAGTTATTTCTCCTTTGTTTTTTCTTTAGTATAGCACATATATTAATAAAAATAAATATAAATATGAAACTTTTTAACATATTTTATTACATCTAATTGTTTGATTTCACAATTGATTTGGCTCAGGAACATATGATAAAATTAAGTTGTAATAATTTACCGTTTTTGGAGGCACTTTTATGTTACAAAAAGATTTCAATCCCGTTCTCAGATTTATGGTTGTAAGTGATGTTCACTATAAAGATGACCACTGCGTTGAAGAAGAGCGCATGGAAAAAGCTATAAAGATTGCTTACAGACTCAGCGAAGAACATCCTACATATAAAAAACTTGATGGCGTTTTTGCCGATGGCGACTTTGCAAACTCAGGTACAGAAATACAGATGAGAAAATTCAAAAAAACTCTTGATGATAACCTTAAGCCTGAAACAAAATACTGCCTCAATATGGCAAGCCACGAATATCACGGAGATGGTGTTGAAAACGCATATAAACGTTTTACTGAAATTTTCGGAATCCCTGCTGACAACCACATTGAAATTAATGGCTTCCACTTTATTCTTATGACCTCATCTCACGGCTGTGAATACGAACAAGACAAGGTAGATTTTGCACGAGCTGAACTAAAAAAAGCTCGTGAGGCAGACCCTAAAAAGCCAATTTTCTTCTTCCAGCACCCACATATTACCGATACTGTTTCAGGTAGTATTTACTGGGCAGACGAAACCTTCTACCCTGTTCTCATGGACTACCCTCAGGCTATTGACTTTTCAGGCCACTCACATGTGCCGATAAATGACCCTCGCTCAATATATCAGAAACATTTTACATGCCTTGGCACAGGTTCTCTTTCATACTTTGAGCTTGATGAGTTCGATAAATACTACGGCACATGTCCTCCAGGCAAAGAAGACTGCGCACAGATGCTTCTTGTTGAAGCTGATAAAGACGGCAGAGTTCGTATTTACCCATATGATGTTTTGACAGATAACTTCTTCCCATTCGTATGGGAAATTGATGAGCCTTGGAATGTTGACTCCTTCAAGTATACTGATGCGCGCTATAAAACAGATATTGCACCTTACTTTGACGATGCAAAAATTACTGTTTCGGATGTTACGGAAAATGGTTTCAAAATCACATTCCCACAAGCAAAAATTGAAAAAGAATATGTTAATGATTACAAGGTTGTTGTTAAAGAAGCAGAAAACGGCTTAACAGTTAAGCAGGCTTGCCTTTGGAGTGAATATTATTTCTACAATATGCCCGAAACATTGAGTATTTGCTTTGATGGACTTAAAGCAGGCACAAATTATGATATACAAGTTATTGCGGGCTCATTCTGGAACACATATTCACAGCCTATCAATGCAAAAGCAACCACAAAATAAAATTCTTCACAAAGGAGAACTCACTATGGATAAAATTTCAGTTTGCGGAATGAAATTCATTGACGAGCACGGCAGAGAACGTATTTTCAG
>JAZNME010000003.1:0-2198 GCA_045579445.1 Acutalibacteraceae bacterium | reverse complement strand
CAATGAAAGCGGACGACGCAGCAAGAATGTTAACCAGACGAAAAGTTCAAATTCAGTTAGGAATAGGAATGCTCGTGTCCTCAATAACGTCGGTACTGTCTGTTCTGCTTTGTCAACTCTTGGTGCAATAGGTGGCAAGCGAAAAGATGATGAAGAGGAAGAACCTGATGTTACAATGGGCGTAATTGCAGGTCTTGCAATCGGCACAGCTTTAGCTATATATGAACACAAGAAAGAAAAAGAAAGGAATAATGAAAATGAAATTGATAAATCAACATCTGCATACAACAATCAGTATGAAGATGCAAACAATGAAGAAAACGAAGAATACACCGGACCAGTTATGTCTGGTATGTAAGATGAAATAAAATAAGAAAGGAATGTGATACGGTCGTGGTTTTATGCCACGCCAAGTTATAAAAAAGAATACCTTACCTTGTCCTTATAATATATATGTAAACAGGGGGTGGTGCTATGAGTAAACCGATTATTACCGAGAAACTTGTTAAGAGTTCAGAAATAAAGTTGGGTAATCGTTTTATTATAGTTGAAGAATATGCCCCAAACCTCACCAGAAATGACTTCGAATTTGCCGAGATGAATATAAAAAATACTTTAGCAAAGGCTTTCGGAAATAATGAAGAATAGTCTGGACTTTAAAAGCCAAATAAGGTATTGTGTGTTTGGCTTAGTGTGTCATAGAAAGGTGATTAATCTATGATAGCAATTTATGCCAGACAATCGGTAGAAAAAGAAGACAGTATTTCAATCGAATCTCAGATTGAAATGTGTGAGTATGAAGCACGTGGTGAGGAATATGTAGTATATAAGGATAAAGGTTTTAGCGGTAAAGATACCAACCGTCCCGAGTTCCAGAAAATGATGAAGGATATTAAATCGGGTAAAAAAGGTATCACAAAAGTTATAGTTTATAAGCTTGACAGAATCAGCAGAAGTATCCTTGACTTCTCAACTATGATGGATACCTTCAGTAAATTAAAAGTCGAGTTCTCTTCGGCAACCGAAAGATTTGATACAAGTACACCTATGGGTAGAGCAATGCTTAATATCTGTATTACCTTTGCTCAGCTTGAGAGAGAAACTACTCAGCAACGTGTTCGTGATAACTACATAGCACGTTCACAAAAAGGTTTTTATATGGGCGGACCTGTACCAATGGGATTTAAAAGAGTTGATGTAACCATAGACGGAATTAAAACTGCAATGTATGAACAGATTCCTGAAGAGGTAGAAGTAGTTAAAAAGATCTATGAAATGTATTCAAGTGTGAATAACTCTTGTTACGATATTGCAGAAGCAGTTCGTAATATGCCATCTTCAGCAGTAAGAAAAAGGGTAGTAACACGTGCAAGAGTACAAGATTTTATCAAGAATCCCATTTATGTAAAAGCCGATATGAATATATATAATTTCTATAAATCAAAGGGTACAAAAATTATAAATCCGCCTGAAGATTTTATCGGTACAAACGGTTGTTATTTATACAGAGGAGATAAAGACACAAGTAAGCAAACAGATTTGTCAAATGCAGTTCTGGTTATTGCACCTCACGAAGGTTTCATTGATTCTGATTTGTGGATTGCTTGTCGTGAAAGAGCATTAGCTCAACAACAAATCAAGCGTAACCCTAAAGCGAAGAACACTTGGCTTGCAGGTCTTATTAAATGTGGTAACTGTGGCTATGCAATTGTTAAGAAAACCTATGAAGCAAAGAATGTAAGTTACTTCTTATGCTCACGGAAAATGAATGACAAATTGTGTAGTGGTGCTGGAACAATTCATTCAGATGAATTCGAAAATGCTATTTACGAAAAGATGAAAGAAAAGTTATCAGCATATAAAGAGATTGAACAAAAAGTTGATTTGCAATCTGACCACAGAATTGAAGAACTGAAATTAAGAATTGCTGAAATTGACGAAGAGATTCTTGAAATAGTCAAAGGTGTTAAAGATGCAAGTGCAACGGTTATGAAATACATAAATCAAAATGTTGAAGAATTGGAAACTGAAAAGAAACGAATAGAAGCTGATATCCAGAGATTAAGCAATAACAATTCATCGACACAAGAAAAAGTTATATGTGATTTCGAGAAGTTTAATGAGCTCTCTTTTGAACGAAAAAGAGAGATTGCAAATGCCATTATAAAGCGAATTTATGTGACAAAAGACAAACTTGA
>JAZNME010000002.1:0-100061 GCA_045579445.1 Acutalibacteraceae bacterium | reverse complement strand
AAAGACCAGGTTCTCGCTCACGAGCATGGCAGACTTGATGAAGCCTTGGATAAATTAAGTAAGCTTGCTGTTCTTTACGGTATTAAGAATTATTCTCTTCATATGGTATTTCTTCTCAGTCTCACCGAGGATGTGCTTGCTCGCTACAGAGAAAAGGGCATTTCAGAGGATATTTACTGGGATAGCGTTATGGACTTAAAGTATAAGTTCAAGGAATGTGTAGAGTGTAAAGAATGCTTCGGTACATTCGTTGCAGGCTGGAACTCAGGCTTTATTTGCCTTAACCGTTTTGCTCTTGGCAGATTCCAGTTTGAGTATACAACATGGGGCGGTGATGATTACACATCATCTGCAGGCATAACAGTTAAAAAAGGCGATAAGACTGTTGGCTTCCATATCCCATCATCAGGCGTGCCGCTTACAGACGAAGTTCGCCTTGATGCATATAAGAAAGCATACGAATTCTTTAAGGACCAGAGAAGAGAAGACGGTCTTATGATTTTCGAGTGTGGCTCATGGCTCATTTACGAAGATTATAAAACATTCCTTCCTGAAAATTCTAATACAGTTAAATTCATTAATGACTTTGAAATTGTAAGTAGCGAATCAAAGGCAAAGTTCAACGATGCATGGAGAATTTTTGCAAAATGGGGCTACAGAAATCCAAAAAAATGGCCCGAAGATACTTCAATGAGAAGAGCCTTCAAGAAATTCGTTCTCGACGGCAACAAAACAGGCCACGGACATGGAATAATAGTATTCGATGGCGAGAAGATTGTAAAATAATTTTACATATGTATAAGGTTGTTTTAGGTGGGCAGGTGTTTTTAGCCCAAAAAGGCGCCTTGCTCTCAGATGTTTTACAAGAGAATAACATATATACACAACACCTTTGTGCAGGCAAGGGTGTTTGTAAAAAATGCGCTGTTTTTATAAATGGAGAAAAGGTTCTCTCCTGCAGGTATATTATAAATAGTGATATATCAGTAGAGTTATGTGAGAAAGAAAGCGTTTTTTCTCATACAGGAGCAGTCGAAACAGGTAAAAGCACAGAAAATATGTGCCTGTGTCTTGATATCGGTACTACAACACTTGCCCTTGCTCTCGTTTCACTTGATAACGGGGAGACAGCAAGAGTTATTACAGCAACAAATCCTCAAAGAACATACGGAGCAGACGTTATATCGCGGATTGAATCTTGTGGTAAATTTGGCGTGGAGAAGCTGCAAAAAACAATTGTTTCTCAGGTCAATTCAATGATAAAAGAGCTTTGCGTTGAGAACGTTGATAAAATGTATGTAAGCGCAAACGCTACAATGCTTCATATATTTTTTGGTGAGGACTGTTCTTCAATTGGCGTTGCGCCATATAAGGCAAAATTCCTGAAAAGCAAGAAAATTAATGCCTCCTTACTTGGTGTAGAAAATGTTCAAGAGGTGGAAAATCTGCCATCAATCCACGCTTTTGTGGGCGCAGATATTGTTGCAGGGCTGAATTTTGTTGGTTTTCCAAAGGCTGAAAAATATAATCTTCTTGTGGATTTAGGCACAAATGCAGAAATCGCACTTTTCTCAAAAGAAAAGGTTTTATGTACCTCGGCAGCAGCAGGCCCATGCTTTGAGGGAGTTAACATATCCTGCGGAATGAGCGCAACAGAAGGCGCAATATATTCATATAAAAAAGGCACCTATAAAACAATCGGTAATACTGTTCCCAAGGGCATATGCGCAACAGGGCTTGTTGACATTATTGCGGAGCTTGTTTCTGACGGAATTATTGATGAAACAGGTCATATAGAAAAAGATTTTTCTCTTTTTTACGGCGTTACCCTTACCCAAGAGGATGTGAGAGAATTCCAGCAAGCGAAATCTGCAGTTTGTTCAGGGATACAGACACTTATCAAGCAGGCGGAAATCTCTTTTGAGGATATTGAAAATTTATATATTTCAGGCGGCTTTTCCGCAAAGCTTAATATAGAAAACGCAGTTAAAACAGGTCTTTTACCTGAAGACGTAAAAGAAAAATGCGTTCCTGTAAATAACAGTAGCCTTATGGGTGCAGTGAAATTCGCGTACGAGAAAAATGACCTTTCTGCTTTTCTTTGTAATGCAGAATATATAGACTTATCATCAACAGAAAATTTTTCTGATTTGTTTATTGATAATATGATGTTTTAATTGACTAAAATCAAGGGGTTTGGTACAATACCTTTTATGATTTTTAGTTTTTGGAGGAAATATGGAGATTATAGCGTATATTTTTAGCTTTTTAGGGCTTATATCAATGATTGCCGCTTCACTTGTTAAGGGCAAGAATATGAAGCTTATTCTTTTCCTTGTTTGTTGCGGAAATGCTTTTGTAGGTGTAGCTTTCCTCCTTGAAGGAAAAGGCCTTAATGGTGCGGCTTCCTGCTTTGTGGGAGCGATTGTTACTATAATAAACTATTTCTTTGAGGTGAAAGGGAAGAAGGTTCCTAAATTCCTTACAGTTGTTTACGGTTTGATTTTTACTGTGGTAAATATTATTGTAAGCGGTGGATTTATAGGTGCAGATGCCTTAGGCATTGTTTGCGGCGTTATCGCAATTGCAGCCACCTGGATGTTCTGTATGTGCATCGGTCAGGAAAATGGAGCAAAATATCGCTTCTGGACTATTCTTAATATGGGTCTTTGGCTCATTTACGATGTTATAAGTGGTTCCTACAGCGTGCTTGTAAGCCACATCTTACAGTTCCTTTTCCCAATTGTAGGCAAGGTGCTTTTTGACAGAAAAAAAGAAGATAAATAATCTTACGAAACACAGCTTTTCCGGTTGTGTTTCTTTTTTTGTTGTGATATAGTAAATTTAAACTCAGCAAATTAAAGGAGTAATAATTATGTCTGAAAAAGTAATTTTAATTTTAGTTGATGGTATGAGACCTGACGGTATGATGCAGTGCGGAAACCCATTTGCACAAAAGCTTTTAGAAAACAGCACATACACTCTTAACGCAAGAACAGTTATGCCTTCCGTAACCCTCCCTTGCCATATGTCTCTTTTTCATAGCGTTGACCCTGACCGCCACGGCATTTTAACAAATACATATGTACCTCAGGTGCGTCCTGTTAAGGGTATGTTTGACGTTTTTGAAGAAGCAGATAAAAAGTGTGCGTTTTTCTACACATGGGAGGAGCTCCGCGATTTAAGTAGACCTGACCATATTCACACAGCTTTGTGCATAAATCAGCATATGCAGGCAGATACGGACATTAAAATTACAGATGCTGCAATTAAATATATAAACGAGGAAGCTCCTGATTTCCTCTTCCTTTACCTTGGCGAAACAGACGAGGTAGGCGGCCACGATTGCGGTTGGATGAGCGAGCAGTATATGAAGAGCGTAAGCAAGGCTCTTTCCTGCGTTGAAAAGCTTCAGGGAGCTATAAGCGATGACTACACAATTATTCTTTGTGCAGACCACGGAGGCCACGACAGAAGCCACGGTTCAGAATGCGATGAGGATATGACGATACCTGTTCTTTTCTGCGGAAAGTCTTTTGAGAAAAATAAAGAGGTTACAGACGTTTCAATTAAGGATATTGCAACAACAATTGCAAGCCTTTTAGAAGTTAAGCCTGCTAAAGAGTGGGAAGGAAAAATTATTTCCTGATATTGAGGTGATATTATGAGACTTTCAACATCTACTTGTGATATAGCAAGTCGTTTAGGTTTAGAAAAAACCATAGACGTTTTAGTCGCTGCAGGGTACGATTGTATAGACTTTTCACAATGCGACGAAAGCATCTACGGTGCAGATTTAAGTAAGGATTATTTTATCGAATTGCGTAAATATGCAGAGGATAAGGGCGTAACCTTTAACCAGTCTCACGCCCCATTTGCATCTTCATTCAAAGAAGAGGAAAGAACAAAAAAGCGTTTTCTGGAGATAACAGAGGCAATTAAACGAGCATCGTATTTAGGTGTAAAAAATATTGTTGTTCACCCTTGTCAGCACCTTACATATGCACAAGCAGGTAACCCCGAACTCCTTTTTGAGTACAATATGGAGTTTTACTCTAAGCTCATTCCTTATTGCGAGGAATATGAAATTAAGGTTGCTGTGGAAAATATGTGGCAAAGAACAGGTATGATAAACCATTCAACATGCTCCCGTCCTTCAGAATTTGTAAGATACATTGACGGTCTCAATAACGATTGCTTTGTTGCTTGCCTTGATATTGGTCATGCAGCACTGGTGAGGGAAGACCTTGCAGACTTCATAAAAGCATTAGGCAACAAGCGTCTTCAATGCTTGCACGTGCACGACGTAGACGGCACAAATGATTCCCATACCCTACCGTATTATGGAAAAATAGATTGGGAAAAGGTTATGAAAGCCCTTGCAGATATTGACTATAAAGGCGACCTTACCTTTGAAGCAACAAGCTTTTTGAATGACGTACCTGCTGAGCTTTGTGCCGATGGCGAAAGGTTTATGGCAAGCGTCGGCAGACAGCTTATAAGTATGTTTAATTCTAAATAAAGAGAAGCTTTACCTGCTCCTATTAGTCCCATAAGAAGCTAAGGAGGTACAGTTTATGAAGAAAAATATAAACAGTAAAACCCTCAAAAATTTTCTTTTTGTATTATAGTTATTGCCGTTATAATTTCGATTGCTGCGGCAGTAGTGGTTATTACATCTTCTCAAAAGAAAAATCAGAAAACAAACCAAGGCACAGAGGTTAAAACTACAAGACTTGAAAACGATTACAATTTGGATGGTGTAGTAGATCGTGGTGAACTTGTAGATTTTCAGGAGACACTTCCTGAAAGTGTATTAAAATTTGGTCCGCCGAAATATAGATTGAGCTGTGATGATGTGGTTTCAGCCAAGATTGTAACAAATTATTTATATGATGAATTAGAGGGAGAGAGAAAGGAATATACTGAAACCGTAACGGATAAAAATAAAATCCAGGCATTTACAGATAAGTTTAATTCTCTTTTACAAACCTCAGCACCGGACGAAATTGATACGTGGTGGTGTGATGATAGCAGTGGCGATGAATATATAATGATATATTTGTACAAAGAAGATGGTAGCTTTACAAAAATCTCTACGCAGAGCCCCACAAGAATCAGGTATGAAAATGAAGATAGAAGAACAATCTCCCCTCACGACAGAAAAGCTCTTTTGGAAAGTTTGTATGACATAGATGCAAACCATCTCCGTTGGATTGCCGAAGGTGTATACACAGTAGATATGCCTGATGAAGAGTTTATAAAAAGAGCTCAGACGATTACAAAGGATTATGATTGGTTGCGTTTAAAGGACGTGTTTGGTAAAGCCGGTGGGTGGTCCTGTTGGCAAGGATACGATGAATCTCATATCAGTAACGGAGAATATGTTTTGATAATTGATGAGGGGTATCAGGTATATTTGAGAAAAATATCAGATCCCAACTACAGATTGAAAATAGATTGATAAAACGCACCTTCCTATTTGGAAGGTGTTTTTTATTTGTGTTTCATAATGTGTAATTCATAATTTCGCAACTGCGGTGCAATAATAACATCATATTATGTCTATTTACGCGATATCTGTAGGGCACGGATACTAGCCGTGCCGTGTTATTTTATGCCAATTTGTTTTATTGTAATCTCGCGGAATAGTCAGTGCCCGTTCCATACGGTTGTTCTATTTGACTGAAAAATGTCTTGACAAATCATTCTACAGTGTGTAGAATAAAATTGTACTACAACTTGTAGAATGGAGATGATAATATGGCTGATATGACTTTAGGTACAGTTGAAGCAAAATTTGCAGATATTATATGGAATTTCGAGCCGCTTTCTTCAAGTGAACTTTCAAAAAAAGCAGAAAGTGAGCTTGGTTGGAAGAAAACAACCTCATTTACAGTTCTTAAAAGGCTTTGTGATAAAGGTCTTTTCAAAAATGAAAAGGGAACGGTAACATCTCTTGTTTCCAAGGAAGAATTTTATTCTATGCAGAGCGAAAAATTTGTCGAAGAAACCTTTAATGGTTCTCTTCCTGCCTTCCTTGCAGCATTTACAGGAAGAAAGAAGCTGTCCCGAAAAGAAGTAGAGGAGCTTAAACGCTTTGTAGACGAATACGAGGGGGAATAAGCAATGTATGATTTCTTTATACAGCTTGGCGAAGTATTTTTACAGTTTTTAAATATAAGTATAACTGCATCGTGGCTTGTTCTTGCAATAATAATTGCAAAATTCCTTTTGAAAAAAGCACCTAAGTGGATAAACTGTGTGCTCTGGGCACTTGTTGCAATACGCCTTTTGGTTCCATTTGATATTGAAAGTCCCTTTAGTCTTATACCAAGCAGAGAGACTATGCCTGTTACAGCCCTTTATAGCGGTAATTATGAATCTCTGTATCCGCAAGTGGACAGTGGATTTGAGGTAGTAGACGCAGTCCTACAGCCTGCATTTACAGAGGCTCCGTCGCAACCTGTTCAACTAAGTAATATCAGTATAATTGCGTGCATATGGCTTCTCGGTATAATTATAATGCTTGTTTATTCATTTATAAGTTATCGTAAAATTAAAAAGAGCATCAAAGAAGCTATGCGTGTTCAGGAGAATATTTATCTTTGTGATAATATTTCTACTCCTTTTATTTTAGGAATAATAAGACCGAAAATATATCTTCCATCATCACTTTACAGAGACGATGTACTCTATGTAATAGACCACGAAAAAGCGCATATCAAAAGATTTGACCACCTTTGGAAGCCGTTGGGCTACCTGATTTTAACTCTTTATTGGTTTAACCCAGTAATGTGGGTAGCATATGTTCTTTTGTGCAAGGATATTGAGCTTGCTTGTGATGAAAAGGTTATTAAAGAGCTTGACAAGGATTGCAAAAAGGAGTATTCCAATGCTCTTATCAATTGCAGCTCTCAAAGGCGTCTTATCTCTGCATGCCCGCTTGCGTTTGGCGAAACTGCGGTTAAGGACAGAATCAAATCTGTTTTAAGCTACAAAAAGCCTGCATTCTGGGTGATTGTGGTTGCCCTTGTGCTGTGTGTGGCAATTTCAGTGGGATTCCTTACTGTTCCTTCCTCGGATTCCGCTAAGGATATCCTTGATGAAAGAGGATACAAAATAGTTGCCCAGGAGGATGAATTTATACCTGTAAAGGTTCCTGTCTCTGTATTTACAGATGAAATTTATAGTGAAAAAGGGCAGAGATTTGAAAAAAATCAGGTTGTAGTTTTTGATAGGCCATACGATTCAAACAGCTATTGCCAGACAAATATCTATCTTGAAGAAGCAATTGCACGTGATTCAACAATAGATTTGTGCTTCAGATTTTCATACGACCAGCTTCAAGATAGTGGCGTAATATATACAGGATATAATGTTGTAGAAAATGGCTACACCTACAATGTTTCTGTAAGAGATATAAACTCCTTGCGCATAGATGGTGAGCATTATTATGAAGAAGAGGCTGTTAAATGGTTTTATGCAGGTGATGCCCGCAAGGGTGCTATGAGCTTTGCTGTTTCTGTTTCAAAGGATGCTTTTAATAAAGCTAAGGAGAATATAGCTTTTGATATTGGTTGCACAAAAACAGGGTATAAGAAGGATAGTCTTTTTAAGTCTGTAGATTCTGAAATGTGTGAATTTATTGAAAAAACCATCCTGGAAAAAGAAACTAAAGCTCCGAAAGAAAATGTTTATAAGTGCGCGTCATTTATTCCTGTTAAAACTGAAAGGGTTGACGGTAACACAAAGGTTTATATAATCAGCCAGCTCGGAGAGTTTACGTTGACTAAAGGCACAATATTCTTTAGTGGAGAGAAAAGCCCACACCTTGCAACAATTACATTAAAGAAAGAAAAAGAAGGCTATTCTCTGGTAGATTACTGGGCTCTGGATGGATATAAAAGTAGCTACACTCAAATTAAAGAGCACTTTCCCGAAACAGTATGGAAAGAAGTAGACTACGCCAATTCCTATTATTACGATGTACTTTGTATGGAAAATCATGCGAGAGCAAATGCATACTTTGAGGGCAGAACCAAAGATTACACAGGCACATATGTATTCTATGGCTCAAGGGAAACTATAAAGCCTACACTTGTGTTAAAGGCGAATGATAAATTTGTGTTTAATTGCTCCTCTTTAAGCAATGAATTTCTTACGGGGTATTACGAAATATCAGCAGGTCATCAGCTGATACTGTATGCAGATAATAACAAAACCTATATGTTTACTATTACCGAAGAAGGTTTTAAGTTTGATGCATACAATTCGGCGGATATTCCCGAATATAAGGTGTCGGGGGATTCTGACGAAACATATTGCCCTGTATCAGACGACGCAGTTTTCATACCTGAGCAGACTGTGGGTGTAAACTCATATTTTGATGCCACGGTTTTAGAGGTAAATGAGGGTAGCGTGCTTGTTGAACCTTTTAAAAACGAGCCAATAAATAATTCCGCAAATAAGCTGAGTGTTTCCACAAAGCTTTCTTCTTCAATGAGTGTTCCGTATCTTCGTGTTGGGGATGAAATACGCGTTTGCTACGATGGTATGATTCAGGAAACATTCCCTGCACAGATTAACGGCACAATAGCAATTTATATGTTGAAATCTTCTGCTACAGATGAAAACAACTACGTTCTCGGCTATGAGGGTGCAACTAAAATCATTTATATGATTCATAACGAAAACGGAGAAAAAGGTGAAGAAATTACCGATGAGGAAAGAGTTCACCTGTTTATACAAAGGTTTAACGAGGCGTTGGACGGCTCATCTATAGATGAAGAAAAGGCGACCGACAAGGATTTCGAGGATAACATTGCCTATGTTGGCGTTTATTATGCAGACGGAAGCGATGCGAGTATACGAATCCTTGGGGAAGAGCGCATAAGGCTTGGTGTAAATGAACGTCGTCTCATTTCACAGCACGATAAAGATAGGATGATAGATGTTCTTGTTGGCGGAAAGAATAAGATTATTGAAGATATTGCAACCGGCGACAAGGGAAGAGTTAATATGAACGAAAACGACTTCCTGAAAAAAGCCTACACCCTTACAAATTCAGAAACGAAAGAAGAATTGAAAAATATATTTGGCGTTGAGCCGGGGGTTACAGAGTGGGAAGCAATAGACACATATTATTTCACTAATGGTGAGTTGGTAGTGCTTATAGGTCCTAACACAAGAGTTGAGCTACGAAAGCTTTCCGAACCTGAATACAGGCATACCATAGGATAACAAAAATTCGAACTGAAGAAAAACCGAAAGAGAACTACCCACCACCGCTGATGCGGTCCCCCTCCCTATTTTGTTTTCAACAAAACAGGGATGATAGCAATCGCAAAATTTAAAGTTACACAAAACTGAAAATATTGCGAAGCTTATCATCCCTGTGCACAAGCATAGGGAGGGGGACCATTCTATAATAAAGTTAATGTTACAGGTGAGTGTGATTCGGGTAAATATGCTCACCTCTATTTTTAGGTTCGGACGGAATGGTGGTGGGTAGTTCTGTAAACCTCAATTCTTCAGTTCGATAGAACAATTGTATAGAATGACATCGTGTTTCACAAAAAAGCATATTGCACTCTTTCGAGCCATAATGTATAATCATTTGTAGCAAAAAACGAAAAGGTGATTTTATGATGGATAAATATGCACGATTCAGATTTCAGCCATGTCTCCCTTTAGGTAAGGATGGCAGAAGAGTTACAGCATCTCCTGAGCACATTGCGCTGTCAAGAAGGGCAGCAGGTGAGGGTATGGTGCTTCTCAAAAATGAGAAAAACGCTCTTCCGCTCAGCAAAACCGAAAAGGTTGCTCTTTTCGGCAAGGCTACCATTGAGTATATTAAGGGTGGTGGAGGCAGCGGTGATGTTCATTGCCCATACATCCGCAATATTTACGAAGGCTTTAAGATGAAAGGTGTAGAAATCTATGAGCCACTTGTGGATTTCTACAAAAAATACGTTGAGGTTGAAGGTAAAAATATTCCTACTCAGAAGGAAATTGATGCTGTATGGGATATTGTTAACGCTAACGATTTCTTCACAGAAATTGAAGCCCTCGGCAATAAAAATCGTGATGAGGTTACATACGAAACCTTTGCAAGAATGCACGTTAAGGAAGCAATGGTTCCTGATGAGCTTATTGAAAGCGCAGGTCAGTGGGCAGATACTGCAGTTATTACAATCAGCCGTTTCTCTGCAGAGGGCGTAGACCGCAGAAATCAGGGCGGAGACTATCTTCTTTCAGACCTTGAAAAAGACCTTCTTGATAAATGTTGCAGACTTTTCAAAAAGGTTGTTGTGATTATAAACTCAGGCGGCCCTGTTGATTGTGAATATTTTGCAGAAAATGATAATGTGCAGGGTATACTTTACTCTTGGCAGGGCGGTATGGAAGGTGGCGCCGCTATAGCAGATATTTTGTACGGTGATGTTTGTCCGTCAGGTAAGCTTGTAGACACAATAACAAAGGGCTACAATTACTATCCTTGTATAGAAGATTTCCATGAAAGTTACGAGTACTTTAACTATACTGACGATATTTACGTTGGCTACCGCTATTTCGAAACAATTCCGGGCGCAAAGGATTATGTGCGCTATCCCTTTGGCTTCGGCCTTTCATACACAAGCTTTGAAATAAGCGGAAAGGTGTGCACCGAAAGCGAGGGTCAGATTGTTGCTGTTTGCACAGTTAAAAACATAGGCAAAGTAGCAGGTAAAGAGGTAGTTCAGCTTTACTACAGTGCACCACAGGGTAAATTAGGTAAGCCGTCAAGAGAGCTTGCAGCATTTAAGAAAACAAGGCTTCTCCAGCCCGGCGAGAGCGAAACACTTGCACTTTCATTTAAGGTTAATGATATGGCAAGCTTTGACGATTTGGGTAAAATTCAGAAATCTGCATATGTTCTTGAAAAGGGTGTATATACCTTCCACCTTGGCACATCTGTAAGAGATACTGAAAAATTAGCTTTTGAATATATAGTAAATGAAGATACAGTTACAGAGCAATGCTCTGATTGGTGCAAGCCATTTAAGTTACCGAAGAGATTACTTGCAAACGGTACCTTTGAAGCTCTCCCGATGGGTGAAGAGCATTATTTCTACGGCATAAATGAGCCTGTGAAATCAACTGCTCCTGAAAAGCCTGTAATGTTCGATGAAATCGGTAAATCAATTTCAATTGATGATTTTATTGCTCAATTCACACTTGAAGAGCTTATGGATTTTGTAGGCGGTAAGGAGCCAACAGGTGTTGCAAACACAGGTTGCTTTGGCGGTATGGCTCGCCTTGATATTCCGCCAATTCCTACTGCAGACGGTCCTGCAGGATTACGACTTAATCCTGAAACAGGTATACCAACAACTGCATGGCCTTGCGCAACACTTATTGCTTGTGCCTGGGACCCTGACCTTGCATTTGCGGTAGGTGCAGGCGGTGGTGCGGAAATCCGCGAAAACAATATCGGTATTTGGCTTGCTCCTGCTCTTAATATTCACAAGAATCCGCTTTGTGGCAGAAACTTTGAGTATTATTCAGAGGATCCGTTTGTATCAGGTAAAATTGCCGCTGCTCAGATGCGCGGTATTCAATCCCAAAAGGTTGCAGTTTCAATGAAGCACTTTGCTTGTAACAACAAGGAAGCAAACAGAATGGGCTGTGATTCACGTCTTTCAGAAAGAGCGCTCCGTGAAATTTATCTTAAGGGCTTCGAAATCTGTGTTAAAGAAGCAAACCCTTGGACAGTTATGTCATCATATAACCTTATTAACGGTCAACACACATCTGAAAGCTACGAGCTTCTTACAGGCATCCTTCGTGATGAGTGGGGCTTTAAGAATATGGTTACAACTGACTGGGGTGTGAAAAATGACCCCGTTAAAGAGGTCAGAGCAGGTAACGATATGAAAATGCATGTAGGTTATCCTGAAGACCTTATGCAAGGCTACAAAAACGGTGAGCTTACACGCGCAGACCTTGAGTTGTGTGTAAAACGGATACTTGAAATGACTCTCCGAATGTCAGAGTAAATTCCGGGCTTTTGCGAACAACTTGGTTAGCTACCAGTCGCCAGTCGCCAGATGCCAGAGCTTCTCGTGCTATGGCACATATCGAGCCGAAGGTGTTTATATCGATAAAACTTTTAAATGTCGATATATTTGCCACAGCAAATTCGATATAATTTTTTCAAAAATTTCGATATATCTCGCTACGCTCAATTCGATATTTTTGCTCAAGCAAAAGAGTTAGCTTTGCCAAGCTTTAAATTGTTCGGAGGTGTAGCCTTCCCACAATTCCTCATTCCTAACTAAAAAGCAACAGCACCTTCACAGTGAAGGTGCTGTTGCTTTTTAAAATTTAAGATTTAGTTACCGAGTACCAATACCTGACATCTGGTATCTGACAGCTGGCATCTATTATAGTATACTCTTGAACTCTTTCAAGGCTTGTTCGTTATATTTTTTATAATCGCTTGTCATCATAGGAACCTTGCCGTCGATAAGCATTTTAAAGCCTTCTTCAACGCCCTTCCGGGTGTTCTCAACAAGCGTTCCGTTGTTATTCTGCATAAAGGTACGAGGGCCTGTAATATCTGTGGAGATTGCAGGTAAGCCTAAAATATCTGCTTCTACAATAACAAGACCAAAGCCTTCGTAATGAGATGCAAGAATGAAGCCGTCGCAAGCCTTAACGATTGGTAACGGATTAGTCATTGAAAGGATAAGGATAACGTTATCCTTACAAGGAAGCGTTTTTACATATTCGCAAAGGTTATCGTAAATATCGTCGCGCTGTATGCCACCAATGATAATAAAATATGTGTTTTTATTATCCTTCCAGACATTGTTGAAGGCATCAATCATTCGTTTGTGGTCTTTTTCAGGTGAGAATCTGCCAACGCTGATTATAACCTTTGCGTCGCTTTCGAGAATCTGCTTTACATCGTCAACAGTTCTGTTGCTCTGTGTAACACCTTCGTCGAACTTTATTTCGCCGTTGCCTTTTTCAATTATTTCGTCATAAGCTATAATGTTGCGGGCAAGAACAAAGTTATCAGTTTTCTTAACGAATGAAGCAGTAGCTTTCTCAATATCTTCTGTAACAAGGGCAACCTTGTCATAGTGCTTATAGGCATATTTAAGAACGGAATTTCTCTGGTTGCCTTTAAGCTCAATTTCCTTTTTCATATCGCTATGAACGAAAATCGCGTTATTGCACTTGAACTGTGAGAAAAGAAGAATCATTTTGGCTTCGTAGCCGTTGAACTGAATAGCTGTGCTGAACGGAGCATCGCCAAAGATGCGGTGAATTTCAAGCTGCCAATCCTTTTTGAGAATAGACATTACGGGACCAGCAGGAAGGCGCCCCTTATTGAACGCGAGCCAGATTTTTTTCTTTATCTGACCTAAATTGAACACACCCTGAATCGGGTAATAGAACACGCCTTCAGGAAGAGCAGCAATTGTTTCCTGATGAAGCTTTGCTTTTTCTGCAGGGAAAGAAACATAGTAGTTATATTCTGTTGTATCAAGGTTTTTAAGAAGGTTCATGCCTGATGTTGTAATACCATTCTGGTCAAGGTTACCAAGGTAGAACAGAATATTTTTCTTTCCGTTTTTCTTAAACGGAACCTCTTCTAATTTAGGTGATGTTTTGCCTTTTATAGCAAAGTCAAGAATTGCTTTTGTTGCCTCAGGGCAATCGAAGGAGCAGTATTCTTCAAGGAAAGCAGTGTCGTCATAATTTTTCTCGGAGCGCATTTCCTTAAGCAAATCTTCAAGAGTTTTAACATTTGGGAAAGGAAGCTCTGAAAGAGGCTTGTAAACACCGCGGTCTGCAAAATAATCTTCCTGGTCAAAGGTGAAAAGAATAATTTTCTTGCCTGTATTTGCATAATCGTAGAAAACGCTTGAATAGTCAGTAACAAGACATTGTGCGCAGTTGAGGAAATCATATGTTTCATATTCCTCGGGGAAGTTGCGGATGTGCTTGAAGGTGTCAAAATCTACGTCTTTTTTAGCAATCGGGTGAAGGTTAAGGTAAACTATTTCGTCCTCAGCGAGAAGCTTATCTAATTCATAAAGGTAGTACTGGAAGTAAGCGTTTGCTTTTGCATCAATGTTACCTGTGCTTCCGCGCCATGTAGGCATATAAGCATAGATTTTTTTGTCCTCAAGACCTAATTCCTTAATAATTTTATCCCCACGCTTTTTATCAAAAAACGCTGTGTTTCGAGGATAACCACCAAGAAGGCATTCACCCAAAGCGATGTTATCAAGCATATAATCCTCTACCATATGCTCCATTGTATAGCGGTTAGGGTAAAGAAGGTAATCAGCGCAAACAAAGTTTTTCTGAGCGTTACCTATACCGTGCATAGCGTTTTTAATGCCTCTGCCAAGAGTTTTCAGAGGTGTGCCGTGCCATGTGTTAAGGTATACCTGTCCTTCCTTTTTAAGGAAAAAGGGAAGGAATGTATTATCGTTAAAAAGGTATTTTGCGGAAGCGAGAGCCTTCATATACGCTTTTGTTGAAACGATAACGGGAATAACATTCTTTATTTTATAATGCTTTAAAATTTCCCCAAACTTTTTCTTTGTACCTGCACGGCAGCTGAGATAAATTTTATAATCCGCATAATCTTTATTGGTTGCAAGCTCTTTAATGAGGTAAAAGATATTACCGCTTATTTCTGTACCGTGCTGTGATTCCAAAAGAATAGCGTGGTCGTCAAGTTTTAAGCGCCTGTACCATTTTGTATAATGGAGCTTTGGAAGGGTATACATATACCACTTGTAAAACGGATATTTCTTTAAGGTTTTAATAAGATTTTCGAACATATTAACCTCCGAAAAATTTAAAGAGTAGAATTTGGCAGGATTATTTCATTCTCATTGAAATATCGAATGCTTCAACTGAATGGGTGAGAGCACCGATGGAGAGAATATCTACTCCAAGCTCTGCTACACTTCTCAGGCGTTCCTTTGTAAGGTTGCCTGATGCTTCTAAAAGAGCCTTGCCGTCAACTATTTTTACAGCCTCTGCCATTGTAGCATTGTCCATATTATCGAGCATAATAATATCTGCACCCGCTTGGAGAGCTTCTTTTACTTCATCAAGAGTTCTTGTTTCAACCTCAATTTTAACGGTATGACCGATTTTTTCTCTTAAAGCCTTAACTGCAGGAGTAATGCCGCCTTTAGCGTCTATGTGGTTATCCTTAAGCATTGCGCAATCGGAAAGGTTGTAGCGATGGTTTCTTCCGCCGCCGCAGGTTACAGCGTATTTCTGTAATGAACGAAGACCGGGAAGAGTTTTTCTTGTATCGGCAATAGTTCCCTTTGTACCTTCGATTTCTTTAACGCAAGCGTTTGTTACAGTAGCAATACCGCTCATATGCTGAATAAGGTTAAGAGCAGTTCTTTCGCCCTTTAAGAGCCTTACTGTTTTGCCCTTAAGCTCTGCAATAAGGTCGCCTTTCTTTATTTCGTCGCCATCTTTTTTGTGAAGAGCGCAAGTGAAGGTATCGTCTAAAAGAGTAAATACCCTCATTGCAACATCAAGTCCGCAAAGCACGCCGTCTGCCTTAGCAATAAAAACTGCTTCGCTTTCCTCATTTTCATCTAAAAGATAATCTGTTGCAACATCTATGTAGTTAATGTCCTCTTTAATTGCGTTTTTAATAAGGTCATCAACATAAAACTGGGGCAAAATCATCTGTCTACCTCCTTGAGAATTATATACGCAATTGTTGCAAGGGAAAGCGCCTCGCAATAATCTGCAGTAATGGCAAATTTGCCGTTTTTAAGCCTTTGTAAAATGTTTTCAATACGCTTTTTGCCTTCGTGGATTGCGCCTTCGTCAGGAATAACGAAATATGCTCGCTGAAGAGTATCGCGTATTTCTGTACGGGTGCCTTTTGGTAAAGGGGCACCGATACGGGAAGGTTCAATTTCTTTTTCAGGAACTGAAACGCTATAAAAGCCTGCTTCGATACATTTTGTAATATCCTCTGCGGCTTTTCTGCCGAATACAAGCGCCTCTAAAAGAGAGTTGCTTGCAAGCCTGTTTTTGCCGTGAACACCTGTACAGGAGCATTCGCCTGCAGCATAAAGACGGGGGAGAGTTGTTCTCGCATTAAGGTCAACCTCAATACCGCCCATAAGGTAGTGCTGACAAGGGAAAACAGGAATTAAATCCTTTGAAATATCAACGCCTTGCTTTAAGCAACCTGCATATATACCGGGGAAGCGGTTTTTGAGATATTCCTCACCTTTATAGCGTATATCAAGGTAAAAGTTGTTGCTACCCAAGCGCCTTGATTCCATAATAATTGAACGGGAAACAACATCTCTTGGAGCAAGCTCAAGGCGTTTATCATACCTGTCCATAAAACGCTCTTTGTTACAGTTGAGAAGGTATGCGCCCTCACCTCTGACAGCCTCGCTTATAAGGAACTGCTCACGGTTTGCACCATTGAAAGCGGTAGGATGGAACTGAACGTAGCTGAGGTTTTTAATTGAAGCACCCATTTCGTAGGCGAGACGTATGCCGTCGCCTGTAGCAACTGATGGGTTAGTAGTGTATTTGTAAACTCTGCCTATACCGCCTGAAGCTAAAAGACAGAAATCGGAATAAACTGTTTTAAATTCTGAACCGCTCATAATCTGGATTCTGAAACCGTTTTTAATGCGGTCCATTGATGTTACCATAGTTTCATCGGCAATTGTAACATTTGGAAGAGCTTCAACCTGAAGCATCAGCTTGTCCACCATTTCTTTACCGGATGTGTCCTTATGGTGGAGAATTCTTCTTCTGCAGTGGCCACCCTCAAGCGTTTTAATAAGCTCACCGTTCTCATCGCGGTCATACTCAACACCATATTCGATGGTTTTTAAAACATCTTCAGGGCCTTGGGTGCAAAGCTCTGTTACTGCGTCAAGGTCATTTTCTCTCTTGCCGGCAATAAGAGTATCTTCGATATGCAAATCGTAGCTATCATTTTCTAAATCAAGCACGCAGGCAATACCGCCCTGAGCAAGAGAGCTGTTTGACTGGTGGCGTTCCTTTTTTGAAAGCATAAGAATATCTACGCTTTGGGGGAAATTCAGCGCCGCATAAAGCCCTGCAATACCGCTACCAACAATAACAACAGTATATTTCTTATTCAATTCGGAAAGGTTCATATTATTACCCCAATTCCAACATTCGATTAATACTGATAAGTGCTTTTTGTCTTAAATCCTCAGGGAGCGTAATTTCTTCGCCGCCTGAACCGATAACTGCTTTATAAACATCTTCTAATGAGATTTTCTTCATATCCTCGCAGCAAAGCTTTTCGGGAGAAAGCTGAATAAAGCGGCTGCCGTTTTCTTCGTGAAGAGCCAGATAATCAACAACGCCCTTTTCTGTTCCGATAATAACCTCACCGGGAGTTTCTTTTGCATATTTTATAATTTCACTTGTAGCGCCTACCATATCTGCAAGCTCTACAACCTCTTTTGGTGATTCGGGATGCACCGCAAATTTTGCGTCAGGGTGCTTTGCCTTGCAATTTATAACATCTTCTTTTGTAAGCTGAGCGTGTACAGGGCAGTAGCCGTCCCAGAGAATTATATTTTTATGAGGAAGCTTCTCTTTAACATATGAGCCAAGATGCTGGTCAGGAATGAAAAGAATTTTATCTGCATCAAGCTTATCAACAATTTTAATAGCAGAAGAGCTTGTTACGCAAACGTCGCACTCTGCTTTAAGAGCGGCGGTAGTGTTAATATACGCAACAACCTGAGCGTCAGGATTTTCCCCCTTATATTTTCTTACTCTTTCGGGAGCAATCTGCTCAGCCATAGGGCAGGTGGCAGAAGGTACAGGAAGAATTGTTTCGGTTTCAGGAGAAAGAATTTTTACGCTTTCTGCCATAAAACGAACACCGCACATAACAACGCGCTTTGCTTTAAGCTCGGCAGCTTTCTTGCTTAAAAAGAAGCTGTCGCCTGTAACGTCTGCAATATCTATAATGTCAGGCTCCTGATATGTGTGGGCAAGAATAATTGTGCCCGTCTCTTTTTTGAGCCTTTCTATTTCTTTTTTTAATTGAATTGTGTCCATAAAAAATCACCTTTTCAAATGAGCGCATACTTTTTCACATTATCACTCATAGTAATTATATCATTATTTTGTGAATTAGCAATATAAAAACTCCTAAAAATATAATTATCCTTATATTTCTTTTTTATTTTAATAATAAATCAATTATTTGCTGTATTATTGTTGAAATATGTTTGGGTTTAGTGTATCATTATTTTGATTATTGCTATTTTAAAACAGGGAGGCAGAAAAATGAATTCCTATCTTGAAAAGGATTTTGATTTCCTTAAAAATGCTGATAGCGAGCTTTTCGAGGCTTTCAGCAAAGAACAGCTCCGTCAGAGCAGAAATATTGAGCTTATTGCAAGCGAAAACTACGCTTCTGCAGCAGTTATGGCAGCAAGCGGCAGCATTTTTACAAATAAATATGCAGAGGGTTATCCATCAAAGAGATACTATGGCGGCTGCGAATATGTAGATATTGCAGAAAGCCTTGCTATTGAAAGACTTAAAAAGCTTTTCGGTTGCGAATATGCTAATGTTCAGCCTCACTCAGGCTCTCAGGCAAACTTTGGTGTTTACTTTGCTCTTCTTCAGCCGGGTGATACAGTTCTTGGTATGAGCCTTGCAGACGGTGGCCACCTTACTCATGGTTCACCTGTAAACGTAAGCGGTTCATATTTTAACTTTGAAAGCTACGGTGTTGACGATAACGGCTTCCTTGATTACGATGCTCTCGAAAAGAAAGCGATTGAATGCAAGCCAAAAATGATTGTTGCAGGTGCATCTGCATACCCAAGAACAATCGATTTCAAGAAAATCCGTGAGATTGCAGATAAGGTAGACGCACTCTTTATGGTTGATATGGCCCATATTGCAGGTCTTGTTGCCGCAGGCGTTCACCCATCACCAGTGCCACACGCTCACGTTGTAACTTCTACAACTCATAAAACTCTCCGCGGTCCTCGTGGCGGTATTATCCTTACAAACGATGAGGAAATTGCAAAGAAGGTTAACAAGGCTATATTCCCCGGTATTCAGGGTGGACCACTTATGCATATAATTGCTGCTAAGGCAATCTGCTTCGGTGAGGCTCTTAAGCCTGAATTCAAGGAGTATGGTAAGAAGATAATTTCCAACTGTAAGGCTCTTGAAAATGCACTTGCAGCACAGGGCGTTGACATGGTATCAGGCGGTTCCGATAACCACCTTCTTCTTCTCGACCTGAGAAGCCTTGGCATTACAGGTAAAGAGCTTGAACGCAGACTTGACGAGGTTTATATTACTGTTAATAAAAACTCTATCCCAAGAGAGCCTGAAAAACCATTTGTTACAAGCGGTATAAGAATCGGTACAGCCGCAGTAACAACACGTGGATTTGAAGCTCAGGATATGGTTGATATTGCAGAATATATCAAGCTTGCTGCTACAGACTTCGAAAACAGCGCAGACTACATTCGCGCAGGCGTTACAAGAATTTGTGATAAATATCCGCTTTATAAAGATTAAAAATTAACTGCCACCGGGTAGTGAATGCAAAAAAGCATTCGTTTTCACATCGTTAGGTCTTTGAAGATGTGAGACGAATGCTTATTTTTTAGGAGAAATTATGAAAAAATATTTATTGTATTTTACGAAATGGGAAAAGGCGTTGTGGGTTAGCTCCGTTGCCATAATATGTGTTTTTTACGCTGTTTTTGACGGCTCTGGGTGGATGAAGCTCATAGCCTCTCTCATAGGCGTAACATCCTTGATTTTTCTTGCTAAAGGTAATCCTTTTGGTAATGTGCTTATGATTATTTTCAGCGTGCTTTACGCAATAATTTCATATAGCTTTTTGTACTACGGAGAAATGATTACGTATGTGGGTATGACCGCACCCATGGCTCTGTTTTCTTTAGTTTCCTGGCTTAAAAACCCATATGGAAAAACTAAGTCTCAAGTAAAGGTAAGGGAATTAACTCCAAAAATATTTATAGTCGGTGTAGTGCTTACCGTAGTAGTTACAGTAGTGTTCTATTATATTTTATCGGCTCTCAATACAGCAAATATTGTGCCAAGCACCATTTCTGTATTAACATCCTTTTTTGCTGCATATCTAACATTTATGCGCACACCTTATTTCCCACTTGCTTACGCTTTTAACGATATAGTGCTTATTGTTATGTGGGCAATGGCAACAAAAGAAGACATATCTTATATTTCCGTTATAGTATGCTTCTGTGTATTTTTAGTAAATGATTTGTACGGCTTTATAAACTGGTGCAGAATGAGAAAAACGCAGAAACAGGGTAAAGCCAAGGTTTGATTTTGTCATTTTCCACATAAACAGGCGGAAAAATTTTACTTTATAATAATTGAAAAGAATAATATTTGTGATATACTATTAACTGTAATATTTTGTACTTTGGTACATACGAAAGGATGACAAATTATGGCAGAGAACAGATTTCTCAGTGAATATCCGGTAATTGGTATTCGTCCTATTATCGACGGCAGACGCGGTCCTCTTAAAGTTCGTGAGTCTCTCGAAGAGCAGACAATGAATATGGCTAAATCAGCCGCAAAGCTTTTTACCGAAAACCTTAAATATTCAAATGGTGAGCCCGTAAAGGTTGTTATTGCAGACACCACAATCGGTAGAGTTGCAGAAGCAGCAGCTTGCGCAAACAAATTCCAGAAGGAAGGCGTTCAGATTACTCTTTCTGTTACACCTTGCTGGTGCTACGGCTCCGAAACAATGGATATGGATCCATTAACAATCAAGGGTGTTTGGGGCTTTAACGCAACAGAGCGTCCAGGCGCAGTTTACCTTGCAGCAGTTCTTGCAGCACACGCTCAGAAGGGTCTTCCTGCATTCGGTATCTATGGAAAGGATGTTCAGGATGCTGACGACACAACTATCCCTGCAGACGTTGAAGAAAAGCTTCTCCGCTTTGCAAGAGCAGCAGTTGCAGCAGCTACAATGAAGGGCAAATCATATCTTCAGATTGGTTCAATCTGCATGGGTATTGCAGGTTCTTCAATTGATACAGATTTCTTCGAGGAATATCTTGGTATGCGCGTAGAATCAGTTGACGAGGTAGAAATTATCCGTCGAATGAGCGAGGGCATCTATGACGAAGAAGAATATCAGAGAGCATACAAATGGGTTAAGGAAAACTGCAAAGAAGGCTTTGATAAGAACCCTGAATTCGTAAGAAAGAGCGACGAGCAGAAGGAAAAGGATTGGGAGTTCACAGTTAAGATGATGTGCATCATCAAGGACCTTATGAACGGCAACAAGAACCTTCCTGCAGGTTGCGAAGAAGAAATGGTTGGTCATAACGCTATCGCAGCAGGCTTCCAGGGTCAGAGACAGTGGACAGACTTCTATCCAAACGCAGACTTTGCAGAAGCTCTTCTCAACACAAGCTTTGACTGGAACGGCGTTCGCGAGCCATATGTTCTTGCAACAGAAAACGATACTCTTAACGGCGTAAGCATGCTCCTTATGAAGCTCCTTACAAACCGTCCTCAGATGTTTGCAGACGTTCGTACATACTGGAGCCCTGAAGCAACAAAGAGAGTTACAGGCTATGACCTTGAGGGTAAGGCTGCAGAAGCAAAGGGCTTTATTCACCTTATCAACTCAGGTGCTTGCTGTCTCGATGCTTGCGGTGAGGTTAAGGATGAAAACGGCAACGGCATCATCAAAGAGTGGTACGATGTTACAGCTGACGACGTTAACAAGATTAACGCAGCAACAGAATGGTGCGCAGCTGATAACGGTTACTTCCGCGGCGGCGGATATTCAAGCCGTTTCCTTACAAGAGCTGAAATGCCTGCAACAATGATTCGTCTTAACCTTGTTAAGGGTCTCGGACCAACACTTCAGATTTGCGAAGGTTATACAGTTAACCTTCCTGATGAAGTTTCAGACATCATCTGGAAGAGAACAGACTACACATGGCCTTGCACATGGTTTGCTCCAAAGCTTACAGGTAAGGGTCCGTTCACCTCAGCTTACGAGGTAATGAATCACTGGGGTGCTAACCACGGCGCTATCTCTTACGGCCATATTGGTGCAGATATTATAACTCTTGCATCAATGCTCCGTATTCCTGTTTCAATGCACAACGTTGACGAAGATAAAATTTTCCGTCCTGCTTGCTGGAATGCATTTGGTACTCAGGAGCTTGAAAGCGCAGACTTCCGCGCTTGCGAAGCATACGGCCCATTATACAAATAAGATAAAAAATAAAAATCCGTACTGCCGATTGGTAGTGCGGATTTTTTTTAAGAAGCTTTATTAAGTTTTTTAGCTTTTCTTTTTTCTCTGAATTTTTTTAATATGGGTACTTTCACCTGTGGCTCTGTGTCGTTGGATTTTTCAACAACTATAAGGTAAACAACCACAAGTAAGAGATATGGTACAGGGCAGAAAATACCAGGGTTTACAAGAGACATTAATTCAAGGCTTATATATGAAAGGAAAACAGTCATATTGAAAAGAGTTGCCTCTTTCCATATAAGCATATTTCTTTTAATAAACTGGTAAACGAATGCCACTATTCCTACAGTGCCGAAGCTACCCATAATCTGAATCGGTTCGCAATGGTACCAGCAAAGAGAGCCGGGCTTGCTTTTGAAAATATCTCTGTTTGTAAGGTTTCCGAGACCGGTGCCAAATATCGGATTGTTTAAATAATCCTCAATTCCTCGTGCATAGTGGCGCACGCGTGTTTCTGTATCAGGTCCGCCAAGAAGGAATTGGTTAAGCACCTTGAAAAGCCTTTGAATCGTAAAGTTAAGGAATGATGTGATTTCAGGCAGGAATACCAATGCAACAAAGAAGAAGCAAAGGCAAATAAGAACATATGCAAGCCTGCGGCGTTTATCATACAAAATAAACATTACAAGGCACATTACAAGCTCGATTGAGCCAAAGAGCATACCGCCACGGGAGCCTGTAAGGAGCATTGCAATATAGAAAATGAACGCAAGCACGGCAGCATAAGGCTTTTTGTTGCCAAGATAGAAGGCAAAAGGCGTTGCCATCATAAGAATTGTGGAAGCGTTATTACGCCACCTGATATAGAAAATACCGCCCTTATCAATAACAGTATTAACGTTTATAACGTAGTGGGCAAAAACCATAAAGGAAATGAAAAGACCTATAACAACCATTATCTGGGAAAGCTTTTCAATTAAAGAATACTTGTCGGTATGCTCAATTTTAGCGTAGAAATAGCAGTAGATAAGAAGCATACCAAAGCCTATGCCAAGCATATTGTAAATGGATGCGCCGGAGAAATAATCCTTCGCAGAAATAACACCAACGCCACCGATTATAACAGAAACGGAAACGAAAAGCATTGGCAGGAATTGAGAGCCCTTTGTTGTCGGCCTTTTATAATAAGCAACTATATTGAAAAGAAACGCCGCAACCAATGGGATTACAAACCATATTATACTGGTAAATTCACTTAGCGAATTATAACAGCGTATTGCAATGCAATATGTAAACAAAGAGGGGATAAGCATTGTAAAAATGTCGCCCGAAACAACAAAGCAGAAGCCTGTTATGTAAGCTAAAACAACTGTTCCCCATATATCTATTGCGCTACGCGGATAAAAGGAATGAAGACAGGCAAATATTCCCGTAATAACAAAAAGGATTGCCATCCATTTTTCGCTTAAAAGAAAAGCTCTGAGATTTTCAAGCCTCTGTAGAGCCTTTTCTGATTTTAAAAGTTTTTCCATATTAGTACCACACAATTAAATTATTGATAATAGTATACTATAAGCCATTATACCTAAAACGGCGAAATTTGCAATAAATATTACAAAATCTTAATAATTGTAACAATTTAATAAAAATCCACCTGCAGTATATACGTATATACGCAAGTGGATTTTTGTTTTTATGACAACTCAAATTGTCCTGTATACAACTTGTAATATTTGCCTTTTTCCTCAAGTAAGGTTTCGTGGTCGCCTTTTTCGATAATCTCTCCGTTTTCAAGCACCATAATAGCGTTTGAGTTTCGTACGGTAGAAAGGCGGTGAGCAATAACGAAAACAGTTCTGCCTTCCATAAGCTTATCTGTGCCCTTTTCAATAAGGCGTTCAGTTCTTGTATCAATAGAGCTTGTTGCTTCGTCAAGAATAAGAACAGGAGGATTGGCAACTGCAGCGCGGGCTATAGAAAGAAGCTGACGCTGACCTTGCGAAAGGTTTGCTCCGTCTCCCGTAAGCATTGTGTTATATCCTTCGGGAAGCCTTGAAATAAAGCTGTGGGCATTGGCAACCTTTGCCGCTTCAACGATTTCCTCGTGGGTAGCGTCAAGCTTACCGTAACGGATATTGTCTTCAACAGTGCCTGTGAAAAGGTGAGTATCCTGTAAAACCATTGCAAGTGAACGGCGCAAGTCGTCCTTTTTGATTTTCTTTATATTAATGCCGTCGTAGGTGATTTTGCCTTCCTGAACATCATAGAAGCGGTTTATAAGGTTTGTAATTGTTGTTTTACCTGCACCTGTTGAGCCTACGAAAGCAATCTTCTGGCCGGGCTTTGCGTAAAGAGAAACGTTTTTGAGAACATTTTTCTTTCCGTCGTAAGAGAATGTTACATCGTGGAATCTTACATCGCCTTTGAGAAGCGTATAGGTAACGGAGCCGTCTGCGGAGTGCGGATGCTTCCACGCCCATATACCTGTGCGCTCATTAACCTCTTCTATATTACCGTTTTCGTCAACCTTTGCGTTAACAAGAGTAACATAGCCGTCATCTTCCTCATGCTCTGCATCAATAACATCAAAAATTCTTTCTGCACCTGCAAGAGCAGCAAGAATATTGTTCATCTGCTGCGAAACCTGCGCTATAGGGTTTGAAAACTGGCGGGTGTATTGAAGGAAAGATGCAAGAGAGCCAATTGTAAGAGCACCCTTAATACCGCCCGTAAAGAATCCTAATGCGCCTGATGGCTCTGTGATAGTCAGTATAATATATGCACCTACTGCTGCAGTAAGGGTAAAATTAAAATATGAAATGTTACCCATAATAGGCATTAAGATGCTTGCAAAAGTGTGAGCCTTTGTTGCGGATTTTCTGAAATCCTCGTTTATTACCGCAAACTCGTTGTTGGTTTTGTCTTCTCTGCAGAAAACCTTAACAACCTTCAAGCCTTCAATAAGCTCTTCAATAAAGCCGTTAAGCTGACCAACCGCACTTTGCTGTTTGCGGAAATAGTTTGAACTGCGCTTACCGATAAACTTGATAACACCAAGCATAACAAAAAGCATAAGGATAATAAGGCAGGTAAGGGCAGGGCTTATATAAAGCATCATAGCGAAAATACCTACGATGGATATAAGGGATGATATTGTCTGAATAAGGCCCTGACTTATAGCCTCGCGCACAGTGTCAACGTCATTTGTGAAACGGCTCATAAGCTCACCGTGGTTGTGGGTGTCAAAATACTTTATAGGTAAATCCTGAAGATGCTCAAAAAGGTCTTTTCTTAAAAGGTTAAGAGTTTTCTGCGAAATGTTAAGCATAATTCTTGATTGACCATATTGCGCTGCAATACCACAAAGATAAATAATCAAAAGAACAGCGAGAAAACCGATAAGCTTGCTCATATCCTCGGAGCCTGAGGAAAGTAAAACGCCAATTTCATCTACAATAGGTGATAACATTGCTGTACCTGCAATATTTGCGCCCGCAGATATTATTACCATAAGAACAACAATTGCCAAAAGACCTTTGCTCTTTGCAACATAGGAGAGAAGGCGCGCAACTGTTTTACCTGTGTTTTTCGGCTTGCCGAATTTCATTTTGTTGCCCGGACCGTTATTACCCTTTGGGGGAGTTCCCTTTGGTGGCATAAAATCTCTCCTTTCTTATTGTTCCATTTTGCTTTCTTGCTGTGAAATATAAACTTCTTTATATATTTCGTTGCGTGAAAGTAATTCTTCGTGAGTACCTATATCGTCGATTTTTCCGTCATCAAGCACTACTATTTTGTCTGCGTGCTGAATAGAATTTATTCGTTGCGCGATTATAATTTTTGTGGTTTCGGGAAGAAGATTTTTCATACCTTCTCTTATTTTGCCGTCTGTTGCGGTATCAACAGCGCTTGTGGAATCGTCAAGAATAAGCACTTTAGGCTTTTTAAGGATTGCTCTTGCGATGCAGAGTCGCTGTTTCTGTCCGCCTGATACGTTTACGCCACCCTGACCTAAATCTGTCTGATAGCCGTCAGGGAAGCTCATAACGAAATCGTCTGCCTGAGCAATTTTTGCCGCAGCGCGTAAATCGTCCATTGTGGCGCTTTCATTGCCCCAGCGAAGATTTTCTTCGATTGTGCCTGAGAAAAGAAGGTTTGTCTGAAGCACCATTGATACGCTTTCGCGCAAGTTGGAAAGAGAATAATCCTTTACATCCCTGCCACCAACTAAAACCTGACCTTCTGTTACGTCATAAAGGCGAGGAATAAGCTGAACAAGGGATGTTTTTGCGGAGCCTGTTCCGCCTAAAATACCAATAGTTTGGCCTGAGTTAATAGAAAGATTTATGTTTTTAAGAACATTATTTTCTGCATCTTTACTGTACTTGAAAGACACGTTTTTAAACTCAATGCTACCGTCTTTAACTGATGCGGTGTTGTCTGCATTATCATCTGAAATATGGGGCTTTTCTGAAAGGATTTCGCTTATTCTGTTCAAAGAAGCCTTTGCCATAACAGACATTACGAAAATCATTGAAACTATCATAAGCGACATAAATATCTGCTGAATATATGTTATAAAGCTCATAAGGTCACCAATATACATTGAGCCGCCAAGAATAAGCTTTGCACCAATCCATAAAACAAGCAAAATGCAAGCGTAAATTGAAATGGACATTATAGGCCCGTTAAGAATAATCAGCTTTTCTGCAAAGATAGATGCATCGCGTAGCTCATCGTTGGAAATACGGAATTTTTCTTTTTCATGCTTTGCTCTAACAAATGCTTTAACAACTCTTGCAGCAATAAGGTTCTCCTGAATAGAGTTGTTGAACTGGTCATATTTCTTAAACATTTTTGCGAATCTCTTGTGAGCAGCAGAGCCGATTAAGAGAATAAGAGTAAACATAATCGGCGCTATGCAGATAAACACAAGAGAAAGCTTTTTGTTAATGCTGAATGCCATGGAAATAGCCATAACAAACATAAGCGGGGAGCGGATAAGCATTCTCAGAGCCATCATAAATGCCATCTGAATCATACCGATATCCGTTGTCATACGGGTTATAAGGGAGCCTGTTGAGAATTTATCAACGTTAGAGAAAGAGAAGCCAAGAACTTTTTCGAAAAGACTTTTTCTCAGCTCAGCGCCAAAGCCCATGCCTGCTTTTGACGCAAAATACGCAGCACTTGCACCGCAAAGAAGAGATATACAAGCCAGGCCTAACATAAGACCGCCTGTTGCAAGAATAAGGTCGGTGCCTGCCTTTTCGGCAAAGCCCATTTTTATGAGAATATCCGCAATAAAGCTATCCTTTGACGAAAGAGGCTGACCTGAAATTCCACAGTCCACAATTACAGACATTAAAAGCGGAATTGTTACCTCAATAAGCACCTCAAAAACAATACATAAAGGAGACATTATTGCGGGGAGTTTATATTTTTTTGCGAATGGCAAAAGTTGTTTGATCATCGGTTTTCTCCTTCCGAAACTTATAGGTGAATACAATACAACTATTATATATAATTCATTATTAAGAAATACTACCACAAATTCCCGATTTATTTTTACAAAAAAGAAAAATAAACCTTGTTTTTAAAAGTTCACAGAATATTAAATTTTGAGATAAAGGAAAAATGACGAATAATGGTGTTGGATTATTGGTGTTTTTGTCGTTTGGGTTGTGCAAAACCACCAAACACAACCCGTAAAATTTAATACTGCTTTGAACAAAATATATCAAAAACTCTTGAAAACAATTTTTGGATTTGATATTATTAAATTGATTTAACATAAACTTTTTTGGTGGTGACAGGAAGTGGAAAAGAAAATCGATAAAAACGACTATAATGACTTTCCTCTGTTCGTCTTTCATCAAGGCAGAAATTTCAGGGCACAGGAGTTTCTTGGCGCTCATAAGGTAGAAGAAAACAAATATGTTTTCAGAGTGTGGGCTCCTCACGCAGCTGCCGTTTCTGTTGTAGGTGATTTTAACGGATGGGATGAGGGCGCAAATGCCCTTTACCGCCTTAATGATGGTGGCGTCTGGGAAGGATATGTGGAAGGCGTTAAAAATTACGATTCCTATAAATTCCTTATTCATGGGTCAGATGGCTTTAAGCACTATAAAGCAGACCCTTATGCAATTCATGCAGAAACAAGACCCGGTACAGCTTCTAAAATATTCGAAGGCAATTACAAGTGGAGAGACGGAAGTTGGCTTAAGAAAAGAAAAGCAGGCTCTGTATATAAATCTCCCGTTAATATTTACGAGGTCCATCTAGGCTCCTGGAAGATTTACGAAGATGGCAACACTCTCAGCTACAGAGATATGGCGAAAGAGCTTGTGGGCTACGTTAAAAATATGGGTTACACTCATATTGAGGTGCTTCCTGTTGCGGAGCATCCCTTTGATGGTTCATGGGGTTATCAGGTTACAGGCTATTTTGCAGTAACATCACGTTACGGCACACCTGACGATTTCAAGTTCTTTGTTGATGAGTGCCACAAAGCAGGTATAGGCGTTATCGTTGACTGGGTGCCTGCCCATTTCCCTAAGGATGCCCACGGACTTGCTGAATTTGACGGCGAGGCTTGTTATGAATATAAGGATGTGCGCAAGGGTGAGCACCTGCAGTGGGGAACAAAGGTGTTCGACTACGGCAGAAATGAGGTTCAGTCCTTCCTTATTTCAAATGCGCTTTTCTGGTTTGATGAATATCATATAGATGGTCTTCGTGTTGATGCTGTTGCATCTATGCTCTATCTTGACTATGGCAGAGATGACGGTCAGTGGATAGCCAACGAAAACGGTGGCAATGAAAACCTTGAAGCAATTGCCTTTATGAAAAATCTTAACGAGGCAGTTTTCAAGGAGCATGGCGATATAATGATGATTGCCGAAGAGAGTACTGCATGGCCTATGGTTTCGAAGCCTGTGTTTATGGGTGGTCTTGGGTATAACTTCAAGTGGAATATGGGTTGGATGAACGATATTCTCCGCTATTTCTCTCTTGAGGGTATCCATAAAAAATATAACCATGATTTAATAACCTTCTCGTTCTTCTATGCGTTTTCCGAGAATTTTGTTCTTCCTATTTCTCACGATGAGGTAGTGCACGGCAAATGCTCGCTTATAAATAAAATTCCGGGAAACTACAACGAAAAGTTTGCAGGTGTGAGAGCTTTCCTTGGATATATGTACGCTCATCCGGGTAAAAAGCTTCTCTTTATGGGTTCTGAATTTGGTCAGTTTATTGAGTGGGACTATAAAAAAGGTCTTGACTGGATTCTTCTTGATTACGAAATGCACGTTTTGTTGCAGGACTATGTAAGAGAGCTCAATAAATTCTATAAAGCAAACACACCAATGTGGCAGATAGACTATAGCTGGGAAGGCTTTAACTGGATTGTCAGCGATGATAAAGACAATTCCGTTATAGCATTTGTGAGAAACGATGAAAATGGAGATAAGATTATTGCAGTGTGCAATTTCACTCCTGTTTTACGTGAAAGCTATAAAATCGGTGTTCCCGAGGCAGATTCTTATGAAATTGTGTTTAACACGGATTCAAAGAAATTTGGCGGTAATGGTGAAAAGCTGAAGAAAACATATGCGATAAAATCAGGTCCCATGCACGGCTATGAGAATTATATTGAAATGAAGCTTCCGCCTATGTCAACAATTTATCTGAAACCTAAAAAGACAGACAAAAAGTTAAAATAGTTTTAAATTTATATAAAGGAACGTGATAACAATGGCAAAAAAGACAGAATGTATTGCAATGCTTCTTGCAGGCGGTCAGGGCTCTCGTCTTGGTGTTCTTACCCAGAACATTGCAAAGCCTGCCGTACCATACGGCGGTAAGTACAGAATTATCGATTTCCCGCTTTCAAACTGTGTGAACTCAGGTATTTATACAGTTGGTGTTCTTACACAGTATCAGCCACTCGAGCTTAACGGATACATCGGTAACGGTGGTCCTTGGGACCTTGACCGTGCAGATGGCGGTGTGCACATTCTTTCACCATACCAGCAGATTAAGGGCACAGAGTGGTATAAAGGAACAGCGAATGCTATCTATCAGAATATTCAGTTTATCGACAGATATAATCCTGAATATGTAGCGATTCTTTCAGGCGACCATATTTACAAAATGGACTATGCAAAAATGCTTCAGTTCCATAAGGAAAAGGATGCAGCTTGTACAATTGCCATGCTTGAAGTGCCGTGGGAAGAGGCATCACGTTTCGGACTTATGTTTGTGGATGATGACGGCAGAATTACTGCATTCGAAGAAAAACCAAAGAATCCTAAGAGCAATAAGGCTTCAATGGGTGTTTATATGTTTACATGGGAGAAGCTTCGTCAGTATCTTATTGACGACGAAAATGACCCTGAGTCTTCAAACGACTTCGGTAAAAATGTTATCCCTGCAATGCATGAAGCAGGCGAAAAACTTTTCGCATATGGCTTTGATGGTTATTGGAAGGACGTTGGTACAATTGATTCTCTTTGGGAAGCAAACCTTGACCTTCTTAACCCGAAGGTTAATATTGATTTAAGCGACACATCCTGGAAGATTTACGGAAGAGGCACAAACAGTGCACCTCAGTATATTGCTGACAGTGCAGTAGTTGAAAACTCAATAGTTACAGCAGGTAGCGAAATCGAGGGTAAAATAGATTATTCCGTGCTCTTTAATGATGTTGTTGTTGAAGAGGGTGCATATGTAGATTATTCAATCGTTATGCCCGGCGCAGTTATTAAAAAGGGCGCAGTTGTACAGTATGCAATGGTTGCAGAAAATGCAGTCATTGAAGAAGGTGCAATTGTAGGTGAAAACCCTGAAAAATGCGAAAATCTTGACGGTTGGGGCGTCAGCGTTGTAGGACCAAACGTTGTAGTTGGTAAAAATGCTAAGGTTAAAGCGCAGTCAATGATTTCAGAAGATGTTAAGGAGGGCGAAACAGTATGATGCCGAAAAATGTTCTTGGTATAGTTTACTCCAATTCATATGATGCTTGCCTTGGTGCTCTCACAGCAAGGCGTACAATGGGCTCAGTGCCTTTTGGTGGCAGATACCGCCTTATAGATTTCCCGCTTTCAAATATGGTTAATTGCGGTATAACAAAAGTTGGTGTTATTGCAAACAGCAATTTCCATTCTCTTATGGACCATATCGGTAGTGGCAGACCTTGGGACCTTTCAAGAAAGGTTGATGGTCTTACATTGCTTCCTCCGTTTACTCCGACAGCGGCTGAATCCGCAAACAGAATAGATACTCTCAACAGAGTTATGGATTTCATTTCACATTCCAAGCAGGAATATGTGCTTCTTATGGATTCAAATCTTATTTGTAACATCAATTTATCAAAGCTCTTTGATTTCCATACACAGAAAAATGCAGATATTACAATTGCTTATTGCAACGGTCAGCTTCCAAAGCTTCAGAATCAGGTGGTTATTGAGGTTGACGATGAGCAGAAGATTACTAATATGGGTATTGATGTTAAAACAGCTGCAGATGTTAACTACTCAGCAAACATTATCGTTATAAGAAAGGCTCTTCTTGAGAGGCTTATCGGCGACGCAGAAAGCTACGCTTATACAAGCTTTGAAAAAGACATTCTTCAGAAAAACGTTTCAACACTTAACATTTACGGTTACAAAATTAACGAGTGGAATTGCACAATTGACAGCGTAAACACATACTTTGCTGCAAATATGGCTCTTCTTGAAAAAGCATCAAGAAAAGAACTTTTCAAGAGCGACAGCCCTGTTTATACAAAGGTTCGCGACGATATGCCTGTTGTTTACGGCATTTCTTCAAACTGCAAAAACTCCCTTATTGCAGATGGTTGCCAGATTGAAGGTACAGTTAAAAACAGTATTGTTTTCCGTGGCGCAAGAGTTGCAAAAGGAGCAGTTGTTGAAAACTCAATTCTTATGCAGGACGCTTTCGTTGGCGAAGATGCAAAGCTTAACTGCGTGATTATGGATAAAAACACTGTTATTACACCGAAGAAGGTTCTTTCAGGTGATAAGAGTTATCCGTTGTTCGTTGGTAAAGAGATTGTTATCTGATTTGGTTGTGATTTTATAAGGAGGTGCAGGTATGGCTGTTTGTCAATTTTGCGGTTGCAAAACAGATGAATTGGATTTTGTAGATGTTCGCATAGGTGGACTGGATAAAAAAGCCTGTTCTTTCTGTCGAAGACAGCTAAAAAACTTTGATGGGGACAATATCAGTGATGCTCAGATTAAATGGCTTTTAGCTGTAATTAACAAGGCTGTTCCTGACCGTGAAGAAGATGTGCTTGATGCGTTAAAAGAGCTTCTTGAAAAAAATGGTGGAGCTTCAGAAGCAACTGCACCTCAGGAGCCATATGCAGCTGAGGTTAAACACTATAAAGCTCAAAGCAGCAAGGCTCAGGTAACATCAGATGATGGAGATAAAGACAGGTTGATTGCAGAGCTTACTACCCGGGTGGATAAGCTTGAAAAAACTATTATTATGATGAAGCGTACTCAGCTTATAAAGTTAGTTTGCGAAATAGCTATACCTGTTATTTTAGGAATAATTATTCTTATAATTTTCTTCTCATCAGGTTTTTATAACACTCTTTCTGGTTTATACAGCAGTTTTGGATAAGTAAACTAACCAAACAAAAAGGAGATTTAAAATGAAGGTTTTATATGCAGCAAGTGAAGCGTTACCTTTCATCGCAAGTGGTGGTTTAGGTGATGTTGCAGGCTCTCTTCCTCAGGCTCTCAGAAAGCGCCTTGTAGGTTGCCGAGTTGTTATGCCTCTTTATGACGGCATTAAGCAGGAGCTTAAAGATACAATGAAATTTATAACAAATATATGTGTACCTGTTGCATGGCGCAGACAGTATTGCGGAATATTTGAAGCAAAAAGCGGCGGAGTAATCTACTACCTTTTGGATAATCAGTATTATTTCAAGAGAGATTCTCTTTATGGCTTCTATGATGATGCGGAACGTTTCGCTTTCTTCTCAAGAGCAATTCTTGAAATGCTTCCTCACATTGATTTCAAGCCTGATATTATTCATTGTAACGACTGGCAGACTGCTCTTACTCCCGTTTATTACAGCACGATTTATGCTCAAAGACCGGGCTATGAAAACATCAAAACAGTTTTCACTATTCATAACATTCAATATCAGGGCGTTTATGGTGAAGAGCTTATAGACAATGTTGTCGGCATCGACCATGCCCATAAAAATCTTCTTGAATATGATGGTGCAGTTAACCTTATGAAGGGTGGTATCGAGTGCGCGAATGCAGTTACCACAGTAAGCCCGTCATACGCAAAAGAAATTCTTGACCCATGGTTTTCTCATGGTCTTGACCCGATTCTTAAAGAGCGTTCATATAAGCTCAGGGGAATTCTTAACGGAATTGACGTTATTAACTATGACCCTGAAACCGATAAAGATATTTTCAAAAACTATACTGCAGACAATATCCGCGGTAAATATATCAATAAAAGAGAACTCCAGAAGCTTTTAGGGCTTCCGGAGAAGAGTGATACTCCTGTTATGGGTATGGTTACACGTCTCGTTTCTCACAAAGGTCTTGACCTTTGTAAGGCAGTGCTTGACGAGCTTCTTGCCACAACAGATATTCAGCTTGTAGTTTTAGGCTCAGGCGATTATCAGTACGAGGAATTCTTCCGTGGTCTTGCTGCGAGGTATCCTGATAAGGTTGGTCTTTGTCTTGGCTTTATACCTGACCTTGCAAGAAAAATTTACGCAGGTGCGGATATTTTCCTTATGCCATCAAAGAGCGAGCCTTGCGGACTTTCTCAGATGGTTGCTCTTCGTTACGGTACAATTCCGATTGTACGCGAAACAGGTGGTCTTCGCGACTCTGTTACAGATAGCGGAGATAATGAAGGAAACGGATTTGTTTTCTCTTCATACAATGCTCACGATATGCTTCACGCAATCCGTCGCGCAGTTGAAGGCTACCAGGACAAAAAAGGCTGGGCTATTCTCGTTAAGCGCGCTATGGATAGCGATAACAGCTGGGGCAAATCTGCAAATGATTATATCAAGATGTATAAGGAAGTACTAAAAGGTTAACTTATTCGGTCTTGATTTTATCAGCAGTTTTGCTTATAATACTTTCGATATTTTTAATGACGGTCTCGATACTTTTGGGTTCGGGACCGCCGTATCGTCTTGCGGTTACTGTTTTTTCAGGAAAATCATTAAGATGTGATTCTTTTAACGCAAGGGTTACTGCCTGAGCATACTTTGGTGAAAGATTAAACCAACGCTTTGGAATATAGCCCTTTTGTGCTGCAGCAAAAAGAGTACGGTAAATAGTTACTGCATACAGTAAGTCTGCAACCTCACCAGCCTGTGAAGAACCTGCGTTCATTCTTTCGTGGGTCATAATAGCGGCGCGGTATATTGTTTGTGTGTCGAAAAGAACGTCTTCTTCTTTATCTTCTAGAACTGTGGAATCAAGGCCTTTACGGCTGTCTGTTCTGCCAAGAATGTAATCGGTAGTAACGCCATAATATTCTGCAATACGGCATAAAAAATCAAGGTTGAATTCACGGATTCCTTTTTCGTAGTGAGATAAAAGTGCCTGAGAAACGCCTAAATCAACTGCGGCAGCTTTCTGACTAAGGCCTTTTTCGGTTCTTAGTTCAACCATTCTTTCGGAATATGTTGCCAAAATAATCACACCCAACTTAAAATTATACATAGTGTATAATATATTACACCATATTACAGGAGAAATCAATGAAAACTTACACAGTTTATTTAATTCGCCATGCTTTAACGCAAGGTAATCTTGAAGGACGCTACATAGGTCAGACAGATGAGCCTTTGTGCAAGGAAGGGATTGAACAGCTTGAAGCAATGAAAAACGACTACGGTTATCCTTACCCTGATGTTGTTTTTACAAGCTCCTTAAAGCGTTGCGTTGAAACAGCAAAAATCATTTATCCTGATAAAAATCCTATTGAAATGAGAGGTTTTGACGAGTGCGATTTCGGTGAGTTTGAAGGCCATACCGCAGAAGAATTAGAGCCTTATGAGGAGTTTTCTCAGTGGCTTTCAGGCGGTGAGGATGCAAGACCACTCAACGGTGAAAGCAATCAGGAATTTGCAACTCGTGTATGTAATTGCTTTAATAAAACTGTGGACGGACTTATAAAAACAGGAACTCAGAGCGCCGCAATTGTTACCCACGGTGGTGTAATAATGTCAATTCTTGCAGCTTTCGGTATACCTGAGCTCCCTATGACCGAATGGCTTTGCCCATCTGCTTGTGGTTATACAGTTCGTATAACTCCATCTCTCTGGAGTAAGCTGCGCAAGGTAGAGGTTATAAACGAGGTGCCTTCAGAGCCTCTTACCGCTTCTCAGGAAGAGATGCTTTGGGACTATTATCCTGAGCTTTCCGATGAGGATTTTGACGAGCGTTTTAATGCTTTTGGCGAATAACTTGTTTTTCGCTGATCGCAGTACTCTTGTACAGCGTCGCATCTTAAAACAGCGTTCTTCATCCAAAATCATTGATCAAAAAGAAACGATGTTTTTGGCGAATAACTTGTTTTTTCGCTGCTCGCAGTTTTTACTAATAACAAAACGGAACTGATATTTTACTATCAGTTCCGTTTTTTCTTTTTATTCAACAACAGGTGCTTTTAAAAGACCGATTTTGCGGAGCACATATTCATAGCTCCAGTTGAAGCCCTTGCTTCGCCATGCATCAGGACCGTGCCAGCTCTCCTTTTCATTTACAAGGTGAACAGGACCGAAGGTGTTGTAGCGGTGGCCGTAAAGTGTAAGCTCAAGAATGTGCTTGCCATTTTCTATGTTTTCTGCCTGAGCAAGATATGGGGGATATGCGATTTTACCGATTTCCTTACCATCAAGCTTTGCGCTTATAAGTGTGCCCATAAAGTCTGATGCAACAACATTAAGCTTGTTGCTTTTAACCTCAACCGGTAATTTGTAGGTTATGTTACCGCCATAGAATGGGAAGCCCTGTGTTGTTATATCACCGAAGCCTATATTTTCGGGAAGAGCAGTAATGACTGCCTGAGAGCCGTTTACTCTTACACCGAAAGCACCGAGGATAAATACACTTTCAAGGTTAGTGCTCTCGCCAAAGGGATAGGTGATGATAAGCTCATTTGTGCCTTTGTTGATTTTTGGAAGAGCTACCTTGAAGATTGAAATATCCACATAGTTTCCGAGAATAGTATTATCTACCTTATTGCCGTTAAGGGTTATTTCCGCTTTGTGGGCATCCTCAAGTGCAAGAACAGCACCCTCATAATCAATTTCACTATTGATTGTGTATTTAAGAGTTACCTTTGAAACGGGTGCCTTTTCGCCATAAACCCATGGCTGAACAGATCTGCCTCCACGCTCAATAAGAGAAAGCTTTCTTCTGCAGATATTGTCCAGGTGAAGAATTTCTTCTAATGGTGCAAATTCTTTTTCGCCCTTAAGCTTATGCTGTGCCATATCAAGAAGGAGTACATTTTCTTCTGAAAGCTCATAGTCTACAAGACCTGTTATTGCGCATGCCTCTGTTCTGAAGCATATGTTTTGCTTTTGCGGCTCAACGGCATCCCTATCCACTAACTTATAAAGGAATGAATCGTAGCCGTAAATGTGTTGAGCAATAATTGTGTTGCCGTTTCTGTGTGTGTAATCTGCAGGATAAGTTTTTCCGTTTTGTGTGTCGTAAACAATAACACCGAATTCACCCTTGACAGTAATGCGAATATCACGACCTCTGTCAATATGGCTGTTATATGGTTCTTTGGAATGAGCAACAAAAAGCCATCTGCAGTCCTCATCCTGACGGTATTGGTAAATAAGGTTATCTGTGAGCACACCGTCATTACCGCGAAGGTTTACAACCTTGTCTTTTTCCAAGGCAGTAATAATTGCGGAACGAGTGTAGTCGCATTTTTCAGAAATATCGTAGAGAGCCTTGCCTCTTTCAGAGCAAACAGCATCACAAAGCTTAGGTGCTTCGCCTAAGAAGATAAGTCTGCCGCCTGCATTTCTGAATTCTTCAAGGCGCTCTAATGTGGAGCTTCTGAGTGTTTCGCAACCCGGAACAATGATTATATCATATTCCATCTGACCAACCTTCAATGGAGAAGATGCAGTTTTGCATTGTGATGGAAGAAGGGCTTCACTGATAAAGTTGAAATCCACGCTTCCTGTAAGAAGCCATTCTGTAAGGGAGAGGAATTTTTCGTCAAGACCATCGCGGAATATAGCGGATTTATCGTTTGGTCCCCAATGGAGCCAATAGCTTTCAACAGGGTGAATTACACCAACATTTACAATAGGCTTACCTCTTGTAAGGGCTGTGTTAACCCTTGCGAAATGGTCTTCAATAACCTTATATTCCTTGTACCAAGGAGATTGATATGAAATTGAAGCAGGGTAGTCGCGCTTTGCTTCGCCTGCCATAGCATACCAGGAAAGGTGAGGTACTCTTACTGTGATGCCGAGAGCTGCCTGCCAGTCGCCCTGATGCTTGTAGGTTTTAAAGTTGCAATCCCAGCCTGTAACGCCATAAAGCTCGGAAAGAACACCTTCATAGCCGTATTGGTGGGTAGCAGACTGAGCTTGCTTTGCTGTAGTAAATTCATGGTTGTTGCAAAGAAGGTCAATACCGGGAAGCTGGAAGCTTCTGTATGAACGCATTGCTTCACCTAAAGCGGCAGTCTGGCTGTGGAGCGTTGGCTCCTCCATCATATGACCTGTAAGCGCAATTCCGTTTTCACCGCACCATTTGCCTACAGTGTCTGCAAAGGACTGTGCAAAAAGCTCCGCAATAAAATCATGGTAGCGGTAGCGGTGAATTGATGGCGCACTGTTTTTCAAATCCCAGAAAATTTCAGGGAGAGTTTCAAAAATATCTGCTCCGTATGCTTCTTTATACAATTGGGGCACAGAATCTGTCCAAGGCATTGCAACATCTTCTGTGTCAAAGGAGTTGCGGAAAACCTGTTTTCTTGTAAACTGAGGCTCGTCTGTAAATATAGCAGGAACAGTTTTATCAAACTCGTCGCCCACCTTTGCTTTGTAGCTTTCGTGAGTAACCTCAATAAATTTTTCAATTGCCTTTTTGTTAAGGGTATCTGCATACGCCTGGTCGTTATACCAGCTATTGTTAGTGCATATTTCAAGAACGGCATACCACTTTGTGCCATTGGCTTTCTCATCTTTTTCTATTTTTTTGTAGCTTTCAAGATAACCATCGTCATCAAGAATAACATCATATGCAGCAAGAAGCTTGCCGTTACCTGTTCTTTCGGCTTCAGCTCGTGATTCACCATTGCTGTCGTATGTAGCACCGTCAAGGGTTGTTGTGAATATAAGACTTCGTGCTCTGTAGGCAGTATCCTTGGTTACAAGACCTCCTGCAGCACCTGAAGGCCACCTGTCTTCGTCATAAAGCCAGGCAAGCATTTCCTCTGCTTTTGCCTTGTCTACGCAGTTTTTTACAAGCTCCATATAAGCGTCGTCAAGGTATGTGTTTTTAAGACCTGTACGCACGTGCATATGAAAACCGCCAAGACCCATTTCCTTAAAAACATCTATCTGACGGCAAAGCTCTTCTTTAGTTAGCCAATCGTTCCACGCCCAGAAGGGTGTACCGCGATATTCGGCAGTTGGATTTTTAAATAAATCTTCTGCAAGACAAGCAGATTTATTTTTCTTATAAAGCATAGGAATCCCCCTAATATTTAGTAAATTAATTCTATCATAGCGTTTTGACAAAATCAATAAAATTAAAGGTGGTAATATAACAAAAATAGTATTATTTTCCTATAGATTCAACAAAAAACACGTATCCTTACTTGAAATGGTACTTTTTATATGGTATTATAAACTTGGTATAAAATGAATTATATTATTTGGAGGTAAGATATGAAACACGCTGACCTTATCAAGCAAATGACACTTGAAGAAAAGGCAAGTCTTTGCGACGGACTTAGCTATTGGGAAACCCAGCCCATTGAGCGCTTGGGTATACCTGCAGTTAACCTTAACGACGGCCCTCATGGTATTCGTAAAAAGGGCGATCCGGGTGATACTCCTAAGGGTGAAACTAATCTTCTCAAGGGTGTGCCTGCAGTTTGCTTCCCTACAGCATCTGCAACAGCTTGCTCATGGGACCCTGAGCTTATTTATAAAATGGGTGTGGCTCTCGGTGAAGAAAGCCTTAAGGAAAAGGTTTCTGTTCTTCTCGGACCAGGTACAAATATTAAGCGTTCACCTCTTTGCGGAAGAAACTTTGAGTATTTCTCAGAGGATGGTCTTCTTGCAGGCGAGATTGCAGCAGCATTTATAAATGGTGTTCAGTCAAAGGGTGTCGGTACATCTCTTAAGCACTTTGCGGCAAATAACCAGGAAACTCGCAGAATGACCGTTAACGCAGTTGTTGACGAAAGAACACTTCGCGAAACATACCTTGTTCCGTTTGAAATTGCAGTTAAAAAGGCTCAGCCCTGGACTGTTATGAACTCGTATAACAGACTTAACGGTACATACGCTGCAGAAAACAAGTGGCTCCTTACAGATGTTCTTCGTAAGGACTGGGGCTTCAAGGGCATTGTTGTTACAGACTGGGGTGCAGAAAACGAAAGAGTGCCCGGACTTGTTGCAGGTCAGGAGCTTGAAATGCCTACATCATCAGGCGAAGGCACACGCCTTATAGTTGAAGCTGTCCAGAACGGCACACTTGACGAAAGTGTTCTTGATAACGCAGTGGATAAGCTTCTTGATTTGATTAAGAGAGCAGAAGAAATCCGCGGTGATTATACATATGATAGCGATGCTCACCATAATCTTGCTCGTGAGATTGCATCTCAGTGTATGGTACTTATGAAAAACGATGGCAACATTCTTCCTCTTAAGAAGGATGCAAAGGTTGCTCTTATCGGTGAAATGGCACGCACACCTCGTTATCAGGGTGCAGGCTCATCTCTTATTAACCCAATTAAGCTTGATTCTGCTTACGAAACAATGAAGGGAATGGGCATCAATGCTACATTCTCTGCAGGCTATTCTCTTAAGAAAAAATGCAAAAACGAAGCAGAGCTTATCAGCGAAGCAGTACAGAATGCAAAGAATGCCGATGTTGCAGTTGTTTTCGTTGGTCTTACAGACGAATATGAAACAGAAGGTAACGACAGAAAGCATATTGATATTCCACCTGTACACAACAAGCTTGTTGAAGAGGTTCTTAAGGTTAATCCTAATTCAGTTGTTGTTCTTTCAGGCGGTGCCTCAGTGAGAATGCCTTGGGCAGATAAGGCTCCTGCAATTCTTAATATGTTCCTTACAGGTCAGGCAGGCGGTAGCGCAGTTTGCGACGTTATGTTCGGTGATGTTAACCCATGCGGTAAGCTTTCTGAAACATATCCACTTGCACTTGAGGATAATTCAAGCAACAACTATTTCCCGGGTACACCTGTTTCTGTTGAATACAGAGAGGGCGTATACGTAGGTTACAAGTATTACGATACCGCAAACAAGGAAGTTGCATTCCCGTTCGGCTTCGGTCTTTCATATACAACATTTGAATATAGCGATATTAAGGTTTCTGCAGACAGCATTAAGGATACAGATACTCTTACAGTTTCATTCAAGATTAAGAACACAGGTGCTGTTGACGGTGCAGAAATTGCTCAGGTTTATGTAAATGATGTTGAAAGCACAATTTACCGTCCTGTTAAAGAGCTTCGCGGCTTTAAGAAGGTATTCCTTAAAGCAGGCGAGGAAAAAGAAGTTGAAATTGCACTCGACAAGCGCGCATTCGCATACTACAATGTGAACATTGGCGATTGGCACGTTGAAAGCGGTGAATTCAAGATTCTTGTTGGTGCATCAAGCCGTGATATTAAGCTTGAAGCAAGCGTTAATGTTGAATCAACAGTTGAAGCAATTGTTCCTGATTATAAGGCATCTGCTCCATCATACTACGGCGCAGACATCATGAATGTTCCTGCAAACGAGTTTGAAGCAGTTTACGGAAAAGCTCTTCCACCATCACAGAGAGATAAGAGTCAACCTCTTACAATCCTTAACACTCTGGAGGATGCTGAAGATGGTAAATGGGGTGGCAGACTTGTAAGACTTCTCAGAAAGCTTCTCGGTACAGAGTCAATGGCAGGCGCAATCGCTCTTCAGACACCTATCAAGAACTTCATTTCGATGAGCTTTAGTATTTTCAGCCCTGCAATGGCAGAAGGACTTCTTGTTATTCTTAACGAGGATAAAATGGCTAAAGGCTTGGGAATGATTTTCAAGGGTCTTCCAAATGCTCTCAAAAATCTCGGTAAGTTAAAACAAATCTAAGTACAAAACAAAAGTGGCTGTAAAACGTGAGTTTTACAGCCACTTTTTAGGGGATAGGAAAAAAAGATGCAGAACGGACAAACTGAGCAAAATCAAGGCTTCAGACTTGATTTTGCATGCCCGAAGGCGGACAAGGGTACGTCGAGTGGCGAAGTTTGTTCGTAGTATAAAACACAATTTTCTCATCAATTTTAGATTTTCTATATTTTTAAGGGGTTCTATAGGCTTATTAAACCTACAGAACCCCTTGCTATATCTGGATTTATACGGTTTGCGCTTTTTTTACAGCCCCGATTTTTTATATCAAACAAAAACTTTCTTTGAAAGCCATGCGCGGACCTTTCTGCTTTTGTTGGCGTAAAGCCAGAAGAAGAGAAGCGCAAGGCAACAGGCATCTAATACGAGACAGATTTCTGATTTTACAATGTGTTCATTTAAGAAGAAGCAAGCGCTTGCAACTGAAAGGCTTATTACTAAATCAACAAAAACGTGTAAAACCTTGGATGTCCAGTGGTGCTTTCTTTTTCTGTCCCAATAAATGAAAGCGAGCACGCAGGCGGAAACTATAAGAATTATCGGGAGAGCTATGCCGAAATACCATTTATCTCCGCCAAAATTCTTGGCGTGGAAAACAAAAACATATAGCGCCACCGCCACCGTATCAAAAGCCCACATCATATAGGGATGTAGTTTTCTCGATAAGAACGGGAAAACAAGCACAACCCACAAAAGAAGGCTTGTTGAAAGCACAAATATAAACCAGAGGTTTTCAGGAGAGGTGAAAAGGTTTATAAATATGCAGACAATATTCGGGATAAGAAAAATATAGGTTACTATAAGCGCTATAAATTTCTTTTTAATGCTTTGTGGCGCCACAGAGATATTTGAATATGGAGCAACAATATCTTTTTTCTCTTCTTTTTGCGGATGGTAAACAGGAGTGTTGCACAAAACACATTTTTTTGCGCTTGCATCAAGCTCAACACCGCAATTAACACAGTATGACATATGTTTTCTTCCTTTAATTTCTGTTACTTTCTATTTTTACGTGAACGCCCATTTTAACAAGGCGGGTGAAAAATTCTCTTTCAATATCTGCTTCCTCTAAAATATTGGCGAAAGTGAAAATAAGTTTATCTCCAATGGTTGCCATTCCGCAACGTGCAGCGTGGTGTATACCGGGACCCGGGGTGAAAACAATTTTTTCGATGAGAGGATACATTTCCTGTGGTAAATCAAGAGGACCTAAGTTTGAAAGGTAAGCTGTTGCAGTTTTTTCTGCTGCAACAAGAGTTGCAACGCTTAAGCCAAGATTTTTAACAGGTAACGGAAGATATTTTAACAACGGATTTTTTTCAAGCTTAACGTGCTGAGAAATCATGGCGTTAAGTTTTTTTTCGTCTCTTTCAAGGCGGAGTTGAAGAGCAACCTGCTGAAGAAGTTCGTCAAAAGTATATTCGCCGAGATTTGGGTTTACTTTGACAAGTAAGCACACAGAGAAATTTCTCATAGTGTCGGAAGGGTAAATGTTACGAAGGTTTATAGGTACCTGAACAGAAACCTCTTTTTGCTTGCGGCTTTCTCTTAACTGCTTCTGGCAATGAATATCCATAAGCATAGCGGCAAAAAACTCGGTTATTGTTACGCCTTTTTCTTTCGCTATTCTCTTAATATCGGGGAAGCTCATTATACCGCTTGTAAAATTAACGTGGTGCCTTGGTACAGGTGTACCTTTAGGGTGGTATACGTGCTTGTCTGTTATAGCGTGGCCGGCTTTATGGCGTGCATATTTATGGAACGCATCCTGAAGCTCTGTTTTAGGTGGCTCCTCGTAAATATCCTTTACAAAACCGCCTGTAGGAATGCTGTGGCCTTTTAACCTCATATATTCTGCAACAAGTGTACAGGTGAAATTTGCACTTCCGTAGCCGTCAGATATAGCGTGGAAAAGGTCAACTGAAATTCTTTTTCCGTGATAGTAAACTCTGAAAAGGAATCGGTCGCCCTCTTTGAATTTAACTCTGTAGCAAGGGTTCTGAATATCTTCCCTTACAAAAGGAGCAGGCAGAGGATTTTTTTCAAGGTAATACCAGAAAAGCCCCTTCCTCATACGGACATCAAATCCCGGGAAACGAGGCATAACATTGAGGAGTGCCTGCCTAAGAATATCAGGGTCAATATCTTCCTTCAACTCAATAGTAAAACGGAAAATGTTTGACCATTTAGATGTGTTCTGACCGGGGAAAAGTATACCTGCGTTGTCAAGCCTGAACCAGTCAAAAGACGGACGCTGACGATTTTCTGCCACTCAAAACACCTCTCTTACAAAAAATATATTTTAATTATACATATAACCCCTATGTTTTGCAACTAAAATATATTAAAACATCTTCCGAAAAAAATATTGACTGCTTATTCCGTATGGTCGGTTAAATCGCCCTAAATCCTGAAGAGAAGAGCCTTGTTTTAGAATATTAACGCTTTCGCGACAGGAAAGGGTAACAGAAAAACCTACCTCCTCAACAATTTCCGACAAAAATTTATTTTTGATACCATATGGATAGGCGAAAATATCGGTTTTACTCTGTGTAATATCGAAATAAAGTGAATCAAAAGATTCAATATCATTAATAATAACGTCTTTATATTCTGAATCGCTTTCGCCTTGCTTTCGGGATGCACCTCGTCGGGAGGATAAGGAGTGAAGATTGTATGTATGGCAACCGATTTCCACTAAAGGATTTTTGTTTAGCGCCTTAATATCTTGTACATTAAGGTAAGCGTAGCAATCGTTGTTATCGCAGTTTTCTGTATATAGCTTTACAAGAGAGCCAACAATGTTCACATTAGCAGGGTAGTTATATTTTTCCAATAAAGGCACAACCTTTGTTATAAAGCTTTTGTGGCCGTCGTCAAAGGAAATAATAACAGGTTTATCGGGCAGCTTTTTACCATCTGATATAAAGTTTTCAAGGTCTTTAAAAGAAACAGGAGTAATACCATTTTGTTTGAAATATAAAAAATCTTCCTCTAAAAGGCTTTGAGGAATAACGTAGTCTCCCCATAAAGAAGAGGTGTTACAGATGTGATGGTACATTATAACAGGAACTTTGATTCCTTCTTCTGTGTGCGCCTTTACCACAGGTGAAAGTGCGTTGAGAAACGCGCCGATAAGCATAATCAGACATATGAAAAAAGATAAAATGGCAAGTTGCCTGAAGGTAAAAATTTTAAACATATAACCACTCCGAAATTCGTTGTGAATAATTATATGAAAATTTTTTTCACTTTTTGCAAACAAATGTTTGCTTTTTTGGAAACTATGTGATATTATATGAAATGGAAAAAAGAAAATTTGTTCGGAAGGTGTTTTTATGGAACCTATTAACGAAACGCAAAAAAGAATATATGAATTTTTAGTTGAGCGATCTCAGGATGGTGTTCCGCCGTCAGTCCGCGAAATTGGAGCGGCTGTCGGTCTCAGGTCTACATCCTCTGTTCAGGCGAACCTTGATGCTCTTGAAAAAGCAGGTTATATTGAAAGAGACCCTCTTCTTAAAAGGTCTATCCGTATTTTAGGTCAGGCAGAAAACGTTACCCATGTACCTCTTTTAGGTACTGTTACTGCTGGTATGCCTATTCTTGCTGTTGAGCAGATTGAAGGCTACATCCCTTATACAGGAAGAGTTTCTCGCGATAAGCCTCTTTTTGCATTGAAGGTGCGCGGTGAAAGCATGCTTTGGGCAGGTATCCTTAATGGAGATATAGTTATTGCAGAAAAAACTCCATACGCTTCAAATGGCGAAATTGTTGTTGCTATGCTTGAGGATGAAGCAACAGTTAAACGCTTCTACAAAGAAAACGGACATTTCCGCCTTCAGCCTGAAAACGATGAGTACGAGCCTATTATTACAAATGAAGTTGTAATTTTAGGTAAGGTTGTTGCCCTTGTAAGATACTATTAAGAGGTTTTTCTATGATAATATTCGTTTTAATTTTAGTGGCAATAATATGCTCAGGGCTTACAGTTGCTAAAAAAGGTGAATTTTTCGGAGATTATATGTCTCCAAAAAATACATCTACAATCAATGCAGTATTTTCCGTGCTTATTTTCCTGAGCCATGCGGTTTCTTATGTGTCTGTTTCAGGACCGCTTGATACCCCATACCTTTCTTTGAGAACATTCCTTAGTCAGCTCGTTGTTGTAACATATTTATTCTTCTCGGGCTTCGGTATAATGGAGTCTATAAAGAAAAAGGGCACAGCATATGTAAAGGCTATGCCCGTTAACCGTCTTTTTAAATTGTGGTACCATTTTGCTATTGCTCTACTTATGTATACTGTTGTAAGAGTTGGCATTATGGAGATTAAATACAGCGTTAAGGATTACCTTCTTGCATATACCGGATATACAACAATCGGTAATAGTAACTGGTATATGTTTGTTGTTTTTGCAATGTATATTATTGTTATTGTGTCCTTCCTTGTATTCCGTAAGTCAAATGTGGCGGCTCTTGGTCTTGCTTGTGTTCTCTCGGTGGGCTTCGGCGTTTTCGAGAGCAAAATGGGGCTTCCTGCATGGTATTACAATACCATTATCTGTTTCCTTTTAGGTATGGTATATTCTATGGTGAAGCCATATGTTGACAAGATTATCATGAAAAATGAGATGATCTGGTATACTGCTATGACAGGTTGTGTTGCCTTGTTTGCGTATTTTTCAAGAAACAGAGCAGATTCTTTCGTCCATTATGAATTATTTGTCAGCTTTGCTGTTGCAATGTTAGTTGTTTTAATGATGAAAGTAAACATTAAAAGTTCTGTTCTTGATTGGTTCGGAGAGCATATTTTCAGCTTCTTTATTCTTCAGAGAATTCCTATGCTTCTTCTCAGGCATTGGGGATATAGCAAGAACGCATATGTTTTTGTTATACTCAGCTTCTTTGCAACGGTGTTCTTATCGGTTGTGTTTGATGAAGCTATTGACAGATTGGATAAAATTATTTTCAGAAAAAGAATAAAAAAGTAATTTGAAAATAAAACAAAGAAATCGCCGCTTGAAAACGGCGATTTCTTTATGTACTTATTATAGCATACAAAATTTAATAATACAAGTCTTGTATAGAGTGTTTTATTATAGTAAAATGCAAAGAGCAATGAAATTAAAATAAAGGGGAGTATGCCTTGTTTTCAAAGGATATGATTGCAGAAGAGCAAAAATTCAATGAAGTACGGGATTTTCTTGATAGCGAAATAATCCGCCTCGGTGCTCTTATAGAGGAGTACAAAGAAGAAATTAAAACTCAGGGTGAAGATTTTAACATGGATAACCCTAACGGCGGTATGTATTCCGGTATGGAGCTTACAGAGATTCATCACGAAATGGAAAAGAAGATGATTTATTCTCAGGAAGCAGCCAACGATATTGAATTTTTCAAAAAGCTGCGTAATTCACCATATTTTGCAAGGGTCGATTTTAAAATTGACGGAGCATTAAAAGAGAGAACAATATATATCGGCTTGAAAGCGCTTCAGGACCCTGAAACATTTCAGATGTATGTGTGCGATTGGCGTGCACCTGTAGCTTCTCTTTTTTATGAGGATTTTGAGGATAAAGCGTTTTTTGACGCGCCAAAGGGCAGAATATACGGCGATTTACTTTTGAAAAGGCAGTATAAATTTCAGGACGGATGCCTTTATTATTACGTAGATAGTGATGTTAAAATAGATGATGATATTCTTCGTGATGTGCTTTCTTCAAGCTCAGGCGAGCACCTTAAGGTTATTGTTAAAAGTATTCAGCGTGAGCAGAATAAGGCTGTAAGATACTCTGACAACGAAAATCTTCTTGTTACAGGCCCTGCAGGAAGTGGTAAAACATCTGTTGGCTTCCACAGGCTTGCATTCCTTCTTTACAGAAACAGAAATGAACTGAGCTCTGCTGAAATCGTTATGTTTTCAAACAACGATATTTTTTCAAGCTATGTTGCAGATATTATTCCTGAGCTTGGCGAAATGCCAATAAACTACGCATCATTCTATAGTGTTTTTGCTGCAGAGATTCCTACAATGCAGGTAAGCGATTACTATGCTCTTGCAGAAGAATTAATTAAAGGCAATAAAGAACGCGAAAAAGCTGCATCAGTTAAAATGAGCAGAGAATTTATGAGTTTCCTTGAAAAGAAAGGCAATTCATTTAAGCCTGAATTCAAGGATATTTCATATCACGGTGTAAATGTGCTTGAAAAAGAAGCTCTTCTGGCGCGTTTACTTGGCGACAGCGAAAACACCGCAAAAGCGCGAGGCGAAAGGCTTTCTGCATTTGCTCAGAATACAATTGAAGAATATTTCAACGAAAATCAGAAGGAAATATACGCTCAGCTTGATGCTGAAAGCACAATTGATGAGGACACTGCAAAGCTTTTCAAAATGGAGAAAAGAGAGCTTAAGGCAAGTGCGGTTGAAATGATAAAAACAGCAACGCTTCCTGACCCGGTTGCGCTTTATTTCAGGCTTCTCGGAGAATTCTCCAAAGAGAAAAAGGATTTTTCTCTTCTTGATACGGCAGCTTCGCTTCAGCAAGGTTACATTGAGTTTGAAGACGCTTTAGGAATTGTTTTCCTTAAAACAGTTTTAGGCACAAGCGCCGTGCTTTCAGGCGTTAAACACCTTCTTGTTGACGAGGCTCAGGACTATTCTCTTATTCAACATGAAATTTTAAAAAGAATGTTCCCGAGAGCGCGAGTTACGTTGCTTGCAGATACAAATCAGGCAATAATTAACAGCGTTAATATGAGTGATAGTGAAACTCTCGCTGAAATTTATAATGCCAAAACTCTCCACCTTAATAAGAGCTACCGCTCAACAGAGGAAATAAATACCTATGCAGCAAAACTTCTTCCTGAAGACAAAAGATACGATATTTTCAAGCGTTGCGGAGAGCCTGTAAAACAAGTTTCAAGCAAAGACGAAAAGCTTTCCTCTGTTATTGAAAAGCAGGAAGAGGGCAAAACCCTTGCTATTATTACAAAAACAGCGGAGGATGCTCGAAGAGTTTACGCTGAATTAAAGCAGGGTATACCTGCGTTAAGGCTTTGCGACAACAAATCATGTTCACTTTCGAATGCCCCTGTAGTTATGCCACTTGTGTTAACTAAAGGTCTCGAATTTGATACTGTTGTGGTGGTGGATAGCGAAAACTCTTTCACCTCGGAAGGAAACGAGGGCTATCTTTATCTTGCATCAACAAGAGCGCTACACAAATTAATAATCTATACAGAGTAAAAAAATAGACCAATCAGGTACAATAAACCTGATTGGTCTTAATTTTATATGTTTGCAAGTTCTTTGTTTATTCTGCTTCTCAAATCAAGGAGCCAGCTTGCTTCGTGAGGATATGTTTTAAATGTAAGAGGTACATCTAAGCCTTGCTCAATAAGCCTCAAAACATTTTTTCTGTCTGTCTTACCTTCAAGAAGGCGCAAGGCTCTTAAGTCCTGCATAGCATCAAGGAAAACTTTGTGGCGAAGGGAGTTGAGTGGTTTGCCGTCCTTGCCTGGATAAACCACAAAAGAATCTCCCGAAGGGAAGGCGTTACATGCATCTGTTACTTTGAATGGATCGATTTCGTGCTTTGAATACTGGCTGTACCAAAAATTGTGTCCCCATTGCAAAAATCCTTGGGTATTATATTTGTAAAGAAGAACCCCTAAAACCCTATTTCTCTGAGAAGGTTGAGAAAACAGTCTGTTTGGAAGATATGAGTGAACTTGCGTGCAACAATGGTATGTCCAGAAGTTTTTTACCTCTGCTCTGAATATATCTGCTTCGCCTTCACCGCAAACGGGTGTTTTGATTAAACCTTTATGGAAAAACTCAATATCAGAAAGCGCATCAAGAGTTTTAAAACCGGGGAAAAGACGATTAACGATGTCTGCCGCCTTTTTATAGGTTTTAAGCTGTTGCTCATTCGGTTCATCGGATACATGAAGCCAGCAACGGTCTTTTATGCCTAACTTTCGGATTTCTTTCTTGAATTCCTTGGCAAAAGCTTCGAGAAATTCTGTGTATGCTTTACCGCTTGCTTTTGTATCCCAACCGAAAATTCGTTTTTCCTTACCGTTTACGGTTGCTATAACCTTTGGTGCAAACGCTGCTCCCCATTGTGTGAAAAAGTGGGAAATTTCAAAAGCCTGTATACCATTTTTGAGGCAAAGCGCAACATACTTTTCAAAATTATCAAAATTGAAAGAATACTTACCCTTTTCTTTTGTTACACCTACTAATTGAACAGTTGGTCTTTCACCGCCAACCTGAGTATCAAGAGGAGGAGTAAAAACAGGGGTCAAAATCATATTTACGCCGTGGTAAACTGCATTTTTGATGTAGTTATCAACAATTTCCCAATATTTATCTGAGAATACCTCAACGCCATAGTATGTGCAAAGGCAGTCGTTGTGGAACCAGTTTGTATAAAGGAGCTTCTGAGGCGGAAGAACGTTATCTATAATATTGAGAGTGAATGTTTCTTCCGTTTTGCTTATAGGTGTTTCAAGAGCAACTTTTATATCAGATTCACCTACAGGCTTTTCATCGGCAGAAACCTCTATCCATAAAGAATGCCATTGACCTTTGGTAACTTTTATAGTATCAACTATAGGCTCAAGCAAATCGGGGAACTCTATTCTTTCTAAATCGTAGTGAAAGCTATCTGAGTTGTCATATCCGTTTTTGCCTGCAGGAATGTTTTTAACAAGGTAAACAGTTATATTTTTGTTGATGGATGAAGAAACGGAAACACTGATTTTGGTTTCTTCCTTGCTTTCTGCCATAAAAGCAACCTGAAAAGAGAAATTCTCGTTTTTTAAGGCGGAATATGAGCTGAAGTTTTGGAAATTAGGCTCAGTATCCTTAAAAACTTTATTTAATGATGAAAGTAATTTCGTTTTCATAAATTATTCCTCGGTTTTGTCAATGCCTTTTTTCTTGAGAATAAGAAGAGGGATAAATACTAATACTGCAACAACAGCACTGTAAAGAAACATTTTTGCATCGGGGACAAGAGTTTCAATACCATATTCGTTAATGTATGATGCGCCAACGCTTCTGCAAGCAATATCACCGATAGCAGGGCCAACAACCATTGGGATAAGCACGAAGAAAATCATTCTTATACCCTGGAAAAGACCTGCTTTTTCAGGTGGAGTGTAGTCGCGGATGGATGCGCCGAATTGAATTGTAAGAACAAGGTAACCTATAAAGGTAGGTGCAATACCAACAAGAAGTGCAAAAATATTTGTAGATGTTGAGAGAATAAGAAGACCAACTATAAGGCAAGCAACAGCCGGGATGAATCCGAGGAGTTTCTTTTTTGCGGCGAGCTTCATCAAAGTAACAATACCTGTAATAAGTACAGCAACCGCAATAACACCAACGATAATAATCTTCGGAAGAGAAGATTCAAATAAAGCCTTATTCATAGGGCTTTCAAGTATAACGTACTGAAGGTACACAATAAGATATGGGAAGAAAACCTGGAATGCGCAGTTGAAGAGGCACATTGCAAGAAGAATAAGGTAAAGAGTTGAATTCTCCTTAATAACAGATGGTTTGAAACCGTAGAAAAGGTCTGCCCAATAGCTTGTTTTTTTATCTGTTTTTGTAACGTGCTCAGGCTCTTTAAGAGTGAATAGACCGATAACACCTGCAACTGCAACTAACAAGCCGAGAAGACCGAAGAAAACCTTGTATGATACCGCACCTGTCTGTGCTGCAGTACCAACGCCCATAACAATACCTGTAGCAATAAAACCAACAAATGTAAAGGCTGTTTCAACCTTTGGTCTTGTGGTAGGTGTGGTAATATCTGTTACCCAAGCATTAAATGCAGAGTCGTTACTTGTTGAGCCCATAAAGGTCATAAGCATATCCATTATGATAACTGCCCACACGGTAAATGTGAGAATCTGCACAGTATCAGAAAGATTAAAGAGGCCTGCAATGTTCTCTTTTGTAATGAAACCGAATGCTGCAGTAATAAGACCCCATACAATGTAGCCTATGGATATAAAAATCTTTCTGTTTTTCATTCTGTCGCTGAAGGTACCCATAATAAAGGTGGTAAGCACAGCAGTAACGGCAGAAAGAGCAACCATTCGGCTTATAGCGGTTGTAGGCGCCATTGTGCCGGCAAGAGCCTCTGCGGAAGCGCCCGCATAAACAGAGTTGTACAGAAAGGTATTGAAATACATGTTTTCAAGATTCCACGCAATACCACCGATAAGACAGAAAAGACATACATTAAACCAGTTTAATGGAGAAAGTCTGTCGCCTGATGGCTTTTTAAGTTTGTTTTTTGCCAAGGTAAGCACTCCTTAAATAAAATTAAATACACAACAATTATAATATTAAAAGATTGTAGTGTCAAGGAACATAAATTTGTATATTAAGGGAAAAATAGAGTAATAATTTATTAAAATATCATTTGGGACCATTTACAAAAGGAATAAGTGTGGTATAATGATACAGTTAATTATTTTTTATGGAGGTGTTTCTATGGAGCATAGACTTGTTCATATCGCGGCAAACGTTGCGTTGACCCGTATATTAAAGTATATAGATAAAGCTCCAAAGGAAAACCTTCTTAAAATTCTCGCCGTTGCAGAAAAGTATTTTAAAATGTTTCCTCAAAAGAATTTTGAGAAAATGAGAAATGCTCTTAACGACGATGAAAATTGCTTTGTTCAGCTTGCAAAAAATATTCTCAGCGATATAGACAGAGATTTAGTTAAATCTCTCCTTATTTCAATGGGTGTTCATGCAGGCTATTACGGAACGAAAACAGTCCGTGCTAACCGCGATAAATATAATTGCAATATTCCGTTTACTATCCTTTTTGACCCGACTTCAGCATGTAACCTTAAGTGCAAAGGCTGTTGGGCGGCGGAATACGGCCATAGTCTACAGCTTTCTCTTGACGAAATGCGCAGTATTGTAAGCCAGGGCAAAGCCCTAGGCACCCATTTTTATATGCTTACAGGCGGTGAGCCGCTTATAAGAAAGAATGATATTATTACTCTTGCTTCAGAGTTCCCTGAGTGCGTTTTCCTCATATACACAAACGCCACTCTTATTGATAAAAAGCTTTGCGACGATATTAAAAAATGCGGCAATATCACACTTGCTCTTTCTATAGAGGGTGATGAGTGCTCTAATGATGACCGCCGTGGCGAAGGCTCATATAAAACAACAATTGAGGCTATGGAGCTTCTGAAAAAAGAGAAGCTTTTGTTCGGTATTTCTGTTTGCTACACAAGTAAAAATATCAATCATGTAACAAGCGACGAATTTCTTGACAAAATGGTTGATATGGGCGTAAAATATGCCTTCTATTTCAACTATATGCCTGTTGGTCAGGGCGCGGATAAGGAGCTTATTCCCACACCAACACAGCGTAAATATATGTATTTCTCGATGAAAAAAATGCGTAATGGCAAAACAGGTAAGCCTCTTTTTGCCTTCGATTTCCAGGATGACGGCGAATATGTTGGTGGTTGTATCGCCGGCGGAAGAAACTATTTTCATATTAACTCAAACGGCGATATTGAGCCTTGCGTTTTCATTCACTATTCAGATTCAAATATTCGTACAGATACGCTTTTTGAAGCCCTTCAGAAGCCTCTGTTTATGGCATACAGAAAGGGTCAGCCGTTTAACGATAACCATCTTATGCCTTGCCCTATGCTTGAAAACCCTGATATTCTCAGGCGCATGATCAAGGAAACGGGAGCTAAAAGCACAGACTTGGTTTATAAAGAAAGTGTGGAAGAGCTTTGTTCAAAATGCGACGATTTCAGCAAAGAGTGGGCGCCTGTTGCAAAAGAAATATGGGAAAACAATCCGCACCCGAAAACGTTCACACAATATTATAGAGACCAAAAATAACAAGAGTTGTGTTCAGTTGAGCACAACTCTTGTTGTCATTCTACACATAAAACAGACGCACCTTTTGGTTCTTTGTCTATTTACAAGAATGGTCGTTTTATGATACAATATATAATGTATAATTATCGTTATGAGGTGTTCGATTTTGCAAAGGAAAAGCGGTGTGCTTATGCATATTTCCTCGCTGTGGGGAGATTATTCCTGTGGCAGTTTCAGTGAAGAAGCAAAAGAGTTTGTGGATTTTCTTTCTTCAGGCGGTTTTTCCTATTGGCAGGTGCTTCCTTTTGGCCTTGTTGACGAATGTAATTCGCCCTATAAATCATATTCCACATTTGGCGGCAACCCATATTTTGTAGATTTGAAAAAGCTTGCAGATAGCGGACTTATTACATCTGCAGAGTTGGAGATTTCAAAGCAGAAAACGCCATATTCCTGTGAATTTGACAGATTAAGAGAAGAAAGGGTACAGCTTCTTATTACTGCTTCTCAAAGAGTTGATGCTTTTCTTAAAAATAAAATAGACGAATTTATAGATAGCAATAAGCATCTTTCAGATTTCTGTAAATTTATGGCCCTGAAAAAAGCCAATGATGATGTTGAATGGACTCAATGGCAATCTGAAAGCTACGACGAAGGCGTTGAGTTCGGTTGGCGCTTTATTCAGTACGAGTTCTTCCGACAATGGAAAGAAATAAAGGATTATGCCCACAATAAAGGAATAAAAATCATAGGTGATATTCCCATTTATGTTTCCTTTGATTCTTCAGATGTTTATTTCAATAAAAGCCTTTTCTTAATGGATGATAACAATCGTCTTACAGATGTGGCTGGTGTACCACCTGATTACTTTGCAGAGGATGGTCAGCTTTGGGGTAACCCACTCTATGATTGGGCTGCTATGGAAAAAGAGGATTTTTCATGGTGGAAGGATAGAATTTCTGCTTCACTCCAATTATTTGACGGTGTGAGAATAGACCATTTCAGAGCATTTGAGAGCTTTTGGGCAGTACCAGGTACCGAGAAAACTGCACGTAACGGAAAATGGGTAAAGGGTCCGGGTATGAAGCTGATAAATGCTATTAAATCCGTGGCAGGGGATAGCCTTATAATTGCCGAGGATTTGGGCGATATAACAAAAGAGGTTATCCGGCTTGTTGAGGAAAGTGGTTTTCCCGGAATGAGAGTTTTTCAGTTCGGTTTCTTAGGCGGAGAAACGCCTCATAAGCCTCATAACTATGTAAACAATTCAATTGCATATTCAGGTACTCACGATAACAACACCCTTTTAGGTTATTTGTGGGAAACTCCTGCAGATGTTAAGGTTGATGTAATGAACTACTGTTCTTGTCCTCCGCAAGCTTGGAACGAAAAAGGGTGCCAGGCTATAATCAAAACAATTATGGCAAGTAACGCCGGACTTGCAATTTTCCCGATTCAGGATTTGTTGGGCTATGGTAACGATACTCGCCTTAACGTACCTGGCAGGGCAGAGGGCAACTGGCTTTACCGTATAACAAAAGAGCAGTTGAATTTAATTGACACTCAAGAATATAATTATCTTAACAGACTTTACGGAAGGTAAAATTATGGCAGATTTAAAAGATATTTCACTTTTTCTTCTTGATATGGACGGCACCGTAAATTTGGGTTATGACCCTATTGACGGTGCGAAAGAATTTCTTGAAACTTTAAAAGCACAGGGTAAAAACTTTATTTTCCTTACAAACAACTCTTCAAAAAGCAAGCTTGATTATGTAGAGAAAATGAGGAAATTAGGCTTTCCTTGCGAAGAGGAAAATGTTTTTACTTCAGGTATGGCAGCAGGAATGTTCCTTGAAGAAAATAAAAAGGGCCACAAAATTTTCGTTTGTGGCACAAAATCCCTTAAAGCAGAGCTTCAGAATTACGATTTAAATATAGACGAAGACGGAAAAGAAGCCGATACAGTTCTTTTAGGCTATGATACAGAGCTTGACTATAAAAAAATAACAACAGTCTGCGACCTTTTAGATGCAGGTGCAGATTATTACGCTACAAATATTGATATGGTTTGCCCTATTGAAGGTGGCAGATATCTACCTGACTGCGGTTCCTTTGCCAATATGATTGAAGAGGCAGTTCACCGCAGACCGAGATTTTTAGGCAAGCCTGACAGAACTATGATTGATATTATAGCAAAAGCTCAGGGTGTGCCTTATGAAAACATCGCAATGGTAGGCGACAGAATCTATACCGATGTTAAAACAGGTATAAATGCAGGTGTAACCTCAGTTTTAGTGCTTTCAGGCGAAACAACCATGGAAGACTACAAAAAATCAGATGTTAAGCCCGACTATATTTTAGACTCGGTTAAAGATATTTTAAACGCTATTAAGTGAGAGGAGAAGCAAAATGATTAAAAGAACTTTTTCTGTTTTAGTTGCATTTGCTTTAGTTTTATCTATGTTTGCGATAAGCGCTTCTGCTTTAATTGATGCAACTATTATTTACGGAGACTTTAATGACGATAAAAAAGTCAGCATTGATGACGCAAACGCTGTTTTAAAAGCTGCAGCAGGTCTCAGTACAATTAAAGATGACAGAGTTTTTAAGCGTTGCGACGTTAACGGAGACGGTGAGGTTACTGTTTTTGATGCGCGCCAGATTTTAAGAGGTTGCGCAAACCTTACAAGTCTTCAACCGGAAAACAGCGCTATGGAAGAACTCGGAATGGTAAAAGGCGGTTTTGAGGATAAAACCCAAAACTCTGCAGGAACAAGATTGTTTGCAACTCCTGAGATAGCAATAGCCTTCTTCAATAACGGGCTTAATGCTGTTAAGGTTAATATGGCCGGCTTTACAAGAAGCGAAGCAGCAGATGTAGAAGGCTTTAATATACAGAATGTTTCCCTCAGTGGTATCGTTTTAGGTGAGTCTGCTTCAAGCGTTGCTGCAATGATAGAGGAAATGATAGTCAGCGAATCTGAGCCTGAGGCTGTGCAAACAAGCTTTAAGGGTGAAAATTGCGATAACGCTATGTCTGTTGAAACTGAAAGCTATGTTTCAAAGCTTTCGGCTGACGAGGTTTTAGGCGTAAGATGCAGTAACGGTGTTACAGATGACGAAGCGGCATTAAAAACAGTTGTAATTGAGGTTGCTCTTCCCGATACTGATTTAGGTAATGTTAGCCAGACCGCAATTGGTGATGTTCTCAGTGCGCAGATTCTTCAGGAAAATATGGACACTGTTGTGGGTAACGTTTTTGGCACTGATGCAGGTGGCGATTCTACAAGAAAAACAATAAAAAATTGCATTCTTAAGGCTGAATTCATAGTTGTTTCTGATAGCGAGTATGAATTATACAGGTACACAACTTCATATGACACATACACATATATTGCCAATTCAACATTAGGTCTTAAGGGTGGAATCCTTTCTGCAGAGCTCCGCGATGTTGAATATGAAACAGCAATATGTGTAACATATTCAGATTTCCAGTGGTAAACGACGAATTATTCTTTAAGGAGTGCTTGTTATGAAAAAATATGTTCTGGCGTTAGACCAGGGTACAACTTCTTCGCGTACTATAGTTTTTGATAAAAAGGGCAGAATTGTATCTAAGGCTCAGTTTGAGTTTGAGCAGATATATCCTAACTCAGGTTGGGTTGAGCATAACCCTTATGAGATTCTTGATTCTCAGCTTCGCTCGCTATCTGTAGCATTGAGAAACGGAAAAATCAACCCTAAGGAAATTGCCGCAATCGGTATAACAAACCAGCGCGAAACAACAATCCTTTGGGATAAGGATACAGGTAAACCTGTTTATAACGCAATCGTATGGCAGTGCCGCAGAACTGCGCAAATCTGTGAAAAATTAAAAGCAGAGGGCCTTGACGATTATGTTAAAGAGCATACAGGTCTTCTTATAGATGCATATTTTAGCGCGACTAAAATCAAGTGGATTCTTGATAATGTTCCTGAAGCACGCACTCTTGCTGCAGAAGGAAAACTTCTTTTCGGTACAGTTGAAACATGGCTTATCTGGAACCTTACAAATAAACAGGTTCATATAACTGACTACTCTAATGCTGCTCGTACAATGCTTTTTGATATCGAAAAGCTTTGTTGGGATGAGTATCTTTGCAAAACACTTGGTATACCAATGAGCATTCTTCCTGAGGTGAAGGAATCAAGCTCTGTTTATGGCTACGTTTCAGAAGATGTACCGGGTCTCAAAGAGCTTGCAGGCATACCGATTTCAGGCGCAATCGGCGACCAGCAGGCGGCTCTTTTCGGTCAGGCTTGTTTTAACGCAGGTCAGGCAAAAAACACTTATGGTACAGGTTGCTTCCTTCTTATGAACACAGGTGATAAGCGTCCACGCTCTAAAAATAACCTTATTGAGGGTATTGCTTGGGGCATCAACGGCAAGGTAACATACGATTTAGAGGGTAGTGCATTTAATGCGGGTTCTGTTATAAAGTGGCTTCGCGATGAGCTTCGTATGATTTCCGAACCAAGTGAATGCGATTTTCTTGCAGAATCTGTAAAGGATTCAAACGGCGTTTACCTTGTACCTGCTTTTACGGGTCTTGGCGCACCATATTGGGATATGTACGCCCGTGGATGCATTGTTGGCCTTACACGTGGCGCAAACCGCGCTCATTTTGCAAGAGCAGTTCTTGAAAGCATTGCATATCAGGTTGCTGACCTTTGCGAAGCAATGTCTAAAGATAGCGATATTATTATGAGCGAGCTTCGTGTTGACGGTGGCGCATCTGTAAGTAATATTCTTCTTCAGATTCAGGCAAACCTTTCCTCAGCAAAGGTGAACAGACCCAAGCTCGTTGAAACAACAGCTCTTGGTGCTGCCTACATGGCAGGTCTTGCCGTTGGTTTCTGGAAGGATTTTGATGAAATTGAAAAGGTTCGTGAAGTGGACCGCGTTTTCGTTCCTCTCGTTGATAACAACACTCGCGAAGAGATGCTCAAGGGATGGCACAAGGCCGTCGAACGCTCCCGCAACTGGGAAGAAAGCTGAGCTTTGGCGAATAACTTGTTTTAGTCTGCTCGCAGTATCTGTATACAGCGTCGCATCCTAAAACAGCGTTCTTCATCCAAATCTCAACTTTCTTACGGAAAAGAATGTTTGGCGCCTGACTTGCTTTAGCAAATAGTAATTAGCAAATAGCGAATAGCGATGCTGCGAAGCTTATAATGTTTGGAAGCGGAGCTTTCCCGAAATTCCAGATTCCCAATTCCAAATTCCTAATTTAACAGAGGTATATATGGAAACTTTAATTGTAATTTTATCTGCAATAAGCATAGTGCTTTCTGTAATTTGCCTTGTGCTTATTGCTTCAATGAAAAATAATAAGAATAATGATTTTATTCACGAAGAGTTTCGTCGTAATCGTGAGGAGCTTTCAAAAGAAACGGCTCAATCCCGTAAAGAGACATCTGTTGCCATAGCAAAGGTTGAAGAAAAGCTTTCCGCTATGACTAAGGAAAACTACGAAAGTCGTATTAATATGACAGAGAAGATTGAAGCAACTCTCAAACTTCTTCAGGATCAAAATGCTGTTAATGCAGAGCGTCAGACCAAGGTTATTGGTGATGCTATTTCTAAAATGCAGGAAAGCAACGAAAAGAAGCTTGAGCAGATGCGAGTTACTGTTGATGAAAAGCTTACCTCAACGCTTACTACACGCCTTGATTCTTCCTTTAAAACTGTTTCAGAGCAGCTTCAGAACGTATATAAATCCTTGGGCGAAATGAAGGAGCTTTCTCAGGGTGTTACAACAAATGTAACCTCTCTTAACAGAATACTTACAAATGTTAAGGCTCGCGGTACCTGGGCGGAGGTTCAGCTTGAAGCTATTTTAGACCAGACAATACCAGGTCTTTATGAGAAAAACTATTCTCCTAAAAACAATTCTGAAAGAGTTGAATTTGCCGTTAAATTCCCTAGCAGCGACCCTAAGGGTGAAGATATTTATCTTCCTATTGACTCAAAGTTCCCGCTTGAGGACTACGTAAGGGTTTGCGAGGCGGCGGATAATGCCGATGCAGATGCTTTGAGGATTGCCCGTAAAGCTCTTGAGGACAGAGTCCTTGCAGAGGCAAAAGAGGTTACAAAATACATATGCGTACCTCAGACAACACCATTTGCCGTTCTTTACCTTGCAACAGAGGGCCTTTATGCAGAAATTATTTCTTCAAAAAGTGGTATAGCAGAAAAGCTACAGGCACAAAATGTTATGATTGCAGGACCTTCCACAATAACTGCTCTTCTAAACTCCTTTGCGATGGGCTTTAAGGCTATGGCAATAAACGAGAAGGCAGACGAGGTAAGAAAAATTCTTGCGGCTGCAAAATCGCAGTATGATACATTTGGTACTGTGCTTGAAAAAGCTAAAAAGAAAATTGACGAAGCAGGTAAGACTCTTGACGAGGCAAGCCATAGAAATGAAATTATCCGTAAAAAGCTTAAGGGCGTTGAGGAAATCGAAGCCGCAGAAGCTAACGGAATATTAGAGTTGACAGAATAGAAACAAAAAATCACGGGTAACGGAAAAACGTTAACCCGGATTTTTTATATTATTTATTCAGCAATCTGATAAGTGTATTCAACAGTGTTGCTTACTCTGCCGCGTTTTGCTGAGTATGCGGTTACTTTGTAAGTGTATTTAACGCCTGCATCTGCAGAAGTATCAGTATAACTTAAGGGGTGAACGCCGTTTGCATCAACAGCAAGAGTTGTTACATGAGCAAACTCACCGTCAGCTGCTTTGCGTTCTATGATGTAGCATTCTGCATTTTCTGTTTTTGCCCATGAGAGTGAGATTTCAATCTTCTCTGTTTCATGGTTAGGCTTACCTGTTGCTTTGAGATCGTTTACTGCGTCAAGAGGTTTATATGCAATAAGCTTATCTGTAGAAGCGGTATATGAAGGTTCTCTGTTTTCTGCGGAAACAGCTTTAATTCTATATGTGTAAGCAATTTCTGCGGAAATGTGGTCTGTATAAGAAAATGCGCCTTCTACTGCGTCTGCTGCTTTAACAGTGCCAACAGGGTTGTAATCTTTATCATTGCTTGAACGGAGTACTACATATTCACTTGCATGCTCAACGCCTGACCAGCTGATACTGCAGATTGCATCACCGTTATTGTAGTCGGTAGACATCTTTGTTATCTGAGCTGCTTTGAGTGGTGGCAAAGGATATGTTGCAGAAACTGTAACTGTTCCGTCTACCTTGTTGGAAGACTGTGCAACTAATGTATAGGTATAGTTTTTACCTTCTTCAATTGCTTTATCTTCATATGAAGTATAAAGAGAGGCTGTATAAACACCTAACTCAACTGCTTCGTCTGTTCCTGTGGCTTTTGAAATTATTATTGTATGAGCGAGAGGAGATTCCCAACTGAGCTTAATTGAGTTAGTTGCTTTATCGAATTCTGCTTTTGCAGTAATTTCTGTTGCGTTTGAAACAGAAGCGCTCTTTATACCTTCTATTTTATTGATAACCGCAGAAACTGCATAGCTATAAGATGTTGTTTTTGCATCCTGCGCAGAGTCAACAAATGTGTTTTTATCAGAAACACCGATTTTTTCCCACTCGGTTGTTCCAAATTTTGCTCGGTAGATATTGAATGATGCACCTTCAATTGCGTCCCAGGTAAGTTTAACGCCTGTATCCTCGATGTTAACAGAAGTTAATTTAGGAGCTTTAACTGCAGTTGCAGTTTTTGCGTAGAAGGAGCTGATGCTTCCCTTGTCGTCTACTGCTCTTACAGCGTACTGGTATGCAACTCCGCTTACCGCTGTAGCGTCAGTATAACTCAAATTCTTTGTTGCACGAGTAAGCGCAGTCCAACTGCTATTTGCAGTTTTTCTGTAAACGTTGTAGCCGGTAGCGCCTGTGATAGCAGACCATTTTACTTCAATTGCAGTGGTTTTATCTGCGGTGTCTTTCTGGGCAACTGTAAATAAAGGCTTTGCAAGGCAAACGGAAGATGTGCCCTGAGGTACAAACCAACCCATATAGCCTTTAGCATCATAAGCTCTTACTGTGTAGGTATATTCTGCACCGCTGTATTTCTTTGATGCATCAACATAAGTTGTTGTTTTACCGTTTTTAACTGTAGCAAGTAAATACCAGCTCTTGCTATTGTTTACTTTTCTGTAAACTTTATAACCTGCTGCACCGCTAACCTCACTCCATTTAACAGTCGCGCGATAGCTGAAGTCGAAAGTAAGGGGTTGTAATTTTGGCGTTGCAATGTATTTTGCGGTAACACCTTTTTGGTTAAATGCGCCTGCATTTGTTTTACAAACGGCTTTAACTGTGTATGTGTAGCTGTTACCTGTAGCAACTGTTTTATCTACATATGATTTTTCTGTTGTTGAGCCAATAAGCTTCCATGAGGAACCGTTTTTGCGATACACATAATACTTTGTAATATCTGTGTCGTTTGCTGTCCAGGTTATCTGCATACCATCTTGGTGAGGGCCGACTCTTGTAATTTTTGGCGCAGCAACAAAGTTGAAATCTACACCTGTAGCGTTGTGTGCGCTGACATATTTGCCATTGAACGCCTTAACTGTGTATGTGTAGTTCCAGTCAGGACTTTTGGCTTTTTTATCAACATAGTAAGTAGTTTTGCCATTTTTGATAGTTGCAACGCAAACCCAATCGTAGTCGCTTAATGTTCCGCCTTTACGGTAAACGTAGTAGCCTTTAGCACCGTTTACGGCATCCCATTTTATCTGAGCATCACCTGTAGAATAAACGCCTGCTATAGATTTGATATTAGGCTGAGCAAGATAGTATGTGAGAAGACCTTTTTTGTTGTAAAGGCTTACGTTTTTACCATCGCTACACTTAACTGTGTATGCATAGTAAATGCCACTCTTTGCGGTGCTGTCTACATATGTTGTAGCAGTTTCACCAAGTGTTTTAAGATAGGTCCAGGATTTTTCTCCTGCGGCACGTCTGTAAACATTGTATTTCTTTGCAGTTGGCACCTGGTTCCATGTTATCTGAGGACCATTTGCAGTATTAACAACGCTTTTTAAAGTAACCTCACGCTTACCTACGCGGTTGATTGTTATTTCAAATGTTTCATAGGAGTTGGTGTCGATTGTTTTAACGTCGCCTGCCATATAGTAGGTATAGCATCTGCCGTAGTATTTGCCACTTTCAATTGTTTTGAAGTTCCATGTAACTGAAAGAGGTTTGTTACCTGGTGTTGTGCTGAATTCGTCCTTGAAGCTACGTATCTGATTTTTATACTGAGAGTCAGCAAAAATCTCAACTGCAAACCATGCATTTTCCTGACCCTTGCTTATTCGCATAAAGTAAAGGTTACCTGAATCTCCGTAGAATGTGTATGAGTTTTTCTGCGCACTGAGCTTTGAGTCTGTTGGAATGATTTCACCATAGGCAAGACCTAAAGGCTTTTGCTCAACGCCGTCTTCTGCTGAAGCATAGGTGCAAAGAGAACCTACAAGCAAAAGAACTGCAAAAAGTGTTACTAAAGCTTTTAATAAACCTTTTTGTTTCATAATACTCCTCCTCTTTTTTAAAAAAGAAATTTAACCAAACATAGTTATACGCATATATTATAAAGGAAAACATATATTATTTCAATAACAATTTGTTAATTGTTTATTAGTAAATCGTAACAAAAAAATTGACAAAAAGCTTGACAGTTGAATATGTGTTCAACTATAATACAGTTGAACGATTATTCAATTGAAAGAGCGTGATTGCTTTGAGAAAAAATATAGTTTGTTGCGATTGTGGAATCTTACATGGTGAAGCAGTTGAAAAGGCAAGAAAATCTATGGCTACAGATGAAAAGATAGCAGACGTTTCGGATTTGTTCAGAGTATTAGGGGATAGCACCCGCGTGAAAATTTTGTGGGCGCTTGATAAAAGTGAGCTCTGTGTATGTGATATTGCGTATTTGATAGGTATGACAAAATCTGCAGTATCTCATCAACTGAGAGTTTTAAAAGATAATAATCTTGTAAAAAACAGAAGGGAAGGAAAAATAATTTACTATTCTCTTGCTGATAATCATGTGCAAGATATTTTTGAAAAGGCGGTTGAGCATATAAATGAACGAGCATTCTCACCAGAAGAAAGGTTGTAATAGTGGACATCATCACCATCACCAACATCATCATACTCATAGTTCAGATGAAAATATTTTAGTTGCTTTTTTTCTTAATTTATTTTTTGTGTTTGTTGAAATAGCAGGCGCTTTTTTCACAAATAGCTTTGCAATTTTGTCTGATGCTGTTCACGATTTTGGAGATTGCATAGCAATAGGCTTTGCGTATGTTATGGAAAAATTTTCTAATAAAGTGCCCGACGAAAAATACACCTACGGCTACAGGCGTTATAGCCTTGTTTCTGCGGTTATAACATCACTTATACTTGTGGTAGGTAGCGTTTTTGTTATAGTTGGTTCTGTTGGTAGAATAGCCCAGCCTAAAGAGGTTCACGGCTTAGGTATGGTAGTAATTGCAGTTTTTGGTGTTGTTATCAATGGTGCTGCGGTTATAAAAACCCGTTCGGGAACAGGTGTGAACGAGAAAGCAATAAGCCTGCACCTTCTTGAAGATGTTCTTGGGTGGATAGCTGTGCTCCTGGGCAGTGCACTTATATTCTTCTTTAAATGGTACTTTATCGATGGTGTGTTGTCGGTTCTGATTGCAGTTGTTCTTATAGTTGAATCTTCTAAAACAATAAAAGATATTTTTGCAGTATTTTTAGAAAAGACGCCTGAAGGAATTGATGTAAAGAGTCTCAAAAAAGAACTGGAAGAAATTGAAGGAGTTGAAAACACCCATCATATTCATGTATGGAGCCTTGATGGAGAAAAAAATATGGCAACAATGCATTTGAAAGCAAAGGGAAGTATAAATCCGGAAAATTATGAAAGGGTAAAATTACAGGCGGAAAAAATCTGTAGAAAACACGGCATACACCACCTTACGGTGCAAATTGATTTTTGTGGAGAAGCCTGTCAAGGTGAATGCCAGCTGTAATTAACAGATTATTAAAAAACAAGCAAAAAAATTATTAACACTAAACAAAAAACGTCCTCCATTTTTGGAAGGCGTTTTTATTATTTTAATTGCTTTTTTACTTCAATAATGGTATTATAATATTTACAGTAGGTTACTATGACGCGAGGTGTAAAATGACTACTGATACCACGCAGTTTTTCAAGTCAACATTTGAAAATTTACCTGAGGAAAAGCGACGCAGAATAATAAGCGTTGCTACAGAGGAATTTGCGAATAACGGCTTTGAAAACACATCAATTCAGCAAATAGCAAAAAAATCAAATATAAGCGTTGGCTCAATATATAAGTATTTTCAGAATAAAGAAAGTCTTTTTACCTACATTGTTCAGGCAGGGCTTTCAAGGCTTGAAAAAACCTTGCTTGAGTTAGCGCCCACAGATGAAGATATTCTTATAAAAGCAGAAAAGATAATCAGAACCTTACTCTCTTTTTCGAGAGAGCGACCTGAGTTTATAAAGCTTTATTGCTCCCTTACAACAAGCGGTAATTCCGATTTTTTAAATCAGCTTTCTCAACGTATTGAGGCAGTTTCCGCTTCTATTTACACTCAGACTATAGCAATAGCTCAGGAAACAGGTGAAGTAAGAAAGGATGTTAATCCTGCGTTTTTTGCTTATCTTTTAGATAATGTTTTTATGATGCTTCAGTTTTCAACTGCTTGCCCTTATTATCAGGAAAGATTTTTTATATATACGGGTAAGCAAGCCAATGAAAGCGACGATTTGATAGTAGAGCAAACCTTGCTGTTTTTAAAAGCGGCTTTCAATTTCAAATAATTTTGTATTTCACAAAGAAAGGTGATCTTCTTGAAAAAAATATTATCAGCAATTCTTGTTATCGTTATGATAATGTCAGTTCTCTGCGTTAATGTAAGCGCAGAAGAAGCAGTTGAACTTACTTCTGTAGAAAAAAGCGTGGTTAAGCTTCGCAATGCTGATGCCAACGGCGATGGTACATACAGTACTGATGACGTTCGCATTCTTCTCAGAGCTGCTGCAGGTACAATAGAGGATAATGCAGCATACGACGTTGACTCTAACGGATATACATCAGTTGAAGATGCTTTAGCAGTTCTCAGGGAAACAGCAGGTGTTAAGCCTCTTCTTTCAGACGCAGAGGCTCTTGAGCTTGTTAACACAAAGCTTAACGGTGTTAAGGTTGAAAAACCGGGCTTTGATTGCATTTCAACTGCGCAGTGCACATCTATGAAGGTTACTCAGAAGATTACAGCAGAAGGTTCAATGGCCGGCTTATTGAATGCAATGCTGAAGGATATGAACTATACAGACCTTGAATATGACCAATATGTTGATAAAATGGTTGCTCAGCTCGAAAGCAGTAAAAACAATGATGAACTTACAGCTGCTGATAAGGCGGAAATAGACAGGCAAATCGCTGCTATGAAAAAATCCGGCGAAACCTACGATGATGTAGAACGAGTAGAAAAAACTGTTATAAGCGGTAATATCAACGGCCATAAAAATTATTTCCCAAGAGCTGGCGAAGCAGAGGTTGCAAGTGCGCTCACTGTAGCAGATATTGACGATATCACCTATATGATTGTTAATGACGAAATCATTTTTGATATTACTATGGAGAATACTGCATATACAAATGCCTCTTATCCAAAAACATCTGACGGATTAGCAAACCTTCCATATGGTAAGGTGTTTAACCTTCCTTTCTTAAGAGGAGAGAGTGGTTCAACACTTTTAAAGGCGGAGTATAATAATGGTAAGGTTCAGGTAATACTTGACAAAGATACTGCAGCAATTGAGAAAGCAGCATATTCATACAATTACTTCTCAAACGTTAAAGCCCCTGTTCAGAGCAATACCCAGGAAGGCATTACACTTAAAGTTGAAATGGCAACAAAGATGTATGCAACTATAAGCGAAACATTTACATTCTGATTTTTAATTAAGGATATTGAACTATGGAAAATATTAAAGTTACAATGGAAAACGGCGAGAGCTTTGTTATTGAGCTTTGCCCTACTGCCGCTCCGATTACTTGCGAAAACTTTTTGAAGCTTGTAAAAAGCGGTTTCTATAACGGTCTTACATTCCACCGCGTTATTGAGGGCTTTATGGCTCAGGGCGGTGACCCTGAGGGAACAGGCTGTGGCGGTAGCGATGAAAACATAAAAGGCGAATTTGCTATTAACGGCGTTATGAATCCTCTTTCACATACAAGAGGCGTTATTTCAATGGCTCGCTCTCAGAACCCTGACTCTGCAAGCAGTCAGTTCTTTATCTGCTATGGAGACTGCACCTTCCTTGATGGTCAGTATGCAGCCTTCGGTAAGGTTATTGAGGGTATGGAAACTGTTGATAACTTTCTCAAAATTCCTCGCAGAATGAGCTTCGGTGGCGAAATGTCAGTTCCTGCAGAGAAAATTGTTATGAAAACAGTTGAGGCAATATAAAATACAGTATAAACCCGAAACCGAGCTTGCACTCGGTTTCGTAATTTATAAATTTAAAAAATAAGGAGAAAAAGAAATGAGTAAAATTTATGACTTGCTTCATAAGGTTTACGGTACCACTCCAAATGATGGTAACCTTCAGCCTAAAGAAGCATTAGCTTATGGTATAGCAGGCTTTGGTCAGAACTTTATTTGCACAATCATCGGTTCGTATCTTACAATCTTTCTTACCGATGCACTTCTTTTTGGTGCAGAGGGAGTTACAATCGGAAGTGTTGCAGGATCTATGGCTGTTGCATACCTGATGCTTGGTACTCGTATTTTTGATGCGTTCAATGATCCGATTATGGGTTCGATTGTTGACAGAACACGTACAAAATGGGGTAAATGTCGACCATACCTTAAATGGATGGCTTTTCCAATAGCGGTTATGACAATTGCTTGCTTCCTCCCTGCTTTCCAGGCAAAAGCAACATCATCGTTTATCATTATTGCTATTGTTTATGTTATCTGGTCAGTTGTTTATACTGTTGCAGATGTTCCTTATTGGGGTCTTTCCACTTGTATGACAAACGATACAGTTGTTCGTGGAAATATGCTTACAGTTACACGTCTTCTTTGCACATTAGGTGCAGGTATTGTTACTGTTTTTGTGCCTATTATTACAGGCGCAGTTACTGCAAAGTACAGATATACTGATGCTGATATTGCACAGATAATGGCAGATAAGGGCGTAGATGCAGAGGCTGCCAAGACATTTGTCGGTACCGTTATTCAGGGCCAGGAAGTTGCAAATGCAGACACCCTTAAGATGACATATTTCATCTGCGCAGTTGTTCTTGTTGTAGCTGCAGTTCCTATGTTCTTCTACGGTTTCAAGCACACTAAAGAGCGTTTCACAGCAGACGATAATCCACCAAGCCTTGGTCATAACCTTAAGCTTCTCTTCAAAAACAGAGAGCTTCTTCTCATTGTGCTTTCAGGTATTCTCGGTGGCGCAAGAATGGTTTATACATACACCGGCGGTCTCTACTTCGCTAAGTATGTGCTTCAGAATGAAGGTCTTTACAGCCTTATAACGCTTCTTGTTGTTCCGGGCGGTCTTGTAGCATCACTTCTTGTTCCGTGGATGTCAAAGAAGTTCACAAAGAAATGGGCTTATATTGCAGTTCACCTCTTCGGTGGTGTTGTAATGGCTATTATGTACTTCGTAGGCTACGATGCAACATGGAAGCTTGTTGTTGCAGCTGTTGCACTTGTACTTCTCGGTATCCCACAGGGTGTTAACAACATCATCACATATGCTATGATTGGTGACACAGTTGACTATCTTGAGTGGAAAACAGGTGAACGTGGTGAAGGTATCTGCTTCGCTATGCAGACTCTTATTAACAAAATCGGTATGGCAGTAGGTGCGTTCATCGGTGTTATATCCTTTGCAGCTGCAGGTATCAACTCAGAAACAGGCTTCATCTCTGCAGAAGGTAAGCAGACGCTCTGGAATATGCTTGTTCTCTCAGGTGTAATCAGTATGTTTGCTTGCGCAGTTCCTATGTTCTTCTACAGGCTTACAGAAAAGCGTCAGGCAGAAATGGTTGCTGAAATTTCAGAAAGAAAAGCAACTAAGAACTAAAATTTAAAAATCAAAGGGGCTGTAAAAAAACGTAAGGTTTTTTGCAGCCCGTTTTTAGGGGATAGGAAAAAAAGATGGAGAACGGACAAACTGAGCAAAATCAAGACTTCAGACTTGATTTTGCTTGCCCGAAGGCGTACAAGGGTACGTCGAGTAGCCAAGTTTGTTCGTAGTATAAAACATAATTCTTTCATCAATTTTAGATTTCCTGTATTTTTAAAGGGTTCTATAGGCTTATTAAACCTACAGAACCCCTTGCTATATCTGGTTTTATACGGTCTGCGCTTTTTTTACAGCCCCTTTTTTTACATTATGAATAGTAATATACATAAAAAGTGCAACAAGCTACCAATAACCACGAAAATATGGAATACGGAGTGAATATACCGTAGCTTACTTGTGAAGCAATACATTACAGCGCCTACAGTATAAGCAATGCCACCACCAAGTAATAGACCGAAGCCTGTGCTACCAATTATGCCATAAACAATTTTAGCGGTAAAAACAATGCACCAACCCATACCGATATAAAGAATAAAGGAAATAACCTCAAACATTTTTATATCTATGGATTTAAGGATTATGCCTAAAACGGCCAACCCCCATATTACACCGAAGATGGACCAGCCTAAAGCCTGACTATGTTGCCTTAAAACGCATAAGGCGAATGGTGTATATGTGCCTGCAATAAGCAGGAATATGGAGCAGTGGTCAAAAATCTGAAAAACCTTTTTTGCCATGTTGGGGCGAAGTCCGTGATAGATGCTTGACATTGTGTAAAGCACTATCATCATTGCACCAAATATGGCGCCACTTACAACACCGTAAACATTGTGGTGAATAGCGGCAAATACAACACACAGAACAGTTGCAGTAATACCGAGCGCACCACCAACAATGTGGGTTACCATATTAAAAATTTCTTCACCTTTTGTGTATGACGGCAGTTCTCTGTCTCTTAAACGAGTTCGTGCCAATATTACATCTCCTCTAAAAGATATTAAAGGTCAAGGAAGTCCTTTCTTACCTTATCCTCAAGCTTGAATGCTTCAACAATTTCCCAAAGCTGAGGGTCTGTAATTGTGTTGATTCTCTTGCCACTTGCGGTTGCAAGCATATAGAGCATAGCAGCCTTTTCAACAGTTTCAATAAGACCGAAGGCTTCGTCCATATCGTCGCCACAGCCATATATACCGTGAAGGCCCCAGACTACAAGACGGAACTCCTCCATCTTCTTAGCAGTTGCAATACCGATTTCGTTAGTACCGCAAACCATCCAAGGAAGCACACCGATACCATCAGGGAAAACAACCATACACTCTGTGCACATTTCCCAAAGAGTGTGAGTAAGCTTCTTTTCATCAAGCTCATGGATGTGGTTCATAGCAAGAGTATATGTAGGATGTGAGTGCATTATTACTCTGTTGTTCGGGTTAACCTTAAGTCTTGCCATATGGCTCATAAGGTGAGCAGGAAGCTCAGATGTGAACTTGCCACCATCCTTCCAACCCCAGAGAAGCTCTGCAGTTGTACCGTCTTCAGCAATACGGATAATACCAAGGTTTGTTTCAGGGTCAACCTCAACGTTTTTGAAGTATTTGCCTGTACCTGTTACTATAAAGATTTTGCCGATAAGGCCTGTTGCATCAAAGCCTGTTGGAATTGTGCGGATAACATTGTTAAGGTCAAGATACTCTGCAACAATATCTTCCTCAAGCATAAAGCTGATGTTACCACCGTTTCTTTCATCCCATGTCTGACGATACATATTAGCGGTTGCTCTTTTCATATCTTCCACAAATGGAGCTGTTAAAATGTCTTTCATTTTCTGTTCACCAATACCTTTTCTTCATATTTTTTTATTTCGTTATAATAATCTCCGCTTACGTTTTCTCTCATAAGGAATTCTGCCCAGATATCGCCGAAAGGCAAGGTCTTGCATTCCTCCTGAAGATACATAAGCTGAGTAAAATCACCATTTTCCTGAAGTGCTTTCATTTTCTCTGCAGGTAAAAGTAAAGCGTTAAGAAGAGCCTTTTGCACGTTTCTTACGCCTGTTACCCAGGCAGAAATTCTGTTTATTGAAGCATCAAAATAGTCAGTAGCAATAAATACTCTGTTTAAAGCGTTGTGAAAAACGATTTCCTTTGCGATTTCCTTTGTTTCGTCATCAAGGAGAACAACATGGTCTGAATCCCAACGCACACCTCTTGTTACATGCAGAGCAATTTTCTCGTTGAAAGCAAGAAGTGAAGAAATTTTGTCGGAAACAAGCTCTGTAGGGTGATAGTGGCCGTTATCCATAAGAGGAGTAATGCCAGCCTTTGTTGAGTAAGAGAGAGTGAATTCTGCAGAGCCTACTGTATAGCTTTCAAGGCCGATACCGAAAACCTTTGATTCAAGTGTTACGTAAACCTTTGATTTATCGTATGGAGTTGAAAGGATTTCATCAAGAGATTTTTTGAAACGCATACGAGGAGAGAGCCTGTCTGCAGGAATATCCTTATATCCGTCAGGAATCCAGATATTCATAACGCAAGGAACACCTGTTTCGTTTGCAAAATACTCTGAAATTTTAAGGCATTGTATACCGTGCTTAACCCAGAATTTGCGAGTTGCTTCATCAGGTGAAGAAAGGGTTAAGCCATCCTTTACCATTGGGTGAGAGAAGAAAGTTGGGTTGAAATCTATACCCATATCTCTATCCTTTGCAAATTTGAGCCATTTATCAAAATGCTTTGGTTCTATAGCATCTCTGTCTGCAAACTCACCATTTTCAAAAATTGCATAGCAAGCGTGAAGATTAAGCTTCTTTTTGCCCGGTATAAGGGAGAATGCCTTATCAATATCTGCCATAAGCTCATCTGGAGTGGAAGCCTTGCCGGGATAGTTACCCGTAGTCTGAATACCACCTGAAAGGCTTTCCTTGCTGTCAAAGCCTACAACATCATCTCCCTGCCAGCAATGAACGGAGATTGTTACATCTTTTAATGTATTGAGAGCTTTTTCGGCATCAACGCCCATAGCTTCATACAATTTTTTTGATTCTTCATATCTTGTCATATCATTACCTCCAGTAATTTAAGACCATACATATTCAGTATAGTATTTTATGGCTTAAAAGTCAATGAATGTGGCAAATTTCACCAGTCTGCATACTATGAAATGTAGGAGGGGAGTATATGACAAAAACAATTTTGCCCGTTTCTTTCTTTTTAGGAGCTAATAATAAAAATGGTTATTGCTCGTTATATAATAAAATTTATGACCCTTATAAAAAGGGGAATCACATTATACTTAAGGGTGGACCCGGTACGGGCAAATCAACAATTATGAAGAGGGTAGCAGAAAAGCTTGAAAAAGAAGGGTATTTTGTTGAAAGGGGATATTGCAGTGCAGACCCTAATTCCCTTGATGCAGTTATTGCGCCTGAACTTCATTTTTCAATTTTCGATGGTACTGCGCCACATAATTTTGACCCCACATTGCCGGGAGTTAATGAACATATAGTAGATTTAAGTGTTGCGTGGGATAAAGAATATTTAAAAAGCCACAGCGAAGAAATTTGTGAGCTGACGAAAGAAAACAAGCGTATGCATAGTATTGCCTCAGAATATCTTTCTGTTGCTTCTCAGATTGAAGCCCAAAGCATTGTTCTTTTTGGTAGCTTTACCGACAGAGAGAAGGTTGAGCGGTATGCTACAAGATTGGGAAAGAGGCTCATAAGCGAGAGAAAGAGCAAGAGCAGAGGCAAAGAGTATAAAAGGTTTTTAAGCGGAATTACTCCCGACGGAATAGTAGTTCAATATGATAGCGTTGTTGCCCTTTGTGAGAACATTATTACTATAAAGGATGAATTTTCTGTTGTGTCCCCATATATTGCAGAATATATGGGAGAATATGCTCTTAATATGGGTTATGATGTTTATAAATGTTATTGCCCGCTTTTCCCTGAATTCAAGGTTGAGCATATTATAATTCCTGAATTGAAAATCGGATTGTTTACAGAAAACAGCTACCATTTATCAATTGATGAGTATGGTAGCCGAGTGCATGCCACGAGATTTTTTGATAGCGACGGCTATAAAAGGAACAAGGAGAAAATTATCTTCCAGAAAAAGGCGAAAAAAGAGCTTATTGACGAGGCAGTGCGCAAGCTTTCTCTTGCCCTTGATATACATGACAGACTTGAGGAATATTATATTAAGGCAACAGACTTTGAAGTAATCAACAAGATTTCTGAAAAAATAATAAATGAAGCAGATTTGGTGTGAAAGTTTTACGGCTATCTGGGTGAAGATTAACCGTAAGAAAACTACCCACCACCGCTAACGCGGTCCCCCTCCCTATTTGACTAAAGTCAAACAGGGATGATAAGCTATCGCTCAGTTTAAATTTTAGCGAAGCCTATCATCCCTGTGCGCAAGCATAGGGAGGGGGACCGTTCTATGATATATAAAATGTTTGAATAAAATAAATTACGGGTTTCGTAGTTTGTTTTAAGGAAATGTTGAGGCGGAACGGTGGTGGGTAGTTCTCTTGCCAATATTCTTCAGTTGGATAAGAAAAACATATTTATAACCTAAACAACTTCCTCGTATTCTCTGTTGCGTTGTCAATTACTGTCTGTGGTTCAATACCTTTAACCTCACCTATTTTTTCAGCAACATAGGGAATGTATGAGGAATCATTTCTCTTGCCTCGCATTGGTACAGGTGCCATATAGGGACAATCTGTTTCAAGAAGAAGTCTGTCAAGCGGAAGATATTCTGCTACCTCAACAGGCTTTTTAGCGTTTTTGAAGGTTACAGCACCGCCGAGACCAATATACATACCAAGCTTTAAAACCTCTTTCGCCATTTCAACGCTACCTGAAAAGCAATGAAGAACGCCTGCAGGCTTATATTGCTTGAGAATATTTAAAGTGTCTTCGTGAGCGTCGCGGGAGTGAACAATTATCGGAAGCTTTAATTCCTTTGCAAGAAGAATTTGTTCAATAAAAATCTTTTTCTGTAGCTCTTTATTATCCTGACGCCAATAGTAATCAAGACCAATTTCACCAATTGCAACACATTTCTTTTCTTTGGAAAGAGCTCTGAGTGTTTCCGTGTAGTCTGCAGGCAGTTTGTCAACCTCTTCGGGATGAATTCCGCAAGCAAAATACATAAAATCATACTGATTTGAAAGGGTAGCAGATTCTCTTGAGCTTTCTAAATCTGCACCGCAGTTTACAACACCGCAAATGCCCGACTCCGTAAAGGAGCCGAGCAAGTCGGTGCGGTCAATATCAAACGCTTTATCTGTGTAATGTGCGTGGGAGTCAAAAATATTATTATACATAATCAAATTTTAAAAATATTCAGAAGCTTAAAACTGATGCTATGACACTGGCATCTGGCGACAAAATGAAGCGATATACAAGCAAGCTTGTGCGATATATTTTAAGAATACAATGCGATATATTTCGCTACGCTCAATACGATATGATATAAATCCTTAATTTCTCGTGCCGATAGGCACATATCGCACCGAAGGTATATCGCATCGTCAGATATATCGTAAATCCGTCAGGATTTATATCGCTGTGGCTTCGCCACAATCAGCTCAACTGTGTGCCTGCAGGAAGACCTTCAACGAAAGCTACCTTAATATCGTCTTCTGTGATTTCACCTGCAAGAATCATACCGTGGCTTTCAACACCGCAAAGTGTTCTCGGAGCAAGGTTTGCAACAACAATAACACTCTTGCCGATAAGGTCTTCGGGCTTATACCATTTTGCAATACCTGATGCTACTGTGCGAGGCTCCTTTGTGCCGTCATCAAGTGTGAGCTGAAGAAGCTTTTTAGCTTTCTTTATAGGCTGGCAGTCAAGCACCTTGCAAACTCTTAATTCAACCTTTGCAAAATCATCGTACTGAATCTCTGCAAGGCCGATAATCTCTTTTTCTTCCTCTTTTTCTTCTTCAACAGCAGGAAGGGAAGCTTCGATTTCTGTTAAAGTCTTTTCAACATCAAGGCGTGAGAAAAGAGGTGTAGCTGTGCCAACCTTAGCACCTGCAACAGTTGCGCCGAACTCTGCAAGAGATTCAAGAGTGTTAACATCTGTTCCGATTTGCTCAAGAATCTTATCACTTGTTTCAGGCATAAATGGTTTTAAAAGAACTGCAATGAAACGGATGCCTTCAAGAAGGTTGTAAAGAACTGTGCCGAGACGAGCTTTCTTTTCTTCGTCCTTAGCAAGTGCCCAAGGCATTGTTTCATCAATATACTTGTTGCAACGCTTTGCAAGGTCAAAAATTTCTGAAAGAGCGTCTGAAACCTTGTAGGTATCAAGAAGCTTTGTAACCTTGCTGAGTGTGCCGAGAGCCATTTCCTTTAACTCGTTGTCGATATCCTCTGTACAGTCAGGAGATTGAATAACGCCATCAAAATACTTGTTGTTCATAGCAACTGTACGGTTAACAAGGTTACCGAGAGTGTTTGCAAGGTCTGAATTGAAACGTTCAATAATTGTTTCGTAGGTAATTGTGCCGTCCTGAGCGTGTGGCATTTCGGAAAGAAGGTAATATCTTACAGCATCAACACCAAAGCGGTCGCAAAGGTCGTCTGCATAAATAACGTTACCACGAGATTTACTCATCTTGTCGTTGCCGGAAAGAAGCCAAGGATGACCGAAAACCTGCTTTGGAAGAGGAATATCGAGAGCCATAAGCATAATCGGCCAGTAAATTGTGTGGAAACGAAGAATATCCTTACCGATAATATGCACATCTGCAGGCCAGTATTTTTTGAACATCTCTGACTCATTTTCAGGGTCGTAGCCAAGACCTGTAATGTAGTTGAGAAGAGCATCAACCCAAACATAAATAACGTGCTTTTCATCATTCGGAAAAGGAATACCCCACTTGAAAGTGGAACGGGAGATACACAAATCCTGAAGACCCGGCTTGATAAAGTTATTTATCATTTCTTTTTTACGGCTTTCAGGATAAATGAAGTTAGGGTTGGATTCAATATATTCTTCAAGCTGTTTCTGATATTTGCTCATTTTGAAGAAATATGCTTCTTCCTTCTCCTTGCGTACTTCTCTTCCGCAGTCAGGGCATTTGCCGTCAACAAGCTGGCTGTCGGTAAAGAAGCTTTCGCAAGGCACACAGTACCAACCTTCATATTCACTCTTGTAAACATCGCCTTTATCAATGAGCTTTTTAAAGATTTTTTGCACAGCTTCTTCGTGGTCTTTATCTGTGGTGCGTATGAATTTATCATAGGTTGTGTTAAGGCAATCGCAAATAGCCTTGATTTCGCCTGCAACGCCGTCTACATATTCCTTTGGAGAAACGCCTGCGTTAGCAGCATATTCTTCAATTTTTTGTCCGTGCTCATCTGTACCTGTCTGGAAGAAAACATCGTAACCCTGCATTCGTTTGAAGCGTGCGAGAGCGTCGGAAAGCACGATTTCATAGGAGTTGCCTATATGAGGCTTTCTTGATGTGTATGCAATTGCAGTTGTAATGTAATAAGGCTTGTTGTTCATTATAATATCTCCTTTACAGGTACTCGAATGGGAGTATCTGTTTTGTTGTTTTTGTTTATTCTGCTTTTAAGGTAAGCTTTTCTTTGCCGATACCCTTTGCCTCGATTGTAACGGTAATATCGCCCTTTTCGCCTGTGGTTCTTATCCAGAAGGCTCTGTCGCCACCAATAAGCGGGAATTCGGATGGTCCGATAATCTGAGCAGGACCCTTAACAGTTACTTTAACTGAGCTGTCTGCAAAAGGAACGCGGTTGTTGTTCTGGTCAAGAGCCACAATCTGAATTCTTGTAGCGTCGTATGTGTCGCCCTCTTTAAGAACGAGAGAGTCAGCCTTGACATCAAGGTGAAGGTCTGTAACTGCTGTTCTTACAACAGTTGCAACACATTCGCCACCCTTGTAGCCTTCAAAGGCATAGGTAATTTGCTCGTTACCCCAGCCACCGATATATTTTGTAACAATATCAAACATTCTGCCAAAAGGAATCTTGCCAACAACCATTGCAGCACCTGCCTTAAGGAACTTTGAGGGTGGCATTTTCCACTGCTTTGTCTGAGCGCAAATGAGAGTATCTGTAAGAAGCTCTGCGGCAAGACCTTCAATGCCGTCATCTGTAGTAAGTGAATCGCCAATAAAGTCTGAAGCAATCATTGGTGGGTGAGGAAGATTCTTGAATTTAGAAGAATCAGGGTAAATTGTGCTTGTGTATTTGCCGTTTTTATAAAGCTTTACATAATCGCAGTTTGTGAATACCCAAACATCACCAATTGTTCCGCCGGGATGCTCGCCGATATCCATAGCAGATGTAACCTCTAAGAAAGGCTTGTCATCCTGCTGTGAACGATAAATTGCAGCCCCCATTTTTGGTACACGGAACATATCTGTTACACCATGGTAGCAGATTCTGTCGCCACTGCCAAAGTCTTTATGTGTATTATAGTCTGCCATACACCAGCCTATAGCACCACTTGTACGAGGATTGCCGTATGCGGAGTTAAGAACCCTTGTGTGACGAAGAGCGTGCTCTGCTCTTACGCCTTCTTTATCGAAGCTCTTTGTTGGGAACATATGGCCATTGTGCTCTGTAACAAGATAAGGTGCTTTAAGTGATTTTGTAACAAGAGCAGGTGGAAGAAGATTGATTGCACCACCTGAATGAATAAAGTCATTCATAGTGTAAACATCTTCAAGAAGGTGGCTCATTGGCATATTTCTTACGCCGCCTGTCTGGCGAGTATCGTCAAGCTCTCTTGCAACGCGGTTTGTTTCAGAATAGAATTCGTCGCAATCAAGACCCTCGTTAACGCGCACGCCCCAAAGAATAACAGATGGATGGTTTCTGTCGCGCAGCACCATTCTGCGAACGTTATCGAGACATATATCTCTCCATTCGCCCTCACCAAGATATTGCCATGACGGCATTTCTGTAAATACAAGAAGACCGATTTCATCGCAACGGTCAAGGAAATGGACGCTGTTAGGATAGTGTGATGTTCTTACAAGGTTAACGCCAAGCTCATATTTAAGAAGGTCTGCGTCTGCTTTCTGAACGTTTTCAGGCATAGCATAACCAACATAGGGATAGCTCTGGTGGCGGTTAAGACCACGAATTTTAATCTTTTTGCCATTAAGATAGAAGCCGTCTTTGTAGAACTTGCACTCTCTGAAGCCGAAGCGAACTGAAGTTTCGTCCTTTTCATCAAGAGAAATGTTTACTGTGTAAAGGTTAGGATTATCAATATCCCAGAGCTTAACGTCCTTAACAGCCCATTTGGCATTTATAACCTTGCCTTTGAAATCTGTGCTCTTTTCAGCGATTTTATTATTATCACCATCAAAAAGGCTGAATGTAAGCTTACCGCTTGTGCTCTCTGAAAGAGTAACATCTATACTGAGAAGCTTCTTTTCGTGAAGAACATTAAGCGTTCTTACAAAGGCATTGTCAATGTAAACCTCTGAAACCTCTTCAATCCATACCTCGCGGTAGATACCACCGTAAACAAGGTAGTCAACAACATTGCCGAAAGGCGGAATTTCTTTTCTTTCAGAAGAGTCAAGCTCAACAACAAGAACATTGCCTTTTGCTTTAACATCATCTGTAATATCAAAGCTGAAGCGGTTATATGCGCCCTTGTATTCGCCTATGAATTTATCGTTAAGGTAAACCTTTGAGTATACTGCTGCACCCTCGAAGTGAAGAATATAGCGCATACCTTTGGCTTTTTTAATATCGAATTTTTTACGATAGCAGCTAACAAACTGATATGATTGCTCGTCAAAATAGTTTAAAGGTAATTCCTTGTTGGCGTGAGGAATATCGACGCTTTCAAAGTTACTGTCGTCATAATTTTTCTTAATCATATCCTCTGAAAAAACAGGAGAATATTTCCAATTAAAGTTAAGAGCAAATGTGTTACGCATTTAACCACCCTTTTCTTTTATCATTACTTTTTTAGATTACCTTTTATTGTATACTATTATAATAAGTATGTCAATAAATCTGTTTTGTTGTTAGACGTTTTTCCTTCAATAACCCCATCTAAGGCTTTTTCAAGGGCTTCACCGATTTTTTCACCGCTGAAGCCTGCATTCAAAAGGTCGTTGCCTGTTATATCAAGGTCTTTTATGGTGCAACATTCATTATTATCTTCAATTTCCTTGAGCCATTGAAGATTTTTAGCAGTTTGTTCAGAAATATCTCTATAGCTTTCACTTAATGCCCCTCGATCACTCCTTTTTATTGTGAGGAGGGTGCGAATATCTTCAGGCGTTTTTGTTTTTAAGTGGCGTTTTAATTCAAGCTTGCTTTCAACAGGCTCAAAATCGTGGTATGACACAAGGAAGGAAACGCGATTGATAGTTTTTTTATCGAATCTGAGCCGTGTAAGAATTTCCTTTGCCATCTCTCCGCCTACCATAGCGTGATTTTTGAAGGTGCTTTCACCTTTATCGTTCAATTTATGTGTAGGAATTTTTCCTAAATCGTGTAAAAGCATTGTAAGGCGGAGATTTTTATCCTGAGGGATTGTATCTACTGTGTGGCAGATATGCTCCCATACATCGTAAGCGTGCTTTTTACCATACTGCGTAAAGTTTACCGCTGTGTAGATTTCAGGAATAAATACTGAAAGAACATCAGGATATTCCATAAGAATATTAAAAGCATTTTTACCGCATACAAGCTTTGTAAGTTCAATTGCTATACGTTCAGCGGATATATTTTTAAGAAGGTCTTTGTTTCTGTGGATTGCGGCAGCAGTTTCTTTTTCAATTGTGAAGCCTAAAACGGATGCAAAACGCAGAGCTCTCATAATCCTCAACCCGTCTTCCTGAAATCTTTTATCCGGGTCGCCAACAGTTTTTATTATACTATTATATATATGCTCCTGTCCACCGAATAAATCGACAAGCCCATGCATATGATTATATGCAAGAGCGTTGATCGTAAAATCTCTTCTTGCAAGGTCTTCGCTGAGGCTTCTTGTGAACTCTACTTTCTGTGGATGACGGTTATCTTCGTAATCACCGTCAATGCGGAAGGTTGTTATTTCAAATGGTGTGTGGTCAATTATTACGGTGAGCGTTCCGTGCTGAATACCGGTATCAATAGTTTTGTAATCTTTAAAAACTTCTCTGATTTCTTCCGGTAAAGCAGAGGTAGTAATATCCCAGTCTCCGGGAGTTGCACCCATAATACTATCCCTTATTGCACCACCTACGCAATAGGCTTCAAAACCTGCTGAATGCAAAAGAGAAAGCAAATCTTCAATTGTTTGAGGTAAGTTTATTCTCATACACAATATCTCCGCTCAAATTTTTCCAATACAACTATATTATGTGCTTTTTGGAATAAATAGTCAACAAATAATTACAAAATGATAGATTTTGCCTGAAAAAGCAGGGGGTAAAAGTTACAGTTTGTAATTTCTGCACTTTTTACAAAACGACTTGGGAAACAGTTGTATTATTTCCGACAAATATATCGAAAAATGGCGGATATACTTTTTTGGTGTTCATAACGTTTGTGAAAATTCAACAAAAATGGCGTTTTTCGATTATTTGACTTTTGGGGATTGTGGGGTATAATACCCAATGCCATAGGATAACTGCGGCATTTTTGCCATCAGTATTGTATCGAGCGGTGGCGTTCTCGGTACGCTATTGCTGACAAATGTGCCTACAACGGCAGCTTTCAGAAACCCCGATTTGAAAGGTTCGGGAGCAGGTTTCGTCAGTTGCTTATCTGAGGAGATTTAAACCATGACAGTCAGAAAAATAGGCGAGACGGCAGTGCCATCACCACTTAAGAGAGTAGCTCTCTTAATTATGGCGGTTGTTTTCTTCGTTTCGGCAACAGCCTTCGCCGTGCCACCGGTAATGTACGATGTTACTATTTACGATGGCGACCAGGTGCTTGTTATTACAACTGCCCAGAGAGAACCTGAAAAGATTCTCGAAAACGCAGGCATTACAGTTAACGAAGCATATGGCGATAAAGTCAGCTTCAATAACTTTGATGGCGAAAATAACAGCGCAATCATTATTAAACGTGGTGTTAAAGTAAGTATAGTAAGCTTTGACGGCACAACACACACTATCCATACTTCAGGTACAGTACGCGATGCTCTCAGCCTGGCAAATGTTTCTCTTACTAAAGGAGCTGCTTTGAATTACGATGCAGATGCTATTCTTGAAGATGGTATGGTAATTGAAATTTACGATATTTTCAATCTTTCTTTTATAGCAGACGGTAAAACCTTTACTAAATCAGTATCAGGTAAAACTGTTGAGCATGCTGTAAAGGCAGCAGGAATTGTTCTTGGTGAGAACGACTTTACAAAGCCTGCTCTTGACGAGAAAATTTCAGAGGGTCAGACCATTGAGGTTTTCAGAGTTGAGCTTGTTGAACGTACTGCAGATGAAGAAATCGAGTACGGCACAGATTATGAGTATACAGATACTCAATTTATTGACCAGAGAACACTTCTTAAAGCAGGTGTAAATGGTTCAAAAACAGTTGTTTATGAAGATTGCTATGTGAATGGCCAGCTTTCAGAATCAACACCTCTTTCAGAAACAATTTTAAAAGAGCCTGTTAACCAGCTTGTTAAAAAGGGTACAAAGGAGCGTCCTGTAGCAGTGCAGACATATCCTTCAACTCTTCCTACAAGCGAGCCTATAAGCGAAATGGCAAACCCTGAGAGCCTTATTTTAGGTCAGGATGGCGTTCCTGTTTCATACACAAAGGTTATTAATGCAAAGGCAACTGCATATTGCATCCCTGGCGGTATTACCTCAACAGGTAAGAGAGCACAGACAGGTTACATTGCGGTTGACCCTAAAGAAATCCCATACGGTACAGAAATGTATATTGTATCTGCAGACGGCAGATATGTTTACGGCTACTGTATTGCAGCAGACACAGGTAGTTACATCTACGATGTTGACTGGACTGTTGACTTGTTTATGAATTCAGAAGCACAGTGCGTTAACTGGGGCAGAAGAGACATTATTATTTACGTTCTCTGATAATGAAAACCAAAGGACTGAAAGTCAAATAACGACTTTCAGTCCCTTTTTATTTTTCCAATTTACACATGCGGTTACACACCTTACTTCAGCACAATCCGCGAAAAGAAGTGTTTTCGTGCATTCGTCAAGTGTTGAACCTGTTGTTTTAATATCGTCGCAGAGAAGAATGCGAGTGCCTTGAATTTTTGCAGTGCAATCCGTATTAAAGCTTATTGCACCAAGAAGGTTGCCGCTACGCATCATTTCGGGCAGAATATGTTGAGATTGAGTTTTAAAATCCTTTCTCAGAAGAGGTAAGCAGGGAATACCCATGTTTTCTGCTATTTTTTCTGCCAGAAGCTGTGCCTGATTGTAGCCTCGCTTTTTTTGGTCATCAGGGTGCATAGGCACATAGGTGCAATAATCAAACTGCAGATTTTTATAGTGGTGGTTTATACAGTTGTACATATCCTCTGCTAGCGGGTAGAGGATTCTCTCTGTGGCTTTATGCTTCAGGTGAATAACGCTGAGCTTTGCTGCTCCATCATAATAATACGGGGCGCAGATGCTTTCATAAAAATGCTTCTTTTCATTTCCGTTACATAAAAGCTTGGAAATACCACAGTTGTAGCAGATTTCGCCCTCAACCTTGTGCAAATCTTTATAACAGTCTTCGCATATTTCGTCAGTAACATTGCAGATTTTGTTGCAGAATCTGCAACGCTTTGTGAATATAAAGGATAAAAACATATCCGAAAGGTTTTTAATGTTCATTATAAATCAGTTTTCAAAAAATATGATAATGCAGAATATCTTTTTGCCTTTTTATCGTTTTGCGTCATAGCATAAACCATTTCGGCATTACCAACTGTAACAAGCATATCTCTCGCTCTTGTTACTGCTGTGTATAAAAGATTTCTGTATGCTAAATTCGGCACAATGCTTATGGCAGGGAATATAACCGCTTTGAACTCACTACCTTGACTTTTATGGACGGTTATTGCGTAGGCAAGCTCCAGCTCGCTCATATATTCCGCAGGTATGATTGCAACTCTGCCGTCAAAATCTACGGTTACAGTTGCATTGCTTATATTTATATCTGTGAGTATACCAATATCGCCGTTGAAGATGCCCGTTCCTTTTTCGGTAGGGGACTGCCACTCAATATTGTAGTTGTTTTTTATCTGCATAACCTTGTCGCCAACTCTGAATATTCTGCCGGCAACTGTTAACTGACTTTTCTTGCCGTCAGGTGGGTTAAGAGCTTCCTGTAAAAGCTTGTTAAGGTTCTGAGTGCCTGTTTCACCTTTTTTAGATGGTGTTATAACCTGAATGTCTGAAAATGAATCCCAACCATAAGCAGAGGGTAAACGGCTTGCGCAAAGCTCTGTTACAGTCTGGGCAGAGATATATGGTGAAGATCTTTCTATATGGAAAAAATCCTTGCCGTCGTTAGTAAGGTTAGGGTTTTCTCCACCTACAATTTTGTGAGCGTTTGTTATAATCTTGCTTTCCATAGCCTGCCTGAAGACCTGAGAAAGGCAAACAACGGGAAGCATACCTGAAATAATAAGGTCCTGCAAAACATTTCCTGCGCCTACAGGTGGTAGCTGATCGCTGTCGCCAACGAGGATAAGTCGGCAGCCTAAAGGAAGCGCATCAAGAAGGTTTGCAAAAAGATGAATATCAATCATTGAAAGCTCGTCGAGAATCAGAGCGTTGCAACCAAGTGGGTTTTGCGAGTTTCGCCTGAAAACAGGTCTGTCGTCTTCATCCCATTCCACCTCTAAAAGTCGGTGAATGGTTTTTGCGTCCATTCCCGTAACCTCACTCATACGCTTTGCGGCTCTGCCTGTTGGCGCTGCAAGAGCAATATCAAGATTCTGTTTTTCAAAAACATTGATAATTCCTTTTATAGTTGTGGTTTTACCTGTGCCCGGACCACCTGTAAGAACTAAAAGACCTTTTTTTGCCGCAGTTGCAATAGCAAGCCTTTGTTGAGTTTCGTATGTTATGTTGTTCTTTTTTTCAATATGGTCTATCCAGTCTGCAAGCTGAGGAGCAGATGGTGGCGGAAAGCCGGCAATAATATTTATTCTCTCCGCAATTTTTCTTTCTGCTAAAAATGCAGACGGGAGAAAAACAAAGCTTTGGCCGTCTAAGTCAGCAGTTTTGAGTTGACCTGTATTTACTAGTGTGTCAATTGCAATATCAATTTCATCCTGAGTTACATCCAATAAATCGCTTGAAGGCTTCAGAAGTTTTTCTCGCGGGATACAGGTATGGCCTCTGTTTGTTGAGTTGTAGCGCATAACGTGGAGAATACCTTCTCTGATTCTATAATCAGGCAAAGGCTTTCTGGGAAGCTTTTCCTCAATTGCTTCTGCTCTTTCAAAGCCTATCCCTAAACCTAAAGCGCAAAGGCAATATGGGTTTTCTTCAATCTTTTCAACTGCGTTAACGCCTAATTTTTTGAATATTCTTACACACTCTGAGGCTGAAAAATCATATTTTTCAAGACCTAACATTATAGTGCGCAAGGCAGACTGCTTTTTGAACTCCTCGCCTATGGCTTTTGCCTGATCTTCCGATATGCCTTTTGTTGATGCAAGGCGCTCCGGCTCGCTTTCTAATATGTAAAGAGTATCAGCACCGAATTTTTCTACTATGTTCATAGCTTTTTTAGGGCCGATCCCTCTTATAACGCCTGAGGCAAGGTATTTAAAAATCTGGTCAATTGTTTCAGGCATAGCACGGCTGAAGGCAGACACCTTGAACTGCCTTCCGAAAGAGGGATGAATTGTATATGTACCTGTTAAACAAACAGTTTCACCTGCATTTATTCCGGGCATAACGCCTACCGCCGTAAGAAGCTCATTTCCCACAGAAATATCAACAACAGTCCAGCCATTTGCTTCATTCTGGAAAGTAACTTCTTCAACAACGCCGGTAATTTTCTCCTCTGAAATACTCATTGCTTTCTCCTGAAAAATTGATGAATCCATTTTATCATATTATCAAAAAAATTGCATTATTTTTGTGAGATATTTTTAAGTTTTAAAATTGAAATATAGTGCTTGCTATGATAATATTGAATTAATATGGAATCGTAGGAGGATTTTTATGAAATATATTCTCGATAAGGTAAATCACTGTAATTTTAAAGCCTATGAATGCGGTAGAATGGCGCCACGCGCTTATTGCGTTCCTCACACAAAATTAAAGGCGACAAAGGCAGCAGATTATAAGACCGAGCGCTATAACAGCGATATGGTTACAATTCTTTCAGGCGAATGGGAGTTTAAATACTATAAGAAAAAATCAAAGCTCCCTGCAACTATTGACACATCAAAAATCAAATTCGATAAGGTTAATGTTCCGTCAACATGGCAGAGAACAGGCTACGAAATTCCTGAATATATCAACACCCCTTATGGCTTCGATAACCGCAAGTTTGGTGGTGAATGGGGTAAGGGCGTAAGACCACCCGAGCTCCCTGACGATTTCTCATGCGGTATATATCGTAAATTTATAAATATTGAAGATAAAACCAAGAACTATGTGCTTACATTCCTTGGTATAACTCCTTGCGTTGATTTATATATCAACGGAGTGTTTGTAGGCTTCGGTGAGGGTGCTCACAACTCTTATGAGTTTGACGTTACCGAATATCTTAAAGAAGGCGAAAACGAAATTCTTGCAGTTGTCTTCAAGTGGAGCATAGGCTCATACCTTGAAGCTCAGGATATGTTCAGAGAAAATGGCATCTTTCGCGATGTTCTTCTTTACACCTACGAAAAATCATATATAAACGATTTCCAGGCAATTGCCGAGAAAAAAGGGAAAAAATACAACCTTAACATTAAAGCAGAGATTAAGGGCGGAGTAAAGAATGCTACAGTCAAGGCATCTCTTTACGATGGTAAAACCCTTGTTGCTGAAGGTGAGGCAGAGGGAAATAAAAACACTTCCATTTCATTCAAAAAGCTTGATGTTGAAGAGTGGAGTGCAGAAATTCCACGCCTTTATGAGCTTTATATAACTCTTTACAATGGCAAAAAAGAGGTTATGTCAATCCGTCAGTATGTAGGCTTCAAGAATATTAAAATTGACGGAACAACCTTCTATTTCAATGATAAGAAAATCAAACTCAAGGGTGTTAACCACCACGATACCCACGAAACAAAGGGCTATTGCGAGGACTTCAAGGATTTAGAGTTGGATGTTCAGTTAATGAAGGAATTCAATGTTAACTGTGTTCGTACATCTCACTATCCGCCGGACCCGTTCTTCCTTGAGCTTTGCGACCACTATGGTCTTTATGTTGTAGACGAAGCAGATATTGAAACACATGGTCTGTGGAACCTTGATTGCCCTGAGGATATGATAAGCCACGATCTGAAGTGGGCGCCACGCTATATGGACAGAGTCCGCCGTATGTATTTCCGCGACAGAACTCATCCAAGCATTATTATGTGGAGTCTGGGTAATGAGTCAAAGGGCTATAAGTGCCACGACAAGTGCTACAAGATGCTTAAGGATTTGGGAACGGAAATTCCTATTCATTATGAGGGCGTTACCCATACAAGGCGTCAGCATTACGATGTGTATTCACAGATGTATACACATCAGCACGATATGAAAAAAATACAGAGAAGAACAAGGGGCAAATCCTTTAATGAAGTGCCTTTCTTCCTTTGTGAATATTGCCATGCTATGGGTGTTGGTCCCGGCGCTATGGAAGAATATATGCAGCTCTTCTATTCAGACGATATTTTCCTTGGCGGATGTATCTGGGAGTGGGCAGACCACACAGTAAGACATATAAACGATGACTTCCCTTGGGAATATACCTATGGCGGAGACCACGGTGAGCCTCTTCACGACGGTTGCTTCTGCGTAGACGGTCTTTTCTACCCTGACCGTACACCTCACACAGGCGCATACAATATGAAGAATATATACAGACCTTTGAGAGCTACACGCCTTGCAGGCAACAAGCTTTCCGTTCTCAACACAAACCGCTTCCTTTCATCTGAGGGCATTGAGGTTTATTGGGAGTATCAGGTGAATGGTGAAATAGTAAATTGCGGCTCATTTGATACAAATATTGCTCCTGAAAAGGAAGCAACCTATAAGCTTGACTTACCAAAGGTTGATTATGATAAAAACACATACCTTAACTTAACATACCTTAAAGGTGATTTTGAGGTTGCAACAGAGCAGTTGACCCTTTCTGAAGCGCAGTTCCCACAGCCTGTTCTTGAAGCAGGTAAGGTTTCGATGAGCTCCGATGGTGAAACTATAGGAGTTAAATTCCCTAACGGTTCAATTGAGTTCTCTGAGGAAACAGGTGAGGTGCTTTCTTATAAGGCAAATGGCGTTTCAGTTATGAATAAAGCTCCTGTATCACACAAAGGCTTCCTTCTTAACTTCGTAAGAGCATATATTGATAATGACCGTCAGGATGAAGCAAAGTGGGATGAACACAATCTCAGAAACCCGAAAATTGTGCTTGAGGATTTAAGCGCAGAGGTAAAATCAGGCGTTGCGTCTGTAAGCGAATATTTCACAATTTACGGCAAAGAGGATGCTCTCTTTAATGCGAATGTGCTTTACATTATCGGAGCAAACGGTGTTCTTGATATTGAGGTTTGCGTTGCTCCTGTTAAGGAAAGCACCGAGCAGATTTACGATATTCCGAGAGTAGGTCTTACATTCGAGGCAGACAAGCGTTTCACTAATATCGAATATTTCGGCAGAGGTGAAAAAGAGAATTTCTGCGATTTTAACGCTCACGCACCTGTAGGTCTTTATAAATCAACTGTTGCAGAGCAGTATGAGCCATATATCAGACCGCAGGATAATATGAACCACTCTGACGTTTCATACCTTAAGCTTTCAAGCGATAAGGGTGAGGAGATTTATATTTCTTCTGACAGACGCTTTAACTTTAATGTTCACAACTTTACTCAGGAAACCCTCTTCAATGCAAACCACAGAGAAGATATTGTTGACGAAAAGACAACATTTGTTACCCTTGATGGTTTTACAAGAGGTACAGGCACAGGCTCTTGCGGTCCTCGCACTCTTCCTGAATATTGCATTGATGCTTCAAAAGAGCTTACCTTCAACTTTGTTATAGCTCCTAAAAAGGTGGATTAATTATGGCACGAATTATGTTCCCCGGCAGCAAAAAAATAGATTTTGCAGATGCTAAAGAATTCAAAAAAATAACAGCCCTTCGTCGCGAGGTTTTTTGCGGCGAGTTGGGCGAAAAGCAAGGCTTTATTAAAGATGCTCGTGATGAGCAGGGCATACACATTGCATATTATTTAGGTGCAGATGTTGTTGCCTGCGGTAGTGCATACGATAAAGGCGGAGATGTTTTTGAACTTGCTCTTATCTGCGTTAAGGATGGTTACCGTCGTTTTAAAGTTGGTAGCACAATAATTGAGGATTTGAAAGCCGAAGCTAAAAAACAGGGTGCAAAGCAAATAGTCTGCGAAGGCTACACAGCTAATATTGATTTTTTCAAAGCAAATGGCATCCCGTATGAGAATATCTCGTATATAAAAGACGGAAAACGCCGTATAATGTTCCGTGAAAATATGGTGTTTGACGGTGCAGACTGGCTTTCATTCCATGGAGAAAATCAGGCAGTTATTGCGAAAAAGGACTTTTACCTTGAAAAGAAAGAAAAAACAGAGCTTTATGTTACGGGTCTTGGCTTTTGCTACATTTATATCAATGGTAAGTGCATTTCGGACAGAGTTCTTGCTCCTGCGTGGACAAATTATAAGGATCACGATACTGCATCAATGAATTACCCCATTTTTGATAAGATGACATATCGTATTCTTTATGAAAAAATAGATGTAACAAAGTTCCTCAAAAAGGGAAAGAATACTATCGTTTTCCATATTGGTGGAGGTTGGTTCTGCCAGAATGAGTGTCCTAATGAAGGCGTAAAGCCATACGGCACACTTAAGCTTTGCTATAAGCTCACTCAGGGCGATAACATCGTTTCAAAAAGTGATGAGGATGTAAAATACAGAAAATCCTTCGTTCAGAAAACTAATATTTACTACGGTGAAACCCATGACGCTCGCCTTGGCGGATATGATTTTTCAGATTATCAGGCTGATACAAGCGATTGGGCTTGTGCAGAGGTTGTAGAAAAGCCTGTTTCTGTTCTCGATGAGCAGGATTTCACTTCTGATAAGGTTATCAGGAAATTAAAGCCTAAGTGCATTTTCCGTATGGGCGACTACAAGATTTACGATATTGGCGAAAATATTGCAGGCTATCCTGTTATAAAATTTGGAGACAGAGCTCAACCTAACGAGATGTGCACACTTCGTTTTGCCGAGATTCTTAAAGAGGATGGCGGTCTTGAATTCAGCTCCGCAGGCTGGGAGCACAGAATTCAGGGTGATACGTTCTTCCACGACGGTAAAAAGAAAGAATATCATCCGCTCTTCACATGGCACGCTTGCAGATACATTGAGCTTCGCGGTACTGCAGAGGTTTTCGAATACAGAGTATGCCACACAGATATTAAGCCGATTATTAAATTCAAATCCTCTGAGCCTACAATTCAGTGGATATATGATGCATTTATAAGAACTCAGCAGTCCAATACTCACGGTTGTGTACCATCAGACTGCCCTCACAGAGAGCGCCTTGGCTACACAGGTGATGGTCAGCTTACTGCAGATACAGTTATGCTTTGCTTCGATGCAGAGAAAATGTATCGTAAGTGGATAAGAGATATTGCAGACTGTCAGGATATTTATAACGGACACGTTCAGCATACTGCGCCCTTCTATGGTGGCGGTGGCGGTCCAGGTGGCTGGGGCGGTGCAATGGTATTTGTACCATACAGCTTCTACAAGGCTTATGGGGATAAAGAGCTTGTTGAAAAGTATTATGTAAATATGCTTGCTTACCTTGATTATATGGATGCTCATAGCGAAAACGGTATAGTTGTTTGCGAGGAACGCCTCGGCTGGTGCCTTGGCGACTGGTGCTCGCCTGACAACAAAAACCTTATTCCTGAGCCTTTTGTAAATACATATTTCTACATCAGAGCTATCAAGAATGTTATAGAGCTTTCAAAGGTAATCGGCAAACCTACTAAAGACCTTGAGCAGAGGCTTAAAAAGGTTGAAAAAGCATTTCTTGATAAATACTACGATAAGAAAACCTGTACCTTCTATAAATCCACAGAGGCAAGCGATGCCTACGGCTTTGATATTGGTTACGGCAACGAAAAGACCTTAAAGGCAATTGTAGATAAGTATGAAAAGATAGGTGAATTCGATACAGGTATTTTCGGTACAAAGCTTCTTATTAAGGTGCTTTGCGAAAATGGTCATAGCGATTTAGCCTTTAAGCTCCTTTCAAGTAAAAAGGAAAATACCTTCTACAATATGAAACGCCACGGCGCTACAACCCTTTGGGAAAACTGGAACGGCGAAGCCTCCCATTCTCACCCCATGTTTGGTGCAGTTGTCGAATATATTGTTAAGTACTTCAACGAAAATTAAAAAACACTTGCAATATATTGTAATGTGTGTTATTATGTCCCCGTATGAAAAGGCGTTGAAGGAGACAGTAGTCTTTTTGCAGAGTCATAGCGAGTCGGGGGCGGTGGGAGCCCGATATAATGCAAACTGATGAATATCACTCCGGAGCCGAGGGCTGAACTTATAGTAAGCCTCTCCGGTTGTTCACCGTTAAATGAACAGCGTATGGCAGTACGTTTGTATTATAGGTGGTTAACAAAGTAAGTCTTTGTCCTGTATACAGGGCAAAGACTTTTTTTGAAATTCAAATCTTTGGCGAATAACTTGTTTTTGCGATGCTCACAGTATCTGTATACAGCGTCGCATCTTAAAACTGCGTTCTTCATCCAAATCTTTGAATTTTGGTTATTAATTTTATTTTGCACTTTGCGTTTTGCATTTTGCATTTAATTATTTTTGGAGGTAAAATAATGTACGATCCGATTTCCCCAAATGTAAATTTCGTTGAACAGGAAAAACAGATTGAAAAATTCTGGCGCGACGAAAAGATATTTGAAAAAAGTATCGAAGACAGAAAAGACGGTACACCATATGTATTCTATGATGGTCCGCCAACAGCAAACGGTAAGCCACATATAGGCCACGTTTTAACTCGTGTTATTAAGGATATGATTCCTCGTTACCGCACAATGAAGGGCTGTATGGTTCCGCGTAAAGCAGGCTGGGACACACACGGCCTCCCTGTTGAGCTTGAGGTTGAAAAGCTTCTTGGTCTTGACGGTAAAGAGCAGATTGAAGAATATGGTCTTGACCCATTCATTGGCCATTGTAAGGAAAGCGTATGGAAGTATAAGGGTATGTGGGAGGATTTCTCACGTACAGTTGGCTTCTGGGCAGATATGGATGTCCCATATGTAACATACCACAATGAATTCATTGAATCAGAGTGGTGGGCACTCAAGCAGATTTACGATAAAAATCTTCTTTACAAGGGCTTCAAAATTGTTCCTTACTGCCCTCGCTGCGGAACACCTCTTTCATCACACGAGGTTGCTCAGGGCTACAAGACAGTTAAAGAGCGTTCAGCAATTGTACGCTTCAAGGTTGTTGGTGAGGATGCATATTTCCTTGCTTGGACAACTACACCTTGGACTCTTCCTTCAAACGTTGCACTTTGCGTAAACCCTGCAGACACATATTGCAAGGTTAAAGCAGCAGATGGCTTCACATACTATATGGCTGAGGCACTTCTTGACAAGGTTCTCGGTAAGCTTGCAACAGAGGATGCACCTGCATATGAGGTTCTTGAAAGCTACAAGGGTATTGACCTTGAGGGCAAGGAGTATGAGCCTCTCTTTGATTATGTTAAACCTCTTTGCGATAAGCAGAACAAAAAGGCTTTCTTCATCACTGCAGACAGCTATGTTACTATGACAGACGGTACAGGTATCGTTCACATTGCGCCTGCATTCGGTGAGGATGACGCTAAGGTTGGCAGACGTTACGATTTGCCTTTTGTTCAGCTTGTTAACGGTAAGGGCGAAATGACTGCTCCTACACCATACGAGGGAACATTCGTTAAAAAGGCAGACCCACTTGTTCTTGTTGACCTTGATAAAGCAGGTCTTCTCTTCGATGCTCCTAAGTTTGAACACGAATATCCACATTGCTGGAGATGTGATACACCTCTTATCTACTATGCAAGAGAATCATGGTTCATTAAGATGACAGAGGTTAAGGATGACCTTATCAGAAATAACAATACAATCAACTGGATTCCTGAAAGCATTGGTAAGGGTCGTTTCGGCGACTGGCTCCAGAACGTTCAGGACTGGGGTATTTCAAGAAACAGATATTGGGGTACACCACTTAATATCTGGGAATGTGAATGTGGCCACCTTCACTCAATCGGCTCAATTGAAGAATTGAAGTCAATGAGCTCAAATTGCCCTGATGAAATTGAGCTTCACAGACCATATATTGATGCAGTAACAATCAAGTGCCCTGAGTGCGGTAAAGAAATGCACCGTGTTCCTGAGGTTATCGACTGCTGGTTCGACTCAGGTGCAATGCCATTTGCTCAGCATCACTATCCATTTGAGAATAAAGAGCTTTTCGAATCACAGTTCCCTGCAGACTTCATTTCTGAGGCTGTTGACCAGACTCGTGGTTGGTTCTATTCTCTTCTTGCTATTTCAACACTTATTTTTAATAAAGCACCGTATAAGAACGTTATCGTTCTCGGCCATGTTCAGGATGAAAATGGTCAGAAAATGAGTAAGTCAAAGGGTAACGCAGTTGATCCGTTTGATGCTCTCGAAAGCTACGGCGCAGACGCTATCCGTTGGTATTTCTATACTAACTCTGCTCCTTGGCTTCCAAACCGTTTCCACGGCAAGGCAGTTATTGAGGGTCAGCGTAAGTTTATGGGTACTCTCTGGAACACATATGCTTTCTATGTGCTTTATGCTAATATTGATAAATTCGACCCAACAAAATATAATCTCAGCGATTGCAAGCTTACCGTTATGGATAAGTGGCTTCTTTCAAAGCTCAATTCAATGGTTAAGGCTGTAGATGATAACCTTGCTAACTACAAGATTCCTGAGGCTGCAAAGGCTCTTCAGGAGTTCACAGACGAAATGAGTAACTGGTATGTTCGCCGTGGCCGTGAGCGTTACTGGGTACAGGGCGAAACAGAGGATAAGACAGCAGCTTATATGACTCTTTACACAGCTCTTACAACTACTGCAAAGGCAGCTGCCCCAATGATTCCTTTCATGGCAGAGGCTATTTACAGAAACCTTGTTTGCAACGTTGATAAGACTGCTCCTGAAAGCGTACACCTTTGCTCATTCCCTGAGGTACAGGATAATCTTATTGATAAAGACCTTGAAAAGAATATGGATGAGGTTGTTTCAATTGTTGTTCTCGGCAGAGCTGCAAGAAACGGTTCAAATATGAAGAACCGTCAGCCATTGAGCACAATGTATGTGCAGTGCGATAAAAAGGTTGAAGGCTATTTCGTAGATATTATCCGCGAGGAGCTTAATGTTAAGAGTGTTGACTTCATTGAAGATGCATCTGCTCTCGTTTCATATATCTTCAAGCCTCAGCTTCGTACAGTAGGTCCTAAGTTCGGTAAGCAGCTTGGCGAAATCAGAGAAGCACTCGGTGCCCTCGATTCATCTGCAAATGCAACACTTGATGCAGACGGAAAGCTTACTCTTAACCTTCCAAGTGGCGACGTTGAGCTTCTTACAGAGGATATCCTTCTTGAAACAAAGCAGAAGGAAGGCGTATTCACTGTTTCTGACAGAGGCGTAACAGTAGCCCTTGATACACTTCTTACACCTGAGCTTATTGAAGAAGGCTTTGTAAAAGAGCTCATCAGTAAGATTCAGACAATGAGAAAAGACTCTGACTTCAATGTTATGGACAGAATCACAGTTGCCCTTTCAGGCAATCAGAAGGTTCTCGAAATTGCAAAGAAGAACGAAGCAGCTATCTCAACAGTAGTTCTTTCCGACGCTATTGCCGAAGGCACAGGCGAAGGTAAGGAATGGGATATTAATGGCGAAAAGGTAGCAATCGCCGTTACAAGAGTTTAATATTTGGCGAATAACTTTGGCTTGCCACCTCGCAGTATCCTTATACAGCGTCGGTGGCAAGCCTTCGTTTTTCATCCAAATCTTAAAACTCTTCAAAAATAATATAATTTTTGAATTTTGTGATTAATCAATTTTCTCTGCACTTGTTTAAATCTTTAAAAATAAATGTCTGCGAAGCATTGTTGCCTCGCAGACATTTTTTTCTATCTAACTGAAGACAAAAGGCAAGAGAACTACCCACCACCATTCCGCCCCAACAAAAAATACAGGTGAGCATATTTACCCGAAATATACTCACCTGTAATATTAACTATATTGAGGAATGGTCCCCCTCCCTATGCTTACGCACAGGGATGATAGGCTTCGCAAATTTTTCGGTTTTATGTAGCTTTAAATTTTGCGATAGCTTATCATCCCTGTTTGACTTTTGTCAAATAGGGGGCAGGGAACACGACCGCGCCCTGTGGGCGATGCAGGGAGTGTGAGTTGGCGCAGTGGTCAAAATTGTGCGAAGTGAGCAACGAGCAAGCAATTTTGGGTACCACAAGAGGGAAGGGACCGCGTTAGCGGTGGTGGGTAGTTCTCTTGCAGTTATTCTTCAGTAAGTTTGACGCGAAGCAACTATTTGCTAATTGCTAACCGCTATTTGCTCTACTCATTCACCGTTCTCGTAAATATATAATCAAACACAAGCTGCTTTTCATAAGGGGATGTCTCACCTGTTTCATTATCGGTGATTGTGCCTTTGTAGGTAACAATTGTTTTGCCGTCTTCAAAGGTAACATATGTATCCAGCTTATACTCATCTTCCTTGTGCTCCTCGTAGAACTCCAAGAAAAAGTCGCCGTTTTTCTTAACGAAATCCACTGAATTTTCATTTGCCTTTTTTGTTGAAAAGTATAAGCCGCCTGAAACAGTAACGGGTTCATGGTAGCTTCCGCTACGGTCAGCGGGTCTGCCTATATGTATTTCAAGGTCCCAGAAGGCTGTGAGAATAACACAGTAAGCTACCGCACATATTACAATGGCTGCAACAAGACTAATAAGAAATTTTTTCATACTAACACTCCTTTGTTTAATAATTACTCTTGTGGAATATAGTATATAGCCCGTTTGGTTGGATGATTTTCTTCAAAATCAACAATAAGGATTTTTCCTTGTTTTTCGCTACCTACGTAGTAATATGGGTAAGCCTTTTGGAAAAGTGCATCCCATTCTGCTTTGTTTTCAACCTTTGTTACAGGTGCATTTTTGGTATCGATTGAAACGTGATGTAACGAAGAGAAAATAGGACCTGTTACGGATGAATCTGTTATATAATCTACCATATCATCAAGGTCTGCAATGTAAACATCTTTAATTGGTGTTTCGTATGACATATCGCCATAGAAATCCAGATGTTCTAACATATGCAAGGTTTTTTCCATTGTTGGATATATTGGTGTGGTGAATGTTGGAGTGTCGTACCAATCTATATCCAGAAGAACGGGAACCTTGATGACAAGATAAGCGAGTGGCGGCTGAGTCGGATAAAACCAATCATCGTTTGAAATGCTCATAACATCCTCAAAAATTGCTTCCCTGAGCAAACGGAATTCTTTTTGGGTTATTTTATTCAAATGAGGGTAAAATGTAGTGCCCGGAATAGGACTGATTATTAAATTTGCATTTTGAATGCTTATTTTCTGAGGTTCTCCAGTTTCTTCATCAATAATTGTATCAGGTAAAAGTAGTTCTCTGAGATATTCCTCTCCGATTTCACTTTCTCTGAGTTTCATTGCTTCAATTACTGCTTCTTCGCTCAGAAACGAATATTCCCACTTTTCCTTAGTGCCGTCTTTTAATGTGTAGGTAAATGAAGCATGAAGAGTGGTATCTCTGTCTCTGTTATCTACAATAGCTTTATGTAAATCCATTGCTAATTCTATTTCTTTTTCAGTGTCAACAGCAGTGTAATCATATTTTCTGTCAAGCATGCCGAAAAAGACATTTCCCGTTGCTTCACCTGCATTGACAAGGCCGTCATAGGAAACTTCCATATTTATCTCTACAACATCGTCTTTGTCGGGAATCTTGTTGTAGGTGTTAAAAATATCTGTTGAATTTATTCCTGCAAGCGCTAACATAAAAACTATTGTTGCAAGAGAACCGGTTATTGCGAATTTTACTTTTCTGAATGTAAAGTGCACAAGGAAGTTGCAGATAAGTGAACATACGATAAGCACAACTATGCCTAAAAGAGAATATTTTAATAAAACCGGTGTCGAAACATCAATAGTGCTTGCGCTATAGACAAGGTCCTGGAACAACATAAGCACGATTGTAAGTGGAAGAGTAATTGAAACAAACGAAGAAGTTATAGCGTTTGTGCCCTTAAAGCCACTCTTTTCAGGCTTGTAGCATTTTTCGAAATATTTACCCAAAGCAAATAAGCCAACATAGAGAAATGCAATCCATACAATGGAAATAATTATGCTTTCAAACGGAGAATATTCTTCGGATATTGAATCCGCGTAATAAGTGTAAAGATAGTAGCTATCGTTCCAATCTATGGGGTTAAGTGCGTTAGCAATTTTTGTGATGATAGTTTCAGAGTATTCTGTCGCACCATAAAGAGTAAAGCTGTTTGTAAAGCTGATAAAAACGCTTACCAGTGATGGTAACGCAAATATTGAAATGCCGGCTGCAGCGGCTTCAATTGTTCTGCCGCAAAGCATAGATGCAAACACAGCACAGAAAATAGCGAACAGAACGATTTTTATGTAAGTAAACAGGTGGGCAAAAAATGTCTGTAAAAGAAGGGGCTGCAAACCATAAATATCGACATTTGCTTTTAAAACATATAACTTTACAGCAACCATAACAACAAGTATGAAGAGTAATGGGAATAGAAGTCTGTTTCTGTAAAGATTTTTTCTGTTGATGTTGAAACTCAGTGTGGTATAGCAGATGCTCTTCTTATGAAGAAAAGAAAACTGGAGCATAAATACCACAAACGGTATTATAGTTGCAAAATAAAGCTCTGTGTCGGTTGCGGAGAAATGGTATTGTTCATATGATCTCCTGATTAAAGAAAATAAATCAAGTGTAAGGTTGTTGCCGTCTATTGTTGGACCTAATGTGGTTACAAAAAAACCGATAGCATAAATGAACAATAAAATTAAAGTGAAAACAGAGTAATTAGAAAACAGGTCCTTGTGTGTAACTGATTTACTTAAAAATTCGTTTAATTTTTTCATTGTCTGATTGCGCCTCCGTTTCTTCTGAAAATACTTCTTCAAGGGTAAGAAGCTGAATATCTGCGTTTTCTGCGCCTAATGCGTTGATTCTTTCAAGCTCTTTTTCAATATCACCGTGTAGGGTAAGGGTTGCATTTCTACCTTGAATTTTCAGGTTTTTGCAATTTATTTCTTCAAAAAGATTTTCATTTACAGCCTCTGGGAAGCTAAGCGTAACCTTTCTGAAGGTGTTACTTATATCTTCGATAGGGGAGTTGAAAATAAGCTTCTTACCCTTAATGATTGCTATGTGGTCGCAAACGCCTGAAACCTCTCCAAGGTCATGAGAGCTTACAATAACAGAAGCTCCTGTTTCGTTTATATATTCAAGTATAAGCTTTCTGAGAAGCTCCTTTTTGTGAGGGTCTAAGCCATCGAAGGTTTCGTCTATTAAAAGATATTTTGGTTTAGCGGCAAAGGCTATTACAAGCCCGGCCTGACGGGTCATACCCTTTGAAAACCCTCTTATAGGCTTTTTCATATCAAGGGAAAACAAATCACACAGTGATTCAAGCATTTTAAAATCAAACTGAGGATAATATGTTGAATAATATTTAGCTGCAGATTTAATAGTTGCACCTACAGGGAACCATAATTCGTCGGATACATAAAAAAGGTTCTGTCTTTCAACATCATTATCAAAAACATCTGCGCCATCTAAATACACGGCACCTGCGTCTGCCTTGAAAATACCTGCGCACACGTTAAGAAGCGTTGTTTTACCGCATCCGTTAAAGCCAGCAAGGCCTAAAACGGAGCAATCCTCAACTGTCAGATTTATATTTTCTATTGCGGTGAAATCACCGTATTTTTTAGTTACGGATTTTATTTCAATCATTTTTATCACCCTTTTCGTATATGTTCTGAGCGAGCTCAATTACTCTTTCAAGGCTTATGCCCTTTGCTTTTGATGAAGAGAGTATTCTTGAAAGCTCTTTTTCTGCGCTTTCAAGCACAATTTCGTTGGCTATGGCGGTTTTACTTACAAAAACACCTTTGCCTGCAAGGGAATAGGTAACGCGCTCTGTTTCAAGCTCCTGATATGCACGCTTTACAGTGTTTACGTTTAAATCAAGGTCAGATGCCAACTGGCGAACAGACGGCAATTTATCGTCTGTTTTCAACTCACCTGTATTAATAAGATTTAATATCTGCTCCTTAATTTGCTCATAAACGGGTGTTCTGCTTCGTTGGTCTATGATAATCACTTCATCACCTCCTGTGATACAACTGTGATAGCACACCTATCACGGTTTCAAAATACCACACATTTTTCTGTTTGTCAACACATAAAACAAAAAAATAGTAAACATCTATTCGCTATTTACTATCAGCTCATTTTGCGCTTTGCATTTTGTACTTTGCGCCTTTATTGTGTATCTTTACTAAAAAAAATGTCGGCAAAATATGGCTTTTTTCCATAAAAACTATGGAAATATTGAGATATATGTGCTACAATAATCGGTGGTTAAATATACCCAAATAAGTATTTAAAATTTTTTGGAGGTAAATTATGAGCAAAAAGTTTGTTTATTTGTTCAAAGAAGGCGACGCTTCAATGCGCGAGCTTCTTGGCGGTAAGGGCGCTAACCTTGCTGAGATGACAAAAATCGGTCTTCCTGTTCCTCAGGGCTTCACAATTTCTACAGAAGCATGTACTCAGTACTATGAGGATGGCAGAAAGATCAACGATGATATCCAGGCAGAAATCATGGAATACATCATCAAGATGGAAGAAATCACAGGTAAGAAGTTTGGCGACCTTGAGAATCCTCTTCTTGTTTCTGTTCGTTCAGGTGCTCGTGCATCAATGCCAGGTATGATGGATACAATCCTTAACCTTGGTCTTAACGAAGAAGTTGTTAACGTTATGGCTGAAAAGTCAGGCAACGCTCGTTGGGCATGGGACTGCTACAGAAGATTCATTCAGATGTACTCCGACGTTGTTATGGAAGTTGGTAAGAAGTACTTTGAAGAGCTCATCGACAAGATGAAAGAAGAAAAGGGCGTTACTCAGGACGTTGACCTTACAGCTGACGACCTTAAAGAGCTTGCAGCTCAGTTCAAGGCAGAATATAAAGCAAAAATCGGCGAAGACTTCCCATCTGATCCAAAGGTTCAGCTTATGGGTGCTGTTGAAGCTGTTTTCCGTTCATGGGACAACCCTCGTGCAAACGTTTACCGTCGTGATAACGATATCCCTTATTCATGGGGTACAGCTGTTAACGTACAGATGATGGCTTTCGGTAACATGGGTGACAACTGTGGTACAGGTGTTGCTTTCACACGTGACCCCGCTACAGGCGAAAAGGGTCTTATGGGTGAGTTCCTCACAAACGCACAGGGTGAGGACGTTGTTGCCGGTGTTCGTACTCCCATGCCGATTGCTGAAATGGCTGAAAAGTTCCCCGCAGCTTTCGAAGAATTCAACAAGGTTTGCGGTATCCTTGAAGACCACTACAGAGATATGCAGGATATGGAGTTCACAGTTGAAGACGGTAAGCTCTATATGCTCCAGACCAGAAACGGTAAGAGAACAGCTAAGGCTGCTCTTAAGATCGCTTGCGACCTCGTTGACGAAGGTATGATCGATGAAAAGAAAGCAGTTGCTATGATCGATCCTCGTAACCTTGACACTCTCCTCCACCCACAGTTCGATGCAAAGGCTCTCAAGGCTGCTACTCCTGCAGGTAAGGGTCTCGGCGCTTCTCCCGGTGCTGCTTGCGGTAAGGTTGTATTCACAGCTGAAGACGCTGTTGAATGGAACGAAAGAGGCGAAAAGGTTGTTCTTGTTCGTCTTGAAACT
>JAZNME010000001.1:0-2583 GCA_045579445.1 Acutalibacteraceae bacterium | reverse complement strand
AGTTTGTTTTCGATTTCGATAAGCGATGTTCCGTAAAGAAGATTTATTGTTATGTTTCCGCTTTTTTCCGTTCCCGTTGCTTTAAGAACAAACTTTGTGTTTTCTTCGGCAAGAATATGCTTGTCACTGTCGGCTAAAAGTTCCGCTTTTGAACTCTCGCCCGTTTCGACTGTATCTTCTGAAATAAGTTGCAACCCTTCAAAAGCGTTCATCTTTTCATCTCGCAGGACGGTTACTTCGCCTTCAAAATGATTGATTTTTACAACGCGGTAAACATCTTCTTTTTTACCTGCAAAAGTTATAACAAGAACAGTTGCGATTGCCGCAACAACAGTCAATATTCCTATCGGTAACGCGAGTGTTTTGAATTTCAGCATAAATACTCCTCTTTCTGCAAAAAAGTCTGTTCAGAGTTATGGTACCATAACCCCTTGATTATGTCAATAAAAACCGCCCTTTTGTCGCAATTTGTTCCTCTTTGATATATATTGTATTGAGTTTATGCAGATATGGTGGTATAATAAACTCAAATATAAATCAGGAGGAGAAAAAATGAACAGACATCATAAAATTCCGCTGATAGCAGGGATACTGTTTCTTCTGGCTAATATAATATCCGTGGCTTGTGCGTGGTTATCGGGAAATCACTTGTTTGATTTGGGAATATCCTTTTCGGCATACATCGGATTAAACCGCTGGACATCTGTTTTATGGTTTTGTTTCGCAGTGATAATCGCTGTGCTGATGATAGTCTACATACAAAAAATCAGAATACCTGTTGTTAAAAAAGTAATCTATTATATCGTTCTGATAGGTATTTCAGGGACAGCCTTTTTCCCCTTCAACACATTCAGCGAACACCCGACATCCCTTACAATCAACCTTCATAACTATTTCGGAATAGGGCTTATGCTTGTAACAACCGTTTCGTTTGTTCTTTCGCTGATAATGTCGAAGACAAAGAAACATAAAATTTCTGCGATATGTTCACTCATATTCGCTGTTGTGTTTGTTGTATCTTATTTTTTGAGAATCCCCTTTCTTTTCAGGTTTTTCTATATATGGGAAAACGCATTTATAATCTTGCTTTTCTTGGAACTTTATATGGAACAGTTTGAGGAATGAATTTATCTATGACGGGAGTTAATGTGATGAAAGATTACGGAACAAAAATACAGGTCGGAAACGGAAAAATAAATGTGTATTCCGAAGGCAACGGCGATAATACAATCGTTATGCTTTCGGGCGCAGGAGTTTCTTCACCCGTGCTTGAATACAGACCACTCTATCGCATAATGTCTGACCGATACAGAATTGCTGTAACGGAAAAATCAGGATATGGCCTTACCGAAAGCACAGGTACTGCGCGTACTGTTGAAAATATGGTGAATGAAAACAGAGAGGCATTGCTTGGCGCCGGTATAAAACCACCATATATCCTTATGGCACATTCCTATTCGGGATTTGAGGCAATATACTGGGCAAACACCTTTCCCGATGAGGTAATTGCCGTTATCAGCGTTGATATGGGGCTTCCCGAAACGGCTGTTGAAATGGGAAAAGTTCTCTCTCCCGAAAAGGTTGAGGCAAATATAAAAAGTACACAGAAGCTCTATTCAAAAATCAAAAAAAGAGGATTTCTTACAAAGCTTTTCAGAAACAGGCTCGAAAATGCTTCGGGACTTATGACATCCGACTATCTCAGCGATGATGAAAAGAAATTGTATGAAGAGTTGTTTTACAGAAATCTTGGCAATGCCGACATTTTTGAAGAAAACAGAAATCTTGTTTCAAACGGAGAAAAAGCAGGAAAAACAGGAAAACTCAGAGTGCCTGCTTATTTCTACATCAGCGATATGAAGGTGCCGATAAAAAATGGGTCATGGCGTGAGAATGCTGTCAGGTATGCCGAAAGTATCGGTGCAGAATATAAACTTACCGATAAGGGACATCTTATGTATACAAGAATTCCCGAACAGATGGCAGATGATTTCAATAAATTTCTGTCGACCGTTTTATAAATAAATGATAAAAGCCGTATTCTTTCTTGGAATACGGCTTTTTGTTGAAATGGGTTTTTCTGTGTGGTATAATTACAGAAAGAAAATTTTCGGGAGGGCAATATGATAACTACCGCTGAAATGGAAGAACTCGCAAAATGCAAGGTTTATACCTATAACGGCAAAAAAGTAAAAAGTCATACCCATATTCTGATTGTATCACTGATTTTCATATTCTCAGCGATACTTATACTCGGTTTTCTTATGTTCAGAGAAATCATTGATAAGGGTATTATCGCCCTGTGCCTTATAGGCGCATTCATTATTATGATTGCATATATAGTCAAAAACCTTCAGTTTGACGCGATGAAAGCACTTACTCAGTATTTTGTCGACAGCGAGGGAGACTGCTATAAAATACAGTTCACAAAAGTATCTGCACAGGTAATAAAGGTAAAAAGACAGTATTCGGTAGTCCCCTTAATAAGCGAAGTTCTGACACTTATAGATTCTCTCGAAAAACTTAAAATCAAAGAAGAATATATGAAAGAAGCATATGCCGACGAAGTCGGATCGTCGCCAT